>NZ_MZGU01000012.1 GCF_003111605.1 Methanobrevibacter woesei | reverse complement strand
ACTATTACTGCGTCTTATGGTGGTTTGTCTGTTACACGTAATGTAACTGTGTTGTCTACAATTGTTTCTGAGGATTTAACTAAGTATTATCGTAATGATTCTCAGTTTGATGTTGTAATTTTAGACAGTAATGGTAATCCTGTTTCTGGTGTGACTGTTGAGTATAATATTAATGGTGTTTTCTACTATAGAACTACTGGTGATGATGGTATGGCCAGGTTTAATATTAATTTGGATCCTGGTGAGTATGTCATTACAGTTAAAAATACTGCTAATGGTGAGGTAACTTCTAATATGGTTACTGTTTTATCCACTATTTTAATTGAGGATTTAACTAAGTATTATCGTAATGAGTCTCAATTTGATATGTTACTTGTTGATGGTGAAGGTAATCCTTTAGCAAATCAAGAAGTGTCTATTAATATTAACGGTGTATTCTATTATAGAGTTACTGATGAGAATGGTATGGCTCGTTTGAATATTAATTTGGATCCTGGTGTGTATATTTTAACTGTTCATGACTATAAAACTGGTCTTTTAAGGTCTGCTGTTGTTACTGTGCTTCCTACTGTGTCTGGTGAGGATCTTGTTATGGATTTCCAGGATGGAAGTACTTATGATGTGGCTGTTGTTGATGGTCAAGGAAAACCAGTTGTTGGTGTGAATGTAACCATGAATGTTAATGGTGTTTTCTACAACAGGGTTACTGATGAGAATGGTGTTGCTCATTTGAATATTAATTTGATTCCTGGTGAGTATATTATCACTTCAGTTTATGGAAATGCAACAGCATCCAACAAAATCACAGTAAAACAACCATAAA
>NZ_MZGU01000009.1 GCF_003111605.1 Methanobrevibacter woesei | reverse complement strand
TGTCTAAAATTACAACATCAAACTGAGAATCATTACGATAATACTTAGTTAAATCCTCAGAAACAATTGTAGACAACACAGTTACATTACGTGTAACAGACAAACCACCATAAGACGCAGTAATAGTATAAACACCAGGAGCTAAATTAACATCCAAAGAAGCAACACCCTCACCATCAGTAACACGAACATACTCCGCACCATTAACAGTGAAAATCACATCCACACCAACAACAGCCTCACCATCATCAGTCACAGCAACATCAAAAGTAGAACCATTCTTATAATACAAAGTAGTATCTTCAGCAGATAAGACAAGTGTTTCATTAATTGTGAATGTTGTGTTTGTTGTTAATTCATTGTAGTTTTCATCACCACTGTAGGTGATTTCAACAAGATAATCACCAGCACCAAGATTTGGGATGTAGATTACTTGTAAACCGTTTACAAGCTCAGCAGTAACGCTTTCACCATTAATAGTGACTGTGACTTCCCCGGTAGCATCATTTTCAAAGATAGTGGAGATAATCACATAATCCTCACCAATAACAGGAATATTAACAGTAACATCAGATTCTGCTTTATCTACAGTGAAAGTGGTGTTTGCCTGTGAGGATTCATAGTTTCCATCACCAATAAAGATTACACTAACTTCATGGTCCCCAACAGCAATATATGGAAGTTCAAGGGATACTTCACCATCAATATAACCAATAGTGTATCTTCCATCAATAATAATAGCTACATAGCCAGGAACACTACTACTAATGTTTAAGACAACATCTTCACCGTAAACAGAGTCTTCA
>NZ_MZGU01000008.1 GCF_003111605.1 Methanobrevibacter woesei | reverse complement strand
GATGTGATTTTTTTTGTTGCATTCGAATCTAGGTTTTTTAAGGAGGGCGAAGTCGTAACAAGGTAGCCGTAGGGGAACCTGCGGCTGGATCACCTCCTTACACTTTATAATTCTTATTATATGATATTTTATTTGTGTGTTTGAATAGAGACATGCATTGATAAATCATAAGCAATCAAACACTATATCATCTACAAGATCGTGTGAATAATATTATTTATTGGTGCAGCACCGATTCGTTTGGAATCAGGTGTGAAGGGAAAAAATATTTAAGACTTTTTGTGGTCTTTTTTAGAGTATTCCGTGCATAAGTAACCCTACTGGCACTAACTAACCAAATTGTTGTTTAGATTATGTGTTATTCGTGAAGAAAGAATGAAAGACTTTTTTCTTGTGTATTAGATTTATGTCTAGTATAGTTTACTGAGTATAAAAAGACAGAATATAGGAAATAATACGACTTTTATTTATTCTATAAGAAAAAGATGAAGATTTGTATTATCTTCTTTTTTGTTGAAAATATTTTTTTTATGCTACTTTTGCTGTCTGGGGGATGGCTTGGCTTGAGTTGCCTATGAGGGTCGTGGTAAGCTGCGATAAGCTTGGGCGAGGAGCATACATCTTTGGAACCCAAG
>NZ_MZGU01000007.1 GCF_003111605.1 Methanobrevibacter woesei | reverse complement strand
ATACAACAACACTTCCTGTTCCATTGACTAATTGAACCTCATAAGTTTCACCATCAACAATTACATCAACAACACCCTCAGCATTCTCATCAGTACTAACAGTGATTGTTACATCATCACCATATACAGCATCCCCAACATCAATGGTTACATCTGTATAGAGCATTTCAATGTTGATAGTGAAAATTGCAGTTGCAAATTCATGTAAACTGTCACCAGGATAGACTACAGTAATTGTGTATACACCAGGTGTGAAATCGAAATCTGAGAAATCATAATCCACAACTCCATCAACAACAGTGAATGTGTAATTTTCTTCAACATCAAAGTTCATATCACTAACAATTACAGTAACAGTGCCGTTAACAGCAGGATCAACAACTATGGTAAAGTCAAAGTCTTCACCATACTCATAAGAAGTATTTCCAACAACAGTGATTTCTGTATTTGCTTTATAAAAAGCAATAAGCACATCATCAGAGACACCATTATACTCAGCACTAACAGTAAAAATACCAGAAGCATCAGTAACATACTCAGCCTCATATAAGTTAGTGTCAGGATTAAACACAGCAGTTACATCATTACCACCAACAGTAACTATAATACCATCAGCTTCCCAAACAACATTACCATTATCATCTGTTAAGTTAACATAGAATTTAGCAGATTCATCTGCAGCAATTACATCCTCTTCTACAGTGATTTCAAAGCCAAATTCACTGTTAACAACACCTGCACCTGCAGATTGGATAAAGTAATCTTTAGAATCAGAAGTGAAAGTGTTACCTGAAATAGTTAGCTCAGCATTAGTAAGAATACCATTATTAACAAATTCAGAATCAGAAACAGTTGCTTTTTCAGTAGTTGCAATAGCACCTTCAATAGAGTCAGTGTTATTTATGAAAGTGGAACCTATTACAGTAACTTCATTTAAACCAGCAAGACTAGTACCTGCAAAGATTGCACCACCTACAGTAGCAGTGTTATTAATAAATGTAGAATTTTTAATTACAACACCATTATTTTCAGATATAGCAATAGCTCCACCATAGTGTGCATCATTACCAATGAAAATAGAGTCAACAACTTCACCATCTGCAGTAGATCCGTAAATTTGTATAGCTCCACCATTATTGTTATTTGGAGTCATATTACCTTTACCCCAAGCAGTGTTATTGATGAATGTAGTGTTGGTAATTGTAAATTCAGAACCATAAATCAATATACCAGTACCATAAAGACCTTGATTATCTTCAAATACTGAATTTTTAATATTTACAAGTATATCCCCAGTAGTTGAGTGTGAGGATATTGCAGCTCCCCAACGTCCAGAGTTATTAGCAAAGTAAGAGTTAGTTACAGTAACATCTCCGTAAGTCATAATAACAGCAGAAAGAAGGTCACCATTATCATAGTTTTTAAGGTTATTTACAACATTAGAATTAGTAATTTCTAAATCACCATAAATAAAGATAGCTGCTCCACCAAAATCAGGATCAGAACCTGGAGAAGTACCTCTATTAACAATATCATTTCCATCTAAAGTTGAATCAGAAATAGATACATCACCATTACTGTAAATAGCTCCACCATAACTTAATGCAGTATTATCTTTTAAGGTTACATTGTTTATGTTTAATGCACCGTTGTTGTAGATTGCTCCTCCTAGGTCAGCTCTACCATTAATTAGTACTGAATTGTTTATGTTTAATGCACCGTTGTTGAAGATTGCTCCTCCTAGGTCAGCTCTACCATTAATTAGTACTGAATTGTTTATGTTTAATGCACCGTCGTTGTAGATTGCTCCTCCTCTTAGGCCAGCACTACCATTAATTAGTACTGAATTGTTTATGTTTAATGCACCGTCGTTGTAGATTGCTCCTCCTCTTAGGCCAGCACTACCATTAATTAGTACTGAATTGTTTATGTTTAATGTACCGTCGTTGTAGATTGCTCCTCCTTTGTC
Organism: Methanobrevibacter woesei; assembly: GCF_003111605.1. Classification (NCBI taxonomy): domain Archaea; kingdom Methanobacteriati; phylum Methanobacteriota; class Methanobacteria; order Methanobacteriales; family Methanobacteriaceae; genus Methanobrevibacter; species Methanobrevibacter woesei. The sequence goes on along the minus strand of NZ_MZGU01000007.1, from coordinate 114,943 downwards.
GGATCTACCATTAATTAGTACTGCATTGTTTAAGGTTAGTGTAGCGCCATTTGCAATGTCGAATATTCTTCCTAATTCTCTAGCATCAATTGTGTGTCCTTTTGCATCAATAGTAATGTCTTTGTTGATTGTGATACCGTTAGCATATTTATCAGAATCATCATCAGTCATTGTAACATCACTATCAAGAACTAACTCATCATCAACAGCATTAATAGCATTTTCAAGATGAGTAAAGTCAGATACAATGAAATTTACATCTCCCCTGGATTCAACATTATTGTTTGTAAATATGGAATCAGCGATAGTTAAATTAGCATTTGCTCCATTTACATAAATTGCATCTCCTGAAGATAATGCACTGTTATCTGTGAATTCGCTGTTTTCAATGTATATATCAGAAGCTCCATTGATGAATATTGCTCCACCACTAGATATTGCACTGTTGTTAATGAAGCTAGAATCATATATTTCTAATTGGGAATTGGAATTAGAGAATATAGCTCCTGCAGATCCTCCAGCTCCACTGTTGTTTACAAAGTTAGAACCATTAATGAGCATATATCCATTACCGTTGTTGAAAGCAGCTCCTTCGTCACAGTTAATGAATTCAGAATTTACAATTTCCATATGTCCATTTGCATTGTTATATACAGCTTCAGAGCCAGTGTGGTCTTTGAAGATAGAATCTGAAATAATGACTGATCCGCCATTATTATTAAATACCATGGTTCCATCGTTTCCGATGAATTCAGAGTTGGTAATTGTAGTGTCAGTGGCTCCAAGGAATATTAAATCAGATATGCTTGATACTCCCTCATTGTTAGTGAATTTAGATGAATCAATATTTAATGTTCCACCAACTTGATAAATAAGATTTTTATTATCAGAGAAGGTAGTGTTTACAATATTTATATTACTGCTTGAAATAGCTGCAATAATTCCATATCTAAAATTAGTTGCCTCATTGCTTGTAATAACTGAGTTGTAAATATTTACATTTGCAGTGGTTGCATATACAACCGCTCCATTATTAGCAACTGCATTTGTTAAAGTAATATTATTTAAAGTCAAAGTAGCTCTGTTAATAACATTGAATATAGCACCTAAATTCCTAGCATCAATAGTATAACCATTACCTTCAATTATAATATCTTTGTCAATAGTAATACCTTTATCTTTATAAGTAGCTGCTTCACTTTCAGTCATTACAACATTACCAGTAAGTGTTAATTTACCATCTGCAATTGCTATAGCATTAGCTAATTCTGTGAATGTTAGATCAGTTTGAGAAATTGGATTTTCATCATCACTTTCAACATTAATATCCCCAGTAAGAGTCATTGATCCAGAATTAGAGATAGCTGAAGAGATAGCTGCAGTATTGTTAATAAAATCACTGTCAGTTACAACTAATTTTTCTGTATTTTGAATAGCTCCACCAACAGTAGCAGAGTTATCAGTGAAAGTAGAATTAATTATAGTAACGTTATTTGATCCAGCACCAGCAGTAGATACTACAATAGCACCACCATAAGTAGCAGAATTATCAGTAAATGTTGAATCTTTAATTAAAATTCCATCGTTTTCAGAAATATCAATAGCTCCACCATATTGAGCTTCATTTCCAATAAATGTAGAACCACTTATAACACCAGTAGCAGTAGCCCCATATACATTGATAGCTCCACCATTGTTGTTATTTGGAGTCATATTACCTTTACCCCAAGCAGTGTTGTTATTAAAAGTAGAGTCAATTATACTGAAGTCTGTACCCCAACTCCAAATACCAGCACCATAAAGTCCTTTATTATTATCAAAAGTACAGTTTTCAATGCCAGTTACTAAATCTTGATTGTTGTAGTCTGCTGAAGAGAATGCAGCTCCCCAACGTCCAGAGTTATTAGCAAAGTAAGAGTTAGTTACAGTGACATCACCATATGAAGTGATTGCACCTGTGAGAAGATCTCCATTTTCATAGTTTTTAATATTGTTTGTGAATACAGAGTTATCTACTTTTAAATCACCATTTGAAAAGATAGCTGCTCCACCATAATCAGTAGAACCAGAACCTCTATTAACAATATCATTTCCATCAAAAGTAGAATCAGATACTATTAAATCAGAAGAACTTATAATAGCTCCACCCCAATTACCAGCACTATTATTAATAAATTTTGAATTAATAATTTCAGTTGGAAATGTAGCTTGATATGCTCCCCCTTGATTAGAAGCAACATTGTTTATGAAAGTGGAATCTGCAATTAAAACATCCGCACTTCCTGATTGGGAAGATGCACCAATAGCTCCACCATAAGTAGCAGTGTTGTTTTCAAATGTACAATTTACAATGTTAAAGTAGCGAGCTTCACCTAAATCTATTGCACCGCCAAAATGTGCAGAGTTTGCGATAAATACAGAGTTAGTAATATTACCTTCAGTGGTTAAACCCCATGCATTTATAGCTCCACCATCATTGTTATTTGGAGACATATCACCTTTACCAGTAGCACCATTGTTTACAAATGTAGAATCAGTAACAGTAAAGATAGCATCCTGAACTTCTATTCCAGGACCATAAATTGCAGAATTTGATTCAAAATAACAATCAACAATAGTTAAAACAGTTGAGTTGTCTTTTCTATCATAACCTGCATTGAATATAGCTCCACCCCAACGTCCAATGTTGTTAGTAAAATTACATCCAATAAATTCAGCATTCCCTTTATTTGCTACAGCACCACCAACAATTAGGTCCCTTTCATTTAAACCGCCAACAACACCTTGTTGTTTGAAATCCTTCATATTATCTGCAAAAACAGAATTTGAAACTTTGGATATGGAATCAAGTTCATTGTAAAGTGCAGCTCCACCATAATCATTACTACTGTCTCTATAAGTAATATCATTATTAGTGAATTTAGAATTATCAGCAATAACAGTACCAAGGTTATAAACAGCTCCGCCTCTATAAACTGCAGTGTTGTTATCAAAAGTAACATCATTTGCATTTAATGTACCGCTGTTATAAATTGCACCACCATAATCAGAGTTACCATTTATTAACTTAATATTGTTTAAAATTAAAGTAACTCCTTCAGCAATATTAAATATTCTCCCATTATTATTTGCATCAATAGTATAGCCATTTCCATTGATTGTAATATCTTTATCAATAGTTATACCATTTGTAAAAGAAGTTTTTTCATCGTCAGATTTTATAATATCCCCAGTTAAAGATATTACATCATCTTCACCTGCATTAGTTATAGACTCCTGCAGGTTTGTAAAATTACTTGATGTAGAAATGTCTGCTTGTAGACTAATCTCATCATCAGATGATATTTCAGTAGCAACATCATCAATTGAATCTATAGCTCCAATATCAGATGTTACATCAATATCTCCAGTATCTTCAGCAGATACTGCAGGAATAGCAAACATCAATAACATCAAAACGATTATAAATGTTTGTTTAGTGCTTATCAAACTTATTAACTCCTTGTTTTGTACTTCGAAAAAAAAAAGAAAAACATGACAAGCATATATTAAAAATCCCATGCATAACTCCCATTTTTCTATTTTAACAAAATACAATTATAGTAAAAAATAAAAGGTGGTTTAAAATTCTAATTTAAAATAAAAAAATGGAATTATTCTATTTTTCATGAGAATGAAATCATCTTTACATTTTTACAATAATCTATATACACAAGATGAGTATATAAATCTTGTTAAATAATCTTCATGAATAACAAAAATTTTCTTAAAGTGATTAAAAAAAATAAAAAAATTATAAAGAGATTTTATTTTATATTCTATAAACTAAATAATATTCAAAATATATTGGAAAAATAACTAATTTATAATAAAATAAACACAATTTATTATTAAAACTTATAAAAAAGTACTTAATACTAAGCATAGCGAAAAATAAGAAGTTATTAAATATTATTAACTATTATAAATTGATAACATGAGAATAATATTAGCAGGAACTGGCAGTGCTGTTGGAAAAACCACCATTTCAACAGGAATTATGAAAGCACTAAGTGAAAAATATAATGTACAACCATTTAAAGTTGGACCCGACTATATTGATCCATCTTACCATACACTAGCTACTGGAAATGTATCAAGAAATTTAGACTCATTTTTTATGAGCGAAGGTCAAGTACGGGATTCTTTTATAAAAGGAATGAATGGTAAAGATATGGGAATTATAGAAGGTGTTAGAGGATTATTTGAAGGAATTGACTCTGTTAACGATATTGGAAGTACTGCTTCAATAGCTAAAGCATTAAATGCACCAGTAATTCTCATTGTTAATTCTAAAAGTTTAGTTAAAAGTGCAGCAGCTATTGTTTTAGGATTTAAAAGCCTAGACCCTGAAATTAACATAGCTGGAGTCATTTTGAATAAAGTTAAACATGAAGCCCATTACCAAAAAACAAAACGTTCTATTGAAGAAATTACTGGTGTTGAAGTTATTGGTGGAATTAAACGTGATGACACCATCAGTATTGAACAAAGACATTTAGGACTTGTTCCAGCTGTTGAACGTGAAAATTCCTTAAAATTTATTGACATGTGGTCTAAAACCATTAAAGAATCTATTGATTTAGATAGATTAGTCGAGATTATGAAAGAATCTCCAAAAATAACTGCTAATAGAGAACCAATATGGAATAAATTAAATAAACAAAAGGTTAACATTGCTGTAGCTTATGATGAAGTCTTTAATTTTTATTATAAAGAAAACATTGAATCTTTAGAAGACAACCATGCTAAAATACACTACTTCTCACCTTTAAAGGACGAACACCTGCCAGATGTTGATGCATTGTACATTGGTGGAGGATATCCTGAGTTGTTTTCTAAAGAATTATCCTCCAATAGCTCCATGCTAAAAGATATTAAAAAGTTCCATGAGGACAATAGGCCACTTTTTGCTGAATGTGGAGGGTTAATGTATCTTATGAACTCAATCCATGATGATAAAATGGTTTCTGCCTATCCATATAAATCCATATTAACTGATAGAGTTCAAGCTTTGAAATATACAATAGCTGAAGTTCAAGAAGACAATATAATCTCTAAAAAAGGTGAAAAATTCAATGGACATGAATTCCACTATTCAAAAGTTTTAGTGGATAAAAATAACTTAAAAAACAAATTTGCATTTAAAATATTACGTGGCCGTGGATCTTTTGAAAATCAAGATGGATTTATTGAAGGCAACACACTTGCAAGTTATGTGCATACACACGTAGCTGCAATGCCTAACTTTGGTGGTAATCTAACAATATCAGCAAGAGAATTATGAGGCAAGAATATGAATAAAAAAATAGATTTCTTTGCACCCCCTATTATTACAGTAATAATAGCTGTATTTTTAATAGCAGGTTACATCGGATCATTTAATTATCGATTTGAAGACCCATTAGACATTGAAGTTATTTCAACAATAATATATGCAATAATAATCTTTTTAATAGGGGTTGCATTTGTTAAATATGGATTGAAGTATGATTCATCTTATTCCTCTTCAATTAGTGAGAAAATAAATAAAATCCTATCTAAAAAATTATTGCTTGGAATTGTTTTACTAGCTATTATATTACAGGGCATAAACCTTATTTTACTTGGAGGAATCCCATTATTTGATAGTGTGCTTAAATCAAATGCAACAACAAATATATGGAGAGTTTCTTATGTACTCTTTCTACCTGCAATTAATATTTTCCTTGCTAAATATTATAAAAAAAGATATCTTCTCCTTGTAGCAGTTGGAGCATTGCTTTTCGGACTTAATGGATATAGAACTTCACTTCTCGGTATTCTTGCAAGTGTCTTCATAACATTATATTATATAGGCAAAATCAACAAAAAAATAGGAATAATCTTTATCTTAGCTATTCTAATTGGAGGAGCAGGAATTGGTTATATTGCATCACAATCAATAGCTAACCAACATTGGATGCTTAACCCAATTGAATTAATATTTTATAGATGTGGATTTACATTAGAAGTCTTTGAGAGAATCATACCTTTAGGTGGTACAACAGATGGACATATTCTATCAATGATTTTTTCATCAGGAAGCCCGAGAACCTTTGTAGGCAATTATGTGCTCCATGATAATGTTTGTTTAACATCTAGTCTATTTGGACCAGTATACCTTGATTTTGGAATGATAGGCCTTACAATACAGATGCTGTTTTTAGGATTATTTACAAAATTAGTCCATACTGTTGCAGTTAATAAAAAAGGTATTGGAATTGGAATCTATTCAATTATTTTAGCACATACTTTAATTTGGATTGAAACAGGTCCAACAGACATCATGATCTGGTTATTCTATCTTTTAGGTGCTTTATTAATTATTTTAAATTATAAAAATATAAAAAAAAGTGGAAATTAGAATAAGATTAATAATATTAGAATTATCAATGATACAAAGAAGATAATAGTTCCTTTAATAATAAAGAACCTATTTCTTTCAATGTAAAAGGTAACACCATAAGCTAAGATTAATGCAGCCAATAGTTGTATTAATCCTACAATTCCTGCATCAATTCCCAATAGATTACCTAAAATATAAGACAATATGTAAATTACAGCCACTATAAGAATAATCAATATAATTGGATTAGATAAAAATGGCCTTAATGTATCTAAAATATTTCTCCTTTTATTAGAACCATATAATGAAGAAGAGGTTACCTTGGAACGATGAGTTAACCTTGAAAGGAAGTTGCCTTTACGATCTTCACCAATTTGTTTATATAATGAATTCTGATAAAGCATAGGATTTTCCTGACGTTCAGAACTTAAATAATCCATATCATCTGCATCATAACTATATTCAGGATATTCATCACCTATATAATCAAAATCATCATAGCCGGCATCATCATAAACTTCCTCTTCAAATTCTGGCTGTGTTTCTTCTTTCATCTGATATTTTTTAGCCATTTCAAGCAAGTTTTCCCTATCAACCAATTTAATATTTTTTCTAAGAGCATAATTGGTTGCTTGTTCTGTAAAATAAGAAGAAGTGATAATAGCTACTTTAGATGCTTTTAAGTTGTCAGCAACATCTTCCATTTCCTTTAATAAATCCACAGATACTTCAAAATTCTTATCATAATTATTACATGCTACAACAACACCAAAATCCCCCAATGTTGTTGGAAGTATAGCATATATATCAATAACCCTCTGTGATGTTTTAAAGTTCTTATAAACTTTAAAACCAGATTCCTCCATAACTTTCGCAATAAAATTAATCAGCTGAGGTTTTTCCAAAATTCCACCCATACAAAAATTTGTTCAAAAAATAACTATTAATATTAATTTATAAAAAGTGCCTTATTAAGCTTACTTATTAATGTTAATAGAAAAAATCTGAAGTCAATTTAATCATAAAATATTTTAATTTATAATCATTAATTAATAGATATGAAAGCTTTAATAAGTAATGATGATGGAATACATGCTACAGGGATATTAGCTGCAAAAAAAGCCGTTGAAGAAATATGTGACGTTACAGTAGTAGCTCCAGAGACACAACAAAGTGGAATAGGACATGCATTAACATTATACGAACCACTAAGAATAAACCCAACAACAATAGCTGATGGATCAATGGGATATGGAGTCACAGGAACACCAACTGATGCTGTAACAATGGCTCTTTTTGAAATAATGGAAGATAAACCAGATATAATGATTTCCGGAATAAATACTGGAATGAATATTGGAAAAGCAGAATTAACTACATCAGGTACAATTGGAGCAGCCCTAGAAGCAGCAAGTTTTAATATTCCAACAATAGCTATTTCACAAGAAGTTACAAGAAGCGACATCAAATTTGAAAATGGTGCTGTTGAAGTAGACTTTAGTTTTGCAGGAAAAATGCTTAAAAAACTGGTAAAAATAGTATTAAAAAAAGGATTACCTGAAGGAGTAGATTTATTAAATCTTAATATTCCATCAAACCCTGTTGATGAAGAATTTGATGTAGTAGAATTAGGAACTAGAATGTTCACACCAATAGTCAAAAGAAGATTAGACCCAAGAGGAAAACCTTACTACTGGATTGATGGAGCATTATATGAACATAATGATGAACAGACAGACTCCCACTCCTTAAGAAAAAAACAAAAAGTTACATTGACTCCACTTACATTAGACATGTGTGGAGATTTAAATAAAATGAAAGAGTGGTTAAAATAAGAGTTTAATTAATATTAAGTGATTTAAGCATTTTCTTTCTTTCTTCTTCTAATTCTTTTATTTTATTTTCATCTTTATATCCTTTAGATTTCAAGTATGAAATTGTTCTGGTAATACTCTCTAAATTTCTTTCTAATTGATTTACAGCCATGTTTACACCTACTAAAATTTAATTAGTTCAACATATTATTTAATAGTTTTTACTATTACAAACAATACTACATTATATAAAGTATGTTCAACAATATAATTTTAATTAATGAAAGGATGAAGAGCTATGGATAATCAAGAAAACCCTCAGCTAATTCAATTTAAAGGAAAAAATGTGATTGTTGGACTTAAAAATGGCGAAGAATATGAAGGAAGACTAATAGCCATTGATAATTTTATAAACCCTGTCCTAGAAAGTGAAGGGCAATTGAGAACCATAAAAGGTGGAAAAGTACTTTTCATCTCAATTAAAGAATAAAAAAAATTAGTATTCCGCAGGAATACCTAAAATCTCTTTTTTACCATTATATAAATCAAAAGCTATTTGTGCAGCTCCAATAGCTCCTGATTCTTTTGATATAACTTTTAAAGGATAATTATCTTTTAAATATTTATTAATCTCTTTTTCAAAATCAAAAGGATTTTTACAGGAACCTACAGAACCAGTTAATACAACACCTTCAATTTTATTTTTACTAACAGCTATTAATCCAGCAATTTCCATAGCAACGGTCATAATTAAAGTATCAACAGCTAGTTTAGCATCTTCATCGCCATCAATATATTTTTCAAAAAGAGCATCTTTTAGATTAGCTACCTTTCCTTCAATACCTGCTATTTTAACAGCACCTGCATTGGAAAAAGCTTCATTAGCACTGCATTTACCTTCATCTATATCACGAATCATCTGCAAATCAAGAGGTCCGTGAATAACTCCCATTGCACCAACACAAGCATCCATAGCTCCTTTGATTCTAGAATTCTCAATTAAAATATCAACACTGTTAGAGCTAATATCTGCAACAATCATGTTCTCCCAACCAGTCTCTTTAAATGCATTGTAACATATGCTAACTTTTTCTGGACTAGCCTGATGAGAATAAGCTGCTCTAAATAAAGGATCAAGAGAATCAGAATCTTTATGAAGACCTGGAATTAAAATAGCTGGAATATTTGTAGATTGAAGTTCGCTGTAAACAGAAGTTCCTCCACCAGTAACTTTTCCAGCACCATCAATAGACAAAATACCCCTATCTTTAACTTTATCAATAGGTGAAATTTTATTAATTCCATCCCCCATTGAATAAGTAATTGCCATTAATTTAACAGAATCTAAATCAACACGTTTAGATAATTCTTCAACAGGTGAAACTTCTCCTTTTTTACTTTGTTCTCTTCCAATCTTAAAAATATCAATGATTTCTTCATTATCATCCATTATACAAAAAGAAATTCCTGTTGTACCATGATCCATTCCTATAAACGCCATGAAATAACACCAAATGAAAAATTAGAATGAAAATATATTATTTAAAAAAATAAGATAAAAAAAAGATTAAAGAAATTTAATCTTCTTTTTGTAATCCACAAGCAATTCTTAATCTTTTACCGACGGTTTCAATATCTTCTTGCTCTTCAGCAGCTCTCATTTCTTTTAAGTTAGCACCATCAGTAGCATTTTCATCAGCAAATTGTTTTTTAAAGGTACCATCTTGGATTTCAGATAAAACTTTTTTCATACCTTTTTTGGTTTCTTCAGTGATAACATAATCTCTTCTAGTTAATCCACCGTATTCAGCTGTGTTACTTACATCTTTCCACATTCCACCGAAACCATTTTCATAGATATCATCTACAATAAGTTTTACTTCGTGACAAGTTTCAAAGTAAGCAATTTCAGGTTGGTAACCAGCTTCAACTAAAGTTTGGAAACCAGCATTAATTAATGCAGTAATACCACCACATAAAACAGCTTGTTCACCGAATAAATCAGTTTCAGTTTCTTCTTTAAAGGTGGTTTCAATTACACCAGCTTTAGTAAGACCAGTAGCTTTTGCCATACCTAATGCAAGTTGTAAAGCATCTCCAGTAGCATCTTGTTCAATAGCTACTAAACCAGGAATTCCGAAACCATCTAAGTAAGTTGTTCTTACTCTGGAACCAGGTCCTTTAGGTGCAAACATTACAATATTTACATCTTCCCCTGGTTTAATTAAACCGAAATGAATGTTGTAACCGTGGGAGAATGAAATTGTATTTCCACTTTCAACATATTCTGCAATTTGATCGTTGTAAACATCTTCTTGAATTTCATCAGGAAGTAAAATGTGAATAATATCTGCCTCTTTAGCTGCATCAGAGATGGACATTACATTCATACCATCTTCTTTAGCTAAATTCCAAGAACTACCATTTTCTCTTAAACCTACAACAACATTGACACCACTGTCTGCCATGTTTCTGGATTGTGCTCTACCTTGGCTTCCGTAACCAATTACTGCAACGGTTTTGTCTTTAAGAGCATCAGCATTCACATCTGCATCATAATACATTTTCATTTGTAAAGTCTCCTACTAAATTAATCAAGTAAAAATCATATTTAAAGTAACTTAAATATCAAATATATAATATTATTTTTTACACTTATAAAAGTAACTAAAATTAAGAAAAAGTTATAAAGAAAAATAAAATATTAAAAAAATAAAAAAAAAGATGATTATCTATCATCAGAAACTATTTCAAGTTCTCCACTTACAATATCAATCATAAGCCCATGAATAGGAACATCATTAGGAATTAAAGGATGATTTTTAATTTTATCCACATTATCTAATACATTTTCCTTTTCATCTTTAAATCCACCAATCCAAGATTTTAAATCATATTTATCAATCTCTTCTTGAGGAATTCCCCTTTCAAGCATGGTTTTTTCTAATTTTTTAGCATCAGAACCAGCCATTCCACAATCAGTATGACCAATAACCATTACTTCTTCAGCGCCTAAATTGAAAATAGCTGCTGCAATTGATCTAATAGCATCTTCATCAACTATGTTATTTCCTGCATTTTTAATGATTTTAGCATCACCCCTACCAATACCAAGTGCAGGTTCTAAAAATCCAGTTAATCTGCAATCCATACAAGTTAAGATAGCTAGCTTCTTTTGAGGATGGTGAGATAATTTCTCACCTTCAAATTCTTCAACAAACTTTTTATTATTCTCCAAAATTTCATCTAACATCATTGATTACACCAACCAATTAGATTCCTCTTGACATAGCAGTAAGACCAGTACGTGCAAGCTGTTTTATTCCATATCCTTTTAAAAGAGATAATAATGCATCAATTTTCTTTAAATCTCCAGTAACTTCAATAATAAAAGTTTCTTCAGAAACATCAATGATTTTAGCCCTAAATATGTTTACATATTGCATAATTTCTGATCTTGCTTTTGCATTAGGAATGTTAACTTTAATTAGACATAATTCTCTATGAACAGCATTTTTTGATATATCTTTAACTTTAATTACATCAACTAATTTGTTTAATTGTTTTATAACTTGTTCAAGAATCTTTTCATCGGCATTGGCAACAATAACCATACGTGCTAATCCTTCAACTTCAGATTCACCAACAGTAATACTCTCAATGTTAAATCCTCTTCTTGTAAATAGGCCAGATACTTTCTGTAAAACACCAGGTTTATGTTCAACCAAGGTACTTATTACATGATATTCATTTGACATCTAAACCACCTATACATCCCTTTCAAGTTTATATTCACCAAGCATTTCATCAATTCCTGCCCCTGGAGGAACCATTGGTAAACATTCTGATTCATCTACAATAATATCTAAAAGTATAGCTTCATTATCTTTAATTGCTCTTTTAACAGCATCTTCAGTTTCCCCAGGTTTAGTAATTCTTTCAGCATTAATACCAAAACTTTCTGCAAGTTTAACAAAGTCAGGAGTATTTCCCAATAGAGTTTGAGAATATCTTTCATTGTATAAAAGGTTTTGCCATTGATAAACCATTCCAAGAGTCCTGTTTTCAAATACAGTTGCAATAACTGGAATATCATATTCTTTAATAGTAGCTAGTTCTTGACAAACCATTAAAAATCCACCATCACCAGTTATAGCTAATACTGGGTCTTCAGGACATGCAACTTTAGCACCAATAGCTGCAGGTAAACCAAATCCCATAGTTCCAAGACCTCCTGAGGATATGAATTTACGTGGTTTTTGAACATCATAAAAATGAGCAGCCCACATCTGATTTTGACCTACATCAGTAACAAGTATTGAATCTTCATTTAAAGCCTGACTAATCTCTTTAATAACAGACTGTGGCATTAATGGAACATTATCATAACTAACTCTTGGATAAAATTCATGTTTATGCTCATGAAGTAAATTAGCCCATTGTTTTACAGAATCTGCAGCAGTATAATCTTTTAAAAGACTTAATAATGTAGATAAAACATGTTTTGCATCACCTACAATTGGTAAATCAACATCTACATTTTTTCCAATTTCTGCTGGATCAATATCAATATGAATAACTTTTGAATTTGGAGCAAAAGAATCAAGTCTTCCAGTAGTCCTATCAGAGAATCTTATTCCAATAGCTATAATTAAATCAGAATCATTAATTGAATCATTAGCTACTTTCCTTCCATGCATACCAAGCATACCTAATGCAAGATCATCAGTTTCATCAATAGCTCCTTTTCCAAGTAAAGAAGTCATAACCGGTGCGCTGATTAAATGAGCAAGTTCATTAAGTTCTTTGCATGCTCCAGAAATGATCACTCCATTACCTACAAGAATAATAGGTTTTTTAGCTTCTTTTATTAACTCTTTAGCCTTTTTAATTTGTTTAATATTTCCTTTAATAGTTGGATTATAACCTGGAGTTGGCATTAATGAATCATCGAATCCGGTAAGCTCTGCTTCTTGAACTTCTTTAGGAACATCAATTACAATAGGTCCCGGACGTCCACTGCTAGCTATCTCAAAACTAGACTTGATTAAAGATGGAATTAAATCTGCATCTTTTGGCTGGAAACTATGCTTAGTAATAGGCATAGTAATACCAATAATATCAGCTTCTTGGAAAGCATCATTACCAATAAGATGAGTTGGTACCTGTCCAGTAATCGCAACAATAGGAGAGGAATCCATATATGCAGTAGCAATACCAGTTACAAGATTTGTAGCACCAGGACCAGAAGTAGCCAAACAAACACCCACTTTACCAGAAGCTCTTGCAAAACCATCAGCAGCATGAGCTGCACATTGTTCATGTCTTACTAAAATATGCTTCATGTCCATGTCATATAACATGTCGTAAAATGGTATAACCTGCCCACCAGGATAACCAAATATTGTGTCTACTCCCATATTCTTTAGGGATTGTATAATTGCTTCTCCGCCTCTCATATTAATAACCTTGTTTAAATAAATATAGTCTATAATAATATGTGTAAATTTGTATATATATTTTAATCTAGGTTTCTAATTTTTTCATAAATTTTATTTTTAATTATATCAACTGCTTCTTCACCAACTTCATCCAATCTTGCAACATTTTTCGGATGACAGTGCACATCATTTAACTCAGAAAGCACATCAATATCCCCAACAATATCAACACCTTTTGTTTTAAGGATATGACCAACACAATTATTGTTACATCCATTTACACCCAAAACAGGATATTTTTTAATTAACTTTACAAAAGCAGGTTTATCAGTTGAAGTAGCTGTAATACAAATTGAAATTAACTTTTCATCTTCATCAATTAAATCAGCTACAGCCACTCTTGAAATAAGACCTGTAGCACTCATACCATTACATGCAGCTAGTGAAATTTTTTCTTCTACCATATACAGTAATTACTTTTAATAAATATAAAAATTTAATATTAATTTATGAATGAAGATAAATCCTTCGAAGCAGTTATTAATGCACGAATGAGCAATGGGACTAATCCTTGCCAAATGAACACCTTTGAAAACCCTAAATTAAAATTAAAAACTGTCATATGTAAAAACTGTGGAAAACAATTCAAGACAAATGAAAAAATTGATTTATGCTCAAATTGTAGAAAAAAGAAAAATAAATAAAAGCTGAATAAACAAATATAATTAATATATTTTAACTAATGGAGAATTTAATATGAAGGTTTTAGTTGTTGGAACTGGTGCACGTGAACATGCAATCGCTGATGCATTAAAAGATGATGTTGAGCTTTATTCATATATGAGTAAAAAAAATCCAGGTATTTCAAAAATAGCTGAATTTTCACAAGGCGATGAAGGAGAAGTAGAAAAAGTAGCTGAATATGCAAAAGAACAAGACATTGACATTGCATTTATCGGTCCTGAAGCACCTCTTGGAAAAGGAATTGTAGATGAACTTGAAAAAAATGGAATTAAATGTGTAGGACCAACCCAAAGTGCTGCTAGAATTGAAACTGACAAATCATTTATGAGAAAACTCTTTGAAGATTATAACATTGAAGGATCTCTTGTATACAAAGTATTTGACAATACTGAAGATGTAAATGCTTTCTTAGATGACTTCGAAAGAGATGTTGTTGTAAAACCTGTTGGATTAACTGGAGGAAAAGGAGTTAAAATCGTAGGTGACCATTTAAAAGATAATGAAGAAGCAAAAGAATACTCAAAAGAAGTAATTGACAATACAATGGGAGGATTTGCTCAAGTAATTATCGAAGAAAGATTAATTGGAGAAGAATTCACAATCCAAGCTTTCTGTGATGGAACACATTTAGCACCAATGCCTGCAGCTCAAGACCACCCTCATGCTTTTGAAGGAGATAAAGGAGCTATTACTGGAGGAATGGGATCATACTCTGATAAAGGAGGATTATTACCTTTCTTATCACAAGAAGATTATGACAAAGCAGTTAAAATAATGGAAGAAACTTTAAAAGCAATAGCTGAAGAAGCAGAACCTTATAAAGGAATTCTCTATGGTCAATTCATGTTAACAGCTGATGGACCTCGTTTAATCGAGTATAATGCAAGATTTGGAGATCCAGAAGCAATGAATGTATTACCTCTTCTTAAAACTCCATTATCTGAAGTATGTCAAGCAATTGTAGATGAAACCTTAGATACAGTTGAATTTGAAGATAAAGCAAGTGTATGTAAATACATTGTACCAGACGGATATCCAGAAACCCAATATGCTGGTGAAATCATCGATGTTGATGAAGAAGCTATTGAAGAGTTAGGTGCAAAAGTATTTTATGCTGCAGTAAGTGAAGAAGATGATGGTATCCATTTATCAGGTTCTAGGGCTTTAGGAATTGTAGCTAGCGGAGATACAATTGAAGAAGCTGAAAAAATAGCTGAAAAGGCATGCGAATTTGTAAAAGGAAATGTTTACCACAGAAAAGATGTTGGAACTTCTGAACTTGTTGAAAAAAGAGTAAAGCATATGGAAGAAATTTTAGAAAACTAACTTCTTAACTCTTTTTTTCTTATTTTTTTATCAAAATTTTACTATTTATTAAAATAAACCTTCTAAATTAATTATTATTTTTCAAGATATACTATATATCGAAAGCTTTAATTAATAAGAATTAGATATACTTTATTTTGTTAAGATAGAGGTATAAAATATGAGTGATTTATTATCTGTTTGTGATATAAAAAATGATGTTGAAAACATCTTGGAAATAGCTAAAAAATTTAAAGAAGGCAAAATAGAAGGAAAACCTTTAGAAGGCAAAGCTTTAGCAATGATATTTCAAAAATCCTCTACAAGAACCAGAGTTTCCTTTGATGTTGGAATGTATCAATTAGGTGGAAGACCTATCTTTTTATCCTCATCAGACTTACAAATGGGCAGAGGAGAACCAATATCTGACACAGCAAAAGTTTTAAGTCGTTTCGTTGATGGAATAATGATTCGTGCTATTGAACATGACGATGTAGTTGAACTTGCTGAATACTCAGATGTTCCTGTAATTAGTGGATTAACTAATTTAGAACACCCTTGTCAGGCATTAGCTGATATGTTAACCATTAAAGAACATTTAGGTGAATTTAAAGGTAAAAAACTTTGTTTTGTAGGCGATGGAAATAATGTATGCAATTCATTACTTTTAATTACTGCAATTCTTGGAATGGATATGTCTGTAGCTTGTCCTGAAGGATATGAGCCTAATGAAGAGATTCTCAAAAAAGCTGAAAAATTAGCTAATGAAAATAATGCAAAAATTACAATCACATCAGATATTAAAGAAGCTGTAAGCAATAGTGATACAATTTACACTGATGTATGGGTCAGTATGGGTGATGAAGCTGAAGAAGCAAAAAGACAGAAAGATTTAAGCCCATATCAAGTCAATAAGGAATTGATGTCTTATGCAAATCCAGATGCTATTTTTATGCACTGTCTTCCAGCTATTCGTGGAGAAGAAGTGACAAGTGAAGTTATTGACGGACCTCAATCAGTAATCTATGACGAAGCAGAAAATAGATTACATGCACAAAAAGCAGTTTTATATCACTTCCTTGGATAATTACCTTTATTAAACCCTATTTTAACTTTTTTTTACTCATTTTTCGGAGATTGACTGATGGAAAGTAATGCTAATCTTGATTCCATTACTGGAGATCCTAAAAAAGCAATAAATAAGTTGGCTTACCCATTAATGGCTAGTATGCTACTTATTATGTTGAACAATATCATTGATGGTGCATGGGTAGCCGGACTTGGACCAGAACCATTAGCTGCTATCGGATTTATCACACCACTTTTTATGATTCTTGTTGGAGTAGGAAATGGTGTTGGAGCTGGAGCTAACTCTTTAATATCAAGATATATTGGTGCAAAAGATAGAAAAGGTGCCAATAATGCAGCAATTCATTCAATATTTGTTGCAATTCTTGTTGCTGTAGTATTAACCTTAATTTTAACTGTTTTCCTAAGAGATTTACTTATTATTATGGGAGCAAGCAGTGTTATTGACTATGCAATGGAATATGGAATTATACTATTTATGTTTACATTTGCAATCTTATTACCGCCTAGTTTTGGAGGAATATTCCGTGCAGAAGGAGATATTAAAAGAGCAACCATCCCTATGGCTACAACAGCTATTATTAACATAATAATAGACCCAATATTTATTTACACATTAGGTATGGGAATTGGAGGGGCTGCAATAGCTACTGTGATTGCTTCACTTATAGGACTATTTTTAATGATTTATTGGATGTTTATTAAAAAAGACACCTATTTTGAGTTTAAATTAGAATATTATAAAAGAAAACTCCAGATGTATAAAGATATTCTTATTGTAAGTATTCCAGCAAGTTTAGAAGAATTTATTATGGCTTTAGTAGCTATTATAATGAATTTATACATTGAAATAATAGCTGGAACAACAATGGTTGCTGTATTTACCGCAGGGTGGAGAATAATTTCAATAGGTATCTTACCAGCTATTGCAGTTGGAACTGCTGCTATTACAGTAGCAGGAATAGCTTATGGTGCAAAAAACATCGAAAACTTAAGAATTGGAGCAAGGTATTCAGTGAAATTAGGTCTTATACTTTCAATTATTGTTTCTGTTATAATATTCGTATTTGCAGACCAAATCTCCTTAATGTTTGCTTATTCAGCAAATAGTAGTACATTGGCTCCAATGATTGCAGAGTTCTTAAGAATTATGGTTTTATACATATTACCAGTTCCAGTTGGTGCAACTGCAGCATTTGTATTCCAAGGTATGGGAAAAGGACCTACATCCCTTGTCATTACATTAATTAGGGAATTGATTTTATGCGTATTATTCGCATATTTACTTGGTTTTGTATTAAATCTTGGAGTATTAGGCATTTACATAGGGTTAATAGTTGGTTCTGCTATTGGATCAATTATTGGATATGTTTATCTTGAGTTTTACATTAAAAAGACATTTAAATATAGGATTAAAGCTAATTAATCCTAATTATTACTTTTTTTATCTTAAAATAATACATAAGTATTTATAAAACTAATAGCTAAATTATAAGTTGTAATAAAAAAAATTACAATAGTAATACTTAGTTTATAGTATTTTAGAAAAATGTAATACTCGGTGGAGATGATGGATAAGAAATACAAAATTATTATTATAATTGCAATTATTCTCATTGTTGGGATTGTCATTGTTGCATCAAGTATGGGAACAGGAAAAGATGAAAATCCAAGACATGTTGTAGTTGCAATGCATAATAATATTGCAGAACCAAAAGGTGGTTTTGACCCAACATTAGGTTGGGGATGTGGACATCAAAATTTTAATCCATTAGTTCAAAGTACTTTGTTTTCAACTGATGAAAATGGAACAATTGTTAATGATTTGGCAACTGGATATAGCATTAGCTCCGATGGACTTAAATGGACTGTAAATATTAGGGATGATGTAAAATTTTCAGATAACACAACATTAACAGCAAGTGATGTTGCATTTACATTTAATACAGCAAAAACAAGTAATTCAGAATTAGATATGACAAATTTAGAGTCTGCAAATGCTACTGATAATAATACTATTGAATTTAACTTAAAAGAACCAAGATCAAGCTTTATTTACGATTTGAGATATGTTGGAATAGTTAAAGAAGATGGTTATGATAATGGAACCTACGGTGGAAATCCTATTGGTTCTGGACCTTATGTACTAAAAGAATGGGAAGTGGGTCAACAGGCAATTTTTGAAGTAAATCCTAATTATTATGGTGAAAAACCATACTACACACAGATTACATTATTATTCCCTGATGAAGCATCATGGTTAGAATTAGCAAAATCTGATGAAGTAGATGTAACCCCTGTCCCAATTAATGGATTGAATGAAACTATTGAAGGTTATGACAAAATTAGTCTATCTGCAGGAAGAGCACAAGGAATATCCCTACCTTACCAACCAGACACTGGAATCACAACTGAAGAAGGTGATCCAGTGGGAAATAATGTAACTGCAGATGATTCCATAAGAAAAGCATTGAATGTTGGAATTAACCGTTCAGAAATTGTCGCAACAACTTATAGTGGGCATGGAGCTCCAGAATATACTGGTGTTGACTCAAGAGACTATGGAAATCCTGATGCTATTGTAGCAGATGGGAATATTAGTGAAGCTAAAAGAATATTAGAAGAAGGTGGATGGAAAGATACAGATGGTGATGGAATTTTTGAAAAAAATGGAATGAATGCATCCTTTAAACTATATTATCCATCAGAGTATTTAGATAGACAATCACTAGCTGTATCATTTTCAGAACAGGCCAAAGAAATAGGAATTGATGTAGAATTAGTCGGTACAGACTGGGACACTATATATGCAAATATGTACAACTCAGCTGCTTTAATGCAACAAACATCTCCAGATCCATATAAGTCAATTTATCAACAGTACCATAGTAAAGAAATTGATAACGATTATATGAACCCTAATTTATACAACAATTCCAATATAGACAGTATTTTAGAAGAAGCAATGAGTACGACTAATTTAAATGAAGCTAATTCCTTATGGGCTCAGTCAGCTTATACCAATGGTGAAGGATTTGGACCAAATGGAGATGCTCCCTGGGTATGGGTTGCAACCTATAATTATACCTACTTTGTAAATGAGGATATCAATATTAACATAGATAGGCCCGACAATCTAGGAAATGATATTTTGATTAATATTGTAAAATGGAGGCCAAATTAAGAGATTTATACTCAAAATCTTTTTAAATTTTTCTAATGGAGAATTGAACTTATGAATAAAAAAATAATAAACTTTGCAAAGTATAAAATCATCCGTTTTATCATTTTGATGGTAGCAGTAGCTATCTTTAGTTTTATACTTCTAGATTTATCTCCAATTGACCCAGTTAATGCATACTTAAATAATGCGCCAGTATCTGCTGCACAAAGAGCAATGCTTGAAAGTTATTGGGGTGTTGGAGTTCCATTAACAGATAAAATATTTCATTGGTTACTAAATCTATTACAAGGAGATTTAGGAACCTCTTTAATTTACCGTATGCCTGTAGTTGAAGTCATAGTTCAAAAAGCTTCAGCATCCATAGTTTTAATGTTTATTTCATGGGTAGCAAGTGGAATTATTGGATTTGGATTAGGAGTGCTTGCTGGAAAAAACAAAGATACTTGGATAGACAAAGCTGTTAAAACCTATTGTTACATTCTACAATCCGCTCCTTCATTCTGGATTGGTCTTGTGTTACTTATGGTATTTGCAATATGGCTTGGATGGTTCCCAGTTGGATATAGTGTCCCAATTGGAGTATCAAGTTCTGATGCAACAATCTTAGAATGGGCTTCAAGGTTAGTGCTTCCAGCATTAACTTTAAGTATGGTTGGAGTTGCATCCATAGCTCTTTACACACGTAATGAGTTAATTAATGTTTTATCCACAGATTATGCATTATTTGCAAAATCCAGAGGAGAAAAAGACTGGACTTTAATTAAACGTCATGGAATTAGAAATATTTTACTTCCTGCAATCACCTTACAATTCTTATCATTTAATGAGTTATTTGGTGGTGCAGTGTTAGTTGAACAAGTATTTAATTATCCTGGAATTGGACAGACAGCAGTAGATGCTGGTCTTCAAAGTGATGTGCCATTATTACTTGGTATTGTACTTTTTAGTGCGGTGTTTGTATTTGTTGGAAATTTAATTGCAGATATTTTATACTATTTTATTGATCCAAGAATAAAGGAGAATGAGGTAATTGAATAAAAGAAAAAACAAAAATGGGCCATGGGTACTATACCATGCAAATTTAAGGACAAAAACAATTGTAATCCTTTCACTTGCTGTAGTTCTTCTTCTAGCTATTTTCATAAGTAGCTTATTTATTGGATACATACCAACAAGCAATGACATCTATCAACTTCCATCTTTAGAACATATCTTTGGAACTGACTGGATGGGACGTGACATGTTCCAGCGTACCATAGCGGGTTTAGGATTAAGTGTTGGTGTTGGTGGATTTGCAGCAATTATAAGTACATTTATTGCAATCTTTTTAGGATTACTTGCAAGTTTTAATAAGTACACTGACGAATTAGTTGCAGGAATAATTGATTTATTCGGTTCAATACCCCATATTTTACTTATAATTCTTCTCTCCATATGTTTTGGAGGAGGATTTTATGGTGTTATCATGGGTGTTGGTTTAACTCACTGGACACCACTAGCTAGGGTTTTAAGATCAGAAGTAAAACAGATAAAAACAACAGAGTATATTAAACTATCTCAAAACCTTGGAAAATCAAAATTATGGATAGCTATTAAACATATATTCCCATTAGTATTAACACAGATTATTGTAGGAGTTATTCTAATGTTTCCTCATGCTATAATGCATGAAGCAAGTATTACATTTTTAGGTTTCGGATTGCCTCCTCATGAACCTGCAATCGGTGTTATTTTATCAGAATCCATGAATTATTTATCCTCTGGATACTGGTGGCTAGCATTCTTCCCAGGATTATCTCTATTAATCTTAGTATTATTATTTGACTTAATTGGAGATAAATTACAAAAATTAATTAATCCAGAAACTGCAACACAATAAAAATTAAAAAAAAGTAAGTAAAGGTTTTGAAGTGAAAAACTTCTAAAACCTACATTTTTTCAGGAGCAGAAACTCCTAAAATATCTAATGCATTTCTTAAAGTTACTCTAGCTTTATCAACTAAAATTAATCTAGTATCTTCTAAATCAGAACCAATAACTTGTTCTTCTTTATAAAATTTATTAAAGCTGTTAGCTAAGTCTTGACAATATTGAGTAATATTGTGAACCCTCATTTTATTAGCTGAATCTTCAACAACTTGTGGGAATTTAGCTATGGTTCTAACTAAATCTTGTTCATTATCATTAACATCCCAGTTATCAGCTATTTCTAATGAAGATACATCTTTACCTGATTTTTTAAGTAATTTACATGCCCTTGCATGAGCATATTGAATAGAAGCACATCCACGTTCAAAGCTTAAAGCTTCATCCCATTTGAAAGTGATGTGTTTTTCAGGAGATAATTTGTTAATAAAGAATCTAATAGCTCCAATACCAATGTCTTCAGCTATTGGTTTTATTTCTTCAGGAGTTAAATCAGGATTTCTTGACTCGATTTCACTAGCTGCTCTTTTTACAGCTTCATCAACAAGTTCATCTACAGATATGAAAACTCCTCTTCTTGTAGACATTGAACCTTCTGGCAATGTAATAAATTCATAGAAAATAACTTCTGGTGGAATTTCACGTAAAATTTCTTTAAAGATTACATTTATTTGTTTAGCAGCTAATTTATGGTCAGAACCTAAAATATCTAAAACTACATCTCCTTGAGTAGCTTTCCACCTGTGATATGCTAAATCCCTTGTGGAATAAAGAGAACTACCATCAGATCTTCTTAAAACAAATTCCTTTTCAATTTGGAAATCAATCAAATCAATGTAGGTAACTTCATCATGGCGAACAAATCCTTCTTTAGTAAAGTAATCAACTAATGAATCAACATCCCCATTACGTACAAACTGACCTTCCCATACAAAGTCATCATGATTAATATTGATTCTATGAAGAGTTTCCTTAATTCCAGACAAACAACTTTCAACTACTTCCTCGAATAATGCATTTAATTGTTCGTCCCCACCATTTTCATATCTTTTAATGATAGCATCTACATGTGAATTTAAACTTTCATCTTCTTTTAACTTTTGATTAGTTTTAAAATATAGTCTACCAATTTTATGGTCAATTTTATCTCCTTCTTGGTCTTCTATTTTTAAACCTAATTCAGTAATACCAAAGACAATAATAGCAATTTGTCTTCCCATATCATTTACATAATATTGTGTTTCAACATCACGACCAGCTAATTTTAAAAGACGTGTTAAAGAATCACCAAAAATAGAATTTCTTACATGTCCAATATGTAAAGGACCATTAGGATTTGCAGAAGTATGTTCTAAAACAATTTTTTCATCTACTTTCTCAAGTTGACCATAATCATCAGTTACATAATCAAGTAACATTTTAGAGAATTTTGAATAATCAACAAAGAAGTTAACATAAGGTCCAACTGCTTTTACTTTTTCAAAAATTTCAGGAACTTCAATACAAGAAGCCAATTCTTCAGCAATTCCATCTGGAGCTCTTCTTAACTGTTTAGCAAGAGCAAAAGAGATAGTACTAGCTAAATCTCCTAAATCAGGATTAGGAGGAAATTCTAATTTGAAGTCTGTGTCAATTTCGCAATCAAAATTATCAATTGCTTTAATAATAGCATCTTTAGCTTGTTTTTCTATTTCAAAATACATTTACTCACCTATAAAAAAAAATAAAAATTTATAAACCTCTTAACCAAAGGTTTATATTACCAATATAAGGTATAATAAGAGGATCATCACCCCAAGTTACAACTCTATCTGTAATCTGATCTGGGCTTACATAATAAGGATCTGGAACGTCATTATTATCCCCCTTAATTACAAAATAAGTAGAACCATTGATTTCAGTAATATTAATCACCCTATGAATAACAGCTTCATCAACCCATTCTGCATTATAAACAACAATGTCTCCAACTTGAACATCATTAGGGTCAAATTCCTGTATTCCTAGGCCAAATAAATTAGCCTTCTCAACTACTACTATATCTCCTCTATAGAATTCAGGCTCCATACTTCCAGAAACAACAACATTTAAGTGCTGTGCAAGTAATAAAGCCAAGAGAATAATAATAACATAGGCAACTATTTCTTTTTTACTAGTCAAATAAATCACCTTTTTAATAGTAACTAGTATATTTAAAATTATATATAAAAGTTATATTTTCAAGCAGATGAAAAAAAGAAAATTCAATAAAATAAAGTTATTGTTAACTGAAAAAGAGTTAAAAAAAGAATAAAAATAAATTAATTATCATTTTTATCTTTTCTTATTTTTAAACCAGCCATTAATAGAGCAAAAAGTAGCACAATTAGTAATAGTGCAATAGCATCACCTGTCTTAGGCATAGATATCATAACAGATGTTTCATTCTCAATATTCTCATTATTTTCTTTAAACTGAGAATCATCTAAATTAGAGGAATTATCTATAACAGTGCCATTGCTATCAATTGTTTCATTTGTAGTTGAATTGGTAGATTCATTTAAATCAGAGTTACCAGTATTATTAGTATCATTCAAACCAGGAACATCAGTACCATTACCAGTATTATTAGTATCATTCAAACCAGGAACATCAGTACCATTACCAGTATTATTAGTATCATTCAAACCAGGAACATCAGTACCATTACCAGTTCCATTAGTATCATTGTCTCCTGAAGGTTCATCTCCTAATGGAATATATATCACATAGGAAGAGGATGTATTACTATAAGAAGGATCCAAAACTGTTAAAAAACTATTCACTAAAGATTCTGTACTTATATTATTTCTTAAATCATTTATACTAGCAAAATTAATCAAATATTCACTTGTATTAAGTGTATGATTTTGTTGGAAAAACAGTGTATTTGTAACAGTTACTTCAAGAGTGTTGTTGTCTAAAAGTCTAGTTGTGTTAGTAGTTTCATTTTTTATTTCAAACCATTCGCCATCAGTGACTTCATTATTACTGTAGGATATATTGAAAATCAAATCAAATATAATAGAACCATCTACATGGATTAAACCATCCGTATCCTTTTTAATCACATATGGATAAAAAATTGGGCTGTTATCATCAAGTGCAAATTCATAGGTTGCATTTTCAAAGTTTTTTAAATAAGGCATGAGATAATCTTTAATAATGATTGTGTTCATTGCCTGTTGAGTATTATTGTCTTTAAATAAATTATCTAAATTTCCTGTTTCGCTTAAATATTCAATCATTGCTTCTGGATAACTAATTATGGCATTAATCAAGTCCATTCTCATGTTTGTAATACTCCATTGAGGGTTATTATAATTTTCTTCACCAATCAAGTTAATAATCATGGACTTGTTTAAACTACCATTCCAAGAAAACTGTTCTTCCCCACTTGGAATATAGTCCCCATAGCTATGAGAAGCAGTACTGTTGTTACTATCTATTTCATTTGGCTTATCTGTAGTATTAAATAGAGTTATGAAAAAATATCCCTCAACTGTTTCATCTGAATTTTCAGATGATTTTACATCATCATTCTCAAGTGAAACATCATTACTATCTAAACTATCTTCTTGAATTTCACTACTTGTTAAATTACTTTCATTCGACAACTCTGTCGCCATTATTGGCGAAATACTCATAGTTGATATTAACAATATTATAAATATCGCAATAATTCTATTATTAAACATTAACTCACCTCAAGATACTATACATTTAAAATAACCATGAAGAAAAAAATATTAAATCCTAATTAAATAAAATAAAGATGTTAAAAAAATAAGACAATTTTCATGTAAATATATTTTACCCCCCCCTCTATAAAAAGTTAACGGTTCTAAAAGTAACCAAATACGACAATATCTTCAAATAATAACAATACAATCCTTTCCAAAAAAATAGATAGCTTTTAAATGATAAATATGAGATTTAATTCCTTTATCTCAATTACATAAATTCTAGGATAACTTTAAAAAAAATAAAATAAGAAAATATGAAAGCAATTAAACTTTAAATGAATATAATAAATTTATAGCTCAAAAGCAACTTTTAAAGACTTCCTAATTGCATTAACAGTCTTTTCCAAATCTTCCATCTTATGTGCAGAAGATATAAAATTACACTCAAATTGACTAGGAGGTATGAAAACACCTTCTTTTAACAGTTGTCTAAAGTAAACAAGGAATCTCTCTGAATCAGATTCTTGTGCTTCTGCATAATTAGTAACTTCATTAGGATTAAAGTATATTTGGAACATTGAACCTAATCCAACAGGAGAAATATCAAGAGACAATTCATCAACAATATCACAAATATTACTTCTTAAGAATTCGCCTTTTTTATTTAAACTAGTATAAAAATCGTTATTCAATTGTTTTAATGTTGAAAGACCTGCTTGAACAGAAATTGGATTACCACTAAATGTACCTGCCTGATAAACTGGACCATTAGGTGCTACAAGTTCCATAATCTCCTTTTTACCACAAAATGCACCCATTGGAAGGCCACCACCAACAATTTTACCTAAAGTTGTCATATCAGGAGTTACACCATAGTATTCCTGTGCACCACCAGTAGCTAGTCTAAAACCAGTGATAACCTCATCAAATATTAAAACAATACCATTTTCTTCAGTTATTTTTCTTAAAAATTCCAAATAACCATCTTTTGGTTCAACACAACCAATATTACCCATAACAACTTCCATTATTATACAAGCAATATTTTCTCCTTCTTTTTCTATTAACTCTGTTAATGCTTCTTCATCATTAAATGGAACAGTTAAAGTATTTTTAGTTGTATCGAGAGGAATTCCTAAAGAATCAGGCAAACATGCAGCACCAGAACCACCTTTAACTAAGCAGTAATCATGTGCACCATGATAAGCCCCTTCAAATTTAACAATTTTATCTCTTTTAGTAAAACCTCTGGCAATTCTTATAGCACTCATAGTAGCTTCTGTTCCACTATTTGTGAACCTAACCATCTCAGCAGAAGGAATTCTATTAATAACTTCACGAGATAATTTAATCTCATTTTCTGTAGGTGCACCATAAGCAGTACCCATAGTTAATTGGTTTGTTAAATCAGAAACAACAGTTTTATCAGCATGACCTAAAATTAAAGGACCATATGCCAAACAATGATCAACATAGCTATTTCCATCAACATCATAAATATGAGAGCCTTCACCTTTAGCTACAAAAAATGGATATGGTTTAAATGCTCTCACTGGAGAACTTACACCTCCAGGAATAATTTTTTTAGATTCTTCAAATAATTCTTGGGAATTCATTTAGATACCTCTCAATGTTTGAATTAATGAGTTAACACAGGCCACAGCTATTGGTGTTCCACCTTTAGGGCCTTGAGTAATAATATTAGGAATATTGGATTTTCTTAATTCTTCTTTAGAATCAGCTGCACCTACAAAACCAACAGGAACTCCAACAATAGCTTTAACATTTAATTCTCCTTTATTATATAAATCCATAGCTTCCCATACTGCAGTTGGAGCATTTCCTGAAACAATTATTCCTTCAAAATCATTTTGGCAAGCATATCTAATAGCTGCTGCCGCCCTTGTAATTTCATTTTCTTTAGCTATTTGTTTAACTTCATCATTCTTAATATAACAGCAAACTTCACCATCATACTGAGTGATTCCTGCTTTTACCATGTTAATATCTGTTAAAATAGTTTCATTATTTTTCATAGATTTTAAAGCAGCATCAACAAAATCATCACTAATAGCTACTAACTTTGCATATTCAGGATCTGCAGTAGAATGAACAATACGTTCAACAATATCCTTTTCAGCAGGTTTTAAATCCTTAATGTCATCGCCAATAAGTTCTCGTATGATTTCTCTACTTTTTGTAGCAATATCATAACCTTGTTTAGTAGATGCACCCATAAACATAATATCACATTATAATTATTTCTTATTCATTAATTAATAAGATTACTAATATACTAAGGTAAGATAAAAAATATAATTAATTACTTAATCTAAACTTTTAGAAGCAGACATTCCTGCTAAATAACCAGTAGAAAAAGCTATTTTTAAGTTATAACCACCAGTATAACCAACTGGCTCTAAAACTTCCCCTGCAAAATAAAGTCCCTCAACTAACTTAGATTCCATGGTTTTAGAGTTAATATCATCGATTTTAATACCGCCAACAGTTACCTTACTTAATTCTCCCATAAAACCAACTATTTCAAATTCCAAACCTTTTAATGAATTAATTAATTTGTTTTTATCCTTTTTAGTAATATTAGCCAGTTTAACTTCACCATCCAAACCAGCCTTTTCAAGAAATAGTGGAATAAAACTATTAGTTAAGAGATATTTAAGATAATTTTTAAGTAAAGTCTTTCCTTTAGCTTGAAAATCTAAAATAAACTTTTCAGACAGTTCATCTCTTGTATAATCGGGTGTTAAATCAATAGCTATTCTAACATTATCCAGGACAATGTTTTTGTTATCCAATAAATTATAATCATTATCATAGGAAATAAGATTACTAATATTTAAAATAGCTGGACCAGTAAGTCCCTGATGAGTGATTAACACATCCCCAAAGATTTCAGATTTTTTATAGCTAACAGAAACATTATAAAGGTTGATTCCAGCATAATCCCTAAGGTCATCTCTTGTAATTAATGGAGAAAGTCCATATTTA
Organism: Methanobrevibacter woesei; assembly: GCF_003111605.1. Taxonomy (NCBI): domain Archaea; kingdom Methanobacteriati; phylum Methanobacteriota; class Methanobacteria; order Methanobacteriales; family Methanobacteriaceae; genus Methanobrevibacter; species Methanobrevibacter woesei. The sequence goes on along the minus strand of NZ_MZGU01000007.1, from coordinate 86,321 downwards.
ATATCAGATACTTCATGAGAAGTTAAATAATATCCATCACCAGTAGAACCAGTTTGAGGATAAGTAATTCCTCCAGTAGCTATTATAACAGAAGATGCTTTAATATTATCATCGATAATGAATTTATCATCTTTCTTATCAATAGATTCTACTTTGAAATTGTATTTAATATCAACATCTTCAAGATAGTCAGTTAAAGTATCTAGTACATCTACAGCTCTTTCAGTTTCTGGAAAAATTCTATTGTCATCTTCTTCAATAAAGTAAAGACCCTGATTTTCAAAAATAGATATTAACTTTTCATTAGTCAATGTATAAAAAGAGTGTTTTAAGAAATTTTTATCATGAAAAGAATTTAATAGCTTCTTTATTGGCTTATTATTTGTAAGATTGCATCTCCCACCACCTGTTAAAAGAAGTTTAGATGCTAAAGAGTCATTTTTCTCAAGTATTACAATATTTTTACCTAATGCAGCTACTGCAGCCATAAGTCCACTAGGCCCTCCACCAACAATAGCTATTTCATATTCTTTCATAAAAATCAAAAAAGAAAAAAGATTAAGGAGTTAATCTGTGTCTGTCTCTTGGGAAGAGAACGGTTTCACGAATGTTTTCAACTCCAGTAAGCACCATAGTTAACCTATCAGCACCTACACCCCAACCAGCATGAGGAGGCATACCATATTCAAATGCTTTTAAGTAACTACCAAATGCATTAACATTTAATCCTCTTTCTTCAATTTGTTTTACTAAAACATCATATTGGTGAACACGAGTTGCACCTGAGGATAATTCTAAGTTTTTATACATTAAATCAAATGCATGAGATTTAACAGGATCATCAGCATTCGGCATTACATAGAATGGTTTAATTTCACTTGGCCATTCAGTTAAGAAGTAGAAATCATCCATTTCTTCACCTAATGCTTTTTCAGCAGCACGGGATAAATCTTCTCCCCACATCATTTCAACACCTTTAGCATTTACAATGTCTACTGCTTCATCATAGGTTACTTTTGCAAATGGCTCTTCAGGAATTGGCATTTCATGTTCTAAAATAGCTAATTCATCACTGCAGTCTTCATTTACATCAACGATAACTTGGTAAATCATATCATTGAGGATTTTCATTACATCTTCATCATCCATAAAGGAAGCTTCCATATCTATAGAAACAGCTTCGTTTAAGTGTCTTAAAGTATCGTGTTCTTCTGCTCTGAAGATTTGACCGATTTCAAATACTCTGTCCATTCCACTAGCCATCATAATTTGTTTGTATAATTGTGGAGATTGACCGAGGAATGCTTCTTTTTCAAAGTAAGTGATTGGGAAAAGTTCAGTTCCACCTTCAGTAGCTGAAGCTACAAGTTTAGGAGTGTTAATTTCAACGAATCCATTTTTATAGAAGAAATCCCTTACAGTATGGAACATTCTACTTTTAATTTTAAATATAGCACTAACATTTGCTTTTCTTAAATCTAAGAATCTAGAATCAAGTCTTGTATCAATTTCTGCTTTAACTTTTTCAGTTGGATCCATTGGTAAAGGTTGGTTAGCTAAGTTTAACATGTAAATTTCAGCTGGGATAATTTCAACACCATTAGGAGCTTTACCAGCTTCTTGAACTGTACCTTTAATAGCTACTACAGATTCTTTTCTAAGTGCACGTAAATCTTCTAAAATTTCTGCATCAACTTTTTTACTTGGTGCAGTAATTTGAATTCTTCCTTCTCTATCTCTAATAACGACAAAGATGATTCCACCTAAGTCACGAATTTCATGAACCCATCCCATGATTAATACATCTTCTCCTTTAAGTTCAGGAGTAACTTCTTTAGTATAATGAGTTCTTCTTAAATCATTTAATAATCCTTGCAAATTAATTCACCTCTCGGTTAAAAAAAATAATTTAGAATAAAATTGAAAAATTAAATTTTCATTATAATTATAAATTTATTATAATATACATATAAATATTAGTGTTAAAATTAGTTTTAAAGATAATTCATCTAATAATTCTGGGTTTTTAGGATTACTTTTACTTATAACTTTTTTACCTAATTATTTTTCTAAATCTTTTCTTGCATTATCTGCAATACTTCCACCTCTTTTAGCAACATCCCTACTTTTATCTAAACCTTGAGGTTTTTCATTTCGACTGATTTCAGTAGTGGAAACTTCAGCTAGCATGTTTAAAACTAGCTCTGTGTTAGTCATGTTGTCCCTTAAACTTTCTTTTCTTAGGTTTTTATAGTCTTTATATTCACGAGTGGACATCCCAGACCATGCTTTGCTAATATCATCTGTTAGTATTGCATATTCAATTCCTTCTTTAATACCACTTTTATGCCATTCATGAGTCAAATCTTTACGAATTTCAATACTCCTTAAACGTTGAGTAATCCATTCATTGGAATATCCTTTATTTCTATAAGTTTGTATTGCCCTTTCAATAGCTTGTTCTGGATCTGCTATTTCTTCAAGCCTTTCCTTACCTAACTGTGCCAGCCATTGTTTGAAGGGTTCTGCTTTTGGAGAAGGAACAGATTGAATAATTCTCAATAATTCTTTGGTATTTGCAACATCTGTTAACCTCATCTTACCATCTGTTGCAGGAAGTTTCAACCTGTTACAATTTGTAACACTTTCATTTCCTTCCTCTTTTAAACGAGATTTCAAAGTTCTCCAATATTGAGAAGGATTTTTACTTTCTGTCAATACAGCTATTACATCAATTACTGAAAAATAATAATCTTCAATGTTAGAATCCCACTTTGTTCTTATTTTCTTATCCTGAAAAAGTTTAATCTCATTATTTTCTTCAGAACCCATAATATCACCTTAAATACTCCAAATATTACAACAAGTTTCTCCAGTTAAAATGTTTAATAATAGCTATATTAATCATATTATTTAAATTTTTGTAATTAAACAATTATAAAGTATTTAATTAATAATTAAAGATTTATGAAAGAATTAATAATTAAATTAAGCTTAAATAATTGATTTAAGCTAAAAATATTATATTACTCCAGTAAACTAATCATAATTATTAAAAAATTAAGAGATATCTAAAGCTTCTTTAAATTGATTTTTAATTGATTCTTTAACTTCAGGAGATTTATACTCTTCAAAGAGATTAGAATCTAAAATAAAACTAGCTAATTCATAAAGTACTTTATTTAAATGCTTACCTGCTTCAGTCAAGTGATATTCTGTTGTTACGGGAGTTGTATCCATAACTCTTTTCTCAATAATCTTTTTTTCTTCTAAATCTTTTAAACAACTAGATAAAACCTTATTTGAAATGTCTTTTCCTTCTTTAAACTCACTAAATTGTTTTTTACCAAAGAACATATCACGAATAATGAGAATTGACCACTTTTTATTAAATAGCTGAACAGCATTTTGAATAGGACATGTAATTGTTGGATCCATAAATAATCACCCTTATTTAATAATTATACATTTAACTATTTAAAACACCCTCTCCGGTTACCAAATGGTAACCAAATAACTTAATGGTTACAAAATCTATTTATAAAGCTTAAAACAATGTATTACATGAGTTTATAAAGTAAAACTCAAAAATAACTAAATTTAATTGTTAAAATAAAAATTAAGGAGATAATAATTATGAATGATGTAAAAGAATTTTTAGAACAAAACCCAGTTGAATACTTAGCAACAATCGGACTTGATGGTGAAGCAAAAGTAAGACCAATTATGTATTACTTTGAAGAAAATGGAAAATACTACTTCTGTACAAGTACCCAAAAACCAATGTATAAAGAATTAGAAGCAAACCCTAAATTTGAATTAACTGCAGCTAATCCAGAATTTAAATGGTTAAGAATTAGTGGAGAAGTAGAATGGATTGATGATATTGAATTAAAACAAAAAGTAATTGATTCTAATGAATTAGTTGAAAGTTTATATGGTAGTGGTGATAACCCAATATTTGCTGTATTTACAATAAAAGAAGGTGCAAAAGCAGTAATCGCTGATTTCAGTGGTGAACCAGCTAAAAAATATGAGTTATAAGTTAAATTATAACCCACTTATTTTTTTAACCTTATGTTAATTGAATCTGCATGAGCATATAAACCTTCATATTTTGCTAAATCAACACAATACTCTGCTAAAGATTCAATTCCTTTTTTTGAAATGGTTTGAACAGTTGGTTTTTTAATAAAAGCCTCTGTTGATAAACCAGAATACATTTTAGCTCCACCACTTGTTGGTAATACATGATTAGTACCTGATCCATAATCACCACAAGCAACAGGAGAGTAATTTCCCATAAATATTGAACCTGCATTTTTTATACTTTTAAGAACCTCTTCATTATTTTCACAGGCAATAATTAAATGTTCTGGTGCATATTCATTTGTTACTTCAATAGCTTCTTCTAAAGTGTTAGTCAATATGATTTTACCATACTTAGATAAGGATTCTTTAATGATTTCGCTTCTAGAAGCTTCATCAGCAAATTCATTAATTAATTTAAGAGATTTTTCAGCCAAATCTTTACTAGGAGTTGCAATAAAACATGATGCATTAGGGTCATGTTCTGCTTGAGATAACATATCATATGCAACATATTCTGGAATAGCTGAGTCATCTGCAAGTATTAAAACTTCAGAAGGTCCTGCTGGAAACTCAATATCAACTTCTCCATAAACTAATTTTTTAGCTGCTGTAACAAAGATATTTCCAGGTCCTACAATTTTATCAACTTTTTCTACTGTTTCTGTTCCATAAGCCATAGCTGCAATAGCTTGAGCTCCTCCAACTTTATAAATTTCATCAGCCCCTGCTAAGTCAGCAGCTACTAAAATAGCATCCATAATTTTTCCATCTGGCTGTGGAGGAGAACAGCAGACAATTTTTTCAACCCCAGCTATTTTTGCAGGAATTACAGTCATTAAGATTGAAGAAGGATAGACTGCTCTTCCACCAGGAATATAACATCCTACAGAGGAAATTGGCCTTATAATCTGACCTGCCTTTACTCCTTCAATTACTTCAATTTCCCATTCACTAGGAATTTCTTCTTTATGGAATTTTTCAATGTTGCTAGCTGAGGATTTAAGAGCTTCCAATAAATTAGGATCAATATTCTGATAAGCTTCCTCAATTTCTACATTACTTACTTTTAAATCACCTAATTCAACATTGTCAAATTTTTTTGTGTAATTTTTTAAAGCTTCATCTCCAGACTCTTTAACATCGGCTAAAATATCACTTACAGTACCAATAACATTATTAACATCATCTCCAGAACGTTTAACAACTTCCTGCAAGTCAATTTCATCATATTTTAAAATTTCCATTGTTTCACCTTATTTTAAAATAGCTCCTTTATCTGCAGAAGAAACAAGTTGTCTGTAAAGTGCTAACCAACCATCAACATCTTTTTTAGGAATTTCTCTTTTTGCCAATCTTTCAGCTATTTCTTCATCGGTTAATTCCACATTAATAGACCTGTTTTCGATGTCAATTTCAATTATATCTCCATCTTCAATAGCTGCAATTGGACCATCTGCCATTGCTTCTGGAGATACATGTCCAATACATGGCCCTCTTGTTCCTCCAGAGAATCTTCCATCAGTTATAAGACCTACATTTTTAATTCCCATACCAACAATTGCAGAAGTTGGGTTTAACATTTCCCTCATTCCAGGACCTCCCTTAGGCCCTTCATAAGCAATAACAATAATGTCTCCTTCTTCTATTTTATGGTCAAAAATAGCTTCAGTAACATCTTCTTCACAGGTGAATACTTTTGCAGGTCCTTTAAGATACATTAAGTCTTCTGCAACAGCTCCTTTTTTGACAACAGATCCATTAGGTGCAATATTACCTTTTAAAATAGCTATTCCACCATCAGCATGAACTGGATTGTCAATTGGATGGATTACATTACTGTCAAGAACTTCAACATCAGAAATATTTTCAGCTATTGTTTTTCCAGTACATGTTACAACAGAAGTGTCTATTTTAGATTCTATAGCTTTTAAGACCGCAGGAATACCTCCAGCATTGTGTAAATCCCTCATTGTATCTTCACCAGCAGGAGATATTAAAGCTATATGAGGTATTTTTTTACTAATTTCATCAAATAATTCTAAATCCACTTCTACACCATAATTTGAAAATTCACTAGCTAATGCAGGAAGATGAAGTGCAGTATTACTAGATCCACCAAGAGCCATGTCAACAGCAATCGCATTGTTAAATGATTCCTGAGTCATAATGTCTGATGGTTTTAAATCTTCTTTAACCATTCCAACAATACGACGTCCAGAATTATATGCCATTTCTTCATTTTCTTTATCCAATGCATGAGTTGTTGCGCATAACGGGAGAGATAAACCCATTGTTTCACAAAGACATGCCATTGTATTTGCAGTAAATAATCCAGAACAGCTACCTGCTCCAGGACATGCACATCTTTCAAGTTCATCCACTTCTTTTTCTGTAATTTTTCCTGCAGATAATTCACCAACAGCCTCATAGACACTAATTAAATCGACATTCTTTCCATTATATCTACCAGATTCCATTGGTCCACCAGTGACAACAATAGTAGGAATATTAACTCTTGAAGCACCCATTATCATACCTGGAACTACTTTATCACAGCTAGGAATTAAAACTAAACCATCTAAACTGTGTCCTTTAGCCATACTTTCAACAGTAGCAGCAATAATTTCCCTAGATGGAAGAGAATATTTCATTCCATCGTGATTCATACTAATACCATCACAAACAGCCATTGTATTAAATTCAAAAGGTATTCCACCAGCAGCTATAATACCTTCCTTTACAAATTCAACTAAGTTTTTAAGATGGATATGACCCGGAACAATTTCAGTAAAACTATTAGCTATTCCAATAAAAGGTTTTTTAAAATCTTCATCCTTAAGCCCACATGCACGAAGTAAAGACCTGTGTGGAGCTCTTTGGATTCCTTTTTTAATATTATCACTTTTCATCTAATCACGTTCTTAAAGATATATAATATAATAATATTTGTCTTTATTATATAAAAAAAATACTTTTCACTAGCTACGAAAATATAATTAATAATAAATCTATATAAATGAAATCATGAGTATTTTAGGAAAGATGCAAGTACTTACAGACTCAGCACAGTATGACCTATGTGACTATGTAAATCATAATAAGAGTTCACAAGTCAATCTACCTGGTATTTACAATGCTACTGGTGCAAATGGATGCCAAATACCTCTTTTTAAAACATTACAAACAAATAAATGTAAAAATGACTGTAAATACTGTATTAACCAATCAAAAAGACATTTTACAAGGTTAGAGCTATCACCTGATGAATTAGCTAAAGCTTTCCTAAATTATTACAACAGAGGATATGTAAATGGTCTTTTTTTAAGCTCTGGAATCTCTGATGATGAAGATAAAACTATGGAGAAAACTATAGAAACCATCCGTATTTTAAGAAAAACTTATGGTTACGATGATTATATTCATCTCAAAGTAGTTCCAGGAGCATCAAAAGACTCAATTAAAAGAGCTATGGCACTAGCTAACAGAGTAAGCATAAATATTGAAGCTGCAACAGCTAGTGGACTTGCAGAACTGTCTTCAACAAAAGATTATAATAAAGATATCCTAAAAAGGCTCCATTGGATTGATTCACTTCAAAATGCTAGTACCACATATCCCAATTCAACCCATACAACACAATTAATTGTTGGGGCTAATAATGAAACAGATAAAGAAATCTTACATAGAATGGAAAAAATCTATAAAAAAACAGATTTAAAACGTAGCTATTTTTCAGCTTTTTCACCAGTAGAAGGAACTGAATTTGAAAATAAAAAGGAATGCACTACAGAGAGAACCTCAAAACTGTATCATGCAGACAGCTTATTAAACAGCTATAAATTTAAATTAAAAGAATTAGTTTTCGATGAAAATGACCAATTATCACTTAATGAAGATCCTAAAATACTGGCTGCAAATAATATGGACATTTTCCCAATTGAAATAAATACAGCACCATTTATTGAATTAATAAGAGTGCCTGGAATTGGTGTAAAATCAGCAAAAAGAATAATAGCTATTAGAAAAAAGTATAAATTTAAAGATAAAGAAGAATTGAGAAGATTAGGTGTTGTGGTTGACCGTGCTGAACCTTATATTAAGATAAGTGGAGAATTTCAACCATCCCTTGAATTTTTCTAATCTTCCTCAAATAATTTCCAGATATCCGGATATTTTTTAGACACTGCTTCATCAATTAAAATAGAAGCTTCTTTACTAATACTGAATTCAGGTTCTGTTTTTCTTAAATATCTAAATACTGCAGCAGATTGAGAAGACCATAATGTTATTCTAGGATTTTTAGCAACAATCTCTTTAACCTCTTCAATATGAGCAATCTCTTTTTCAGTTAAAACAATTTCTTCCTGATTTTCCTCATTATCAGATATCTCTTGGGATGTTTCAACAATTTCTTCATCTTGTGGTGTTTCACTTTCATCTTGATGGGCATCATCACTAATTTCCTTATCATCTTCATCATCTTCTATCTCAACAGAATCATCTTCACTAACTTCTTCATTTTCTAAATCAGATTCCTCTTCATTTAAAGATTCTTCTTCTACTTTTAAATCGGAACCTTCCCCAGATTCTTCTTCTATAGGTTCTTCAATAACTTCTTCAGGAGATTCATTATCTTCAATATCCTCTTCTAAATCAACCTCAACATATTCTTCTGAAGTTTCTTCATTATTATCTTCCTCTGCTATGGGTTCTTCAATAACTTCCGTTTCTTCCTTATTAGAATTTTCAGATAAAATATCTTCTAAAGATAAATTAGTATTACTATCAAAGTCTTCATTATAAATATCTGGAATTAAGGAGTCTAACCCTTTTCCCAATCCAGATTGTCTTTTTTTAGCCATTTACAACACCTGATTGTCCCTTTCAATTATTTCATTTGCTAAGTTTAGATAAGCTTTAGTTCCTGTACTTTCTGGATCATAGATTAAACATGGTTTTCCATGACTAGGAGCTTCAGCAAGACGGATATTCCTTGGAATAATAGTTTTAAATAATAAATTACGGCTTTCAAAGTATTTTTTAAGCTCTTTATGAACATCTCTACTAAGTCTAGTTCTTTTATCATATAATGTTAGAAGTATTCCTTTAATAGGAGTTGGGCTTCTTAATCTTTTTTCAACTAATTTAATAGTGCTAATTAAATCAGCTACACCTTCTAAAGCATAATATTCTGCTTGAATAGGGATTAAAACACTGTCTGATGCAACTAATGCATTAACAGTTATTACACCTAATGAAGGAGGTAAATCAATGAAAATATAATCGAATAAATCAACTATGCCCCTAAGGGTGTTTTTTAAAATAATGTGATAATTCTCTTTTTCACTTAATTCTACACCTGCACCACTTAAAGACATGTTACTTGGAATAATAAATAAATTTTTTATAAAAGTAGGAATTGCAGCTTTTTTAACACTAATTTTACCAGTTATAGCATCATAAATTGTATTTTCTAATTTTGTCTTATCAATCCCAAAACTTGTAGTTGCATTAGCCTGAGGATCCATATCCACAACTAAAACTGATTTACCCATTAAAGCTAATGAAGTTGCAGTATTAACAACAGTAGTAGTCTTTCCACAACCTCCTTTTTGATTCATAACAGCTATTACTTCACCCAATTTAAAAATCTCCCATAATTTATTATAAGATATAAGTTTTAATTTATAATTTTTAAGTTAAAAAGTGTAAGAATTAATTTATAATCTCTAACTTCAAAGGAATAAGTTTTAATTTATACCATCTAAAGTTTAAGAAATAAGTTAAAACACCTAACTTTTAAGAAATAACTTAGACCTGTTAACTGATAATTTGTAAGTTTTAACATCTAACAGATAAGTTAAAAGAATTAAGTTTTAACATCTAAGGAATAAGTTAAATCTGCTAACTAATAATTTGTAAGTTTTAACTAATAAATTCTAACTAATAATTTAGAACTTATCTCTTATAAATTGTACCTTTTACCATTTAAGTTAGAACAAATAAGTTAAAAGAAATAAGTTATAACTTTTAAGTTAATAGTTATTTAGTATAAGTTATTAATTATAAGAAATAATTTTTAAGTAATAAGTTATAAGTTATAACTTGAAAAATTAAAAAAATAAAAGAAGGAAATTTATTTGCTGTTAGGCATAGTTCCTTCGAAATAGCTAGCATAACCTTTAAGGTCAAGCATTCCATGACCTGAGAAGTTAATAACAATAGTTTTTTCTTCACCAGTTTCTTTAGCCTTAAGTGCTTCATCAATACCTGCTTTAATAGCATGAGTAGTCTCAGGAGCAGGTAAAACACCTTCATTTCTAGCAAACATGATTCCTGCTTTAAATACATCTTGTTGATGAGCAGACCTTGCTTCAAATAATCCATGATCAGCAAGTAAAGATACTTGAGGAGACATTCCATGATATCTTAATCCACCAGCATGAACAGTAGGAGCAACGAAGTCATGTCCTAAGGTATACATTTTCATAAGAGGGGTGAAACCATTAGTATCTCCAAAGTCATATTCATAAGAACCTTTAGTTAAAGTAGGGCAAGCACTAGGCTCTACACCAATGAATTGTGTATCAGAATTTCCATCAATTTTATCTTTAATAAATGGGAATAAAGCACCAGCAAAGTTACTTCCACCACCAGTACAAGCAATCATAACATCAGGTTCTTCTTCAGCTTTTTCTAGTTGAACCTTAAGTTCCTGACCAATAACAGTTTGATGTAACATTACATGATTTAATACACTACCCAAGGTATATTTAACATTATCATATTCCAAAGCTTCTTCCATTGCTTCAGAAATAGCTATTCCTAAAGATCCAGGGTGATCAGGGTCTTTTTCTAATATTTCACGACCAACTTTTGTGTTATTACTTGGAGAAGCGAAAACTTGACCATCATAGATGTTCATTATATTCTTTCTATCAGGTTTTTGATTAAATGAAACTCTCACCATATAAACAGTACATTCTAAATCAAGTAAATTACAAGCTAATGATAAAGCAGTACCCCATTGTCCTGCACCAGTTTCGGTTGTTAATCTTTCAACCCCTTCTTTTTTAGCAAAATAAGCTTGTGGAATTGCACTATTTAACTTATGAGAACCAGTAGGTGAAGTATCTTCACGTTTATAATAAATTTTAGCAGGAGTATTGAGTTTTTCTTCTAAACGAGTAGCTCTAAACAATGGAGAAGGCCTACCCATTTGCATATATAACTCTCTAACTTCATTAGGAATTTTAATATATCTTTCAGTAGAAAATTCTTGTTCTAAAGCAGCTTTAGTAAAAGCTTTTTCTAGTGCAGCTATTTGGTCATGACCTTCACTATTTTTAGGTTTTGGTAAAGGTTCAGGCAAGTCTGCATTAATATTATACCAATTTTTAGGCACTTCGTCAGATGATAAAGTAATTTTGAAATTTTTCGCCATATAAACACCTCATTTTAATAAATTACATGAAACAAATAATATTGAATAAACTCATTGTACAAAAATATACATTAATACAATGAATTTTACATTTAATAGTAACAATTATAATTACATCTATGTTAATATATAAACTTTATTGTACAAAAAAATACATTATAAAAGATATTATATAAAAGTAACAAAATAATATAAATTATGAGAATTTTATCAATCGATGTAGGAAAAGGAACACAGGACATAATGGTCTATGATAGTACAAAGGAAATAGAAAATTCTATTAAATTAGTACTTCCATCCCCTCATTTATATATTGGACAAATAATGGCTGATGTTGAAAATGACATCTATTTTAATGGAGAAATAATGGGTGGAGGAAATCTAAAAAAAAGAATACTTGAACACATGGACAAGGGATATAAAGTAGTAATGGAAGAGCGCTGTGCAAAAACAATAAGAGATAATCTAAAAGAAGTAGAATCTCTTGGAATAGAAATTGCAGACAGTAGTAAAAGTTATTGTGGATATACAAAAATAACTTTAGGTGATATTGACATTACTAAACTTGCAGAATTCCTAATAGGGTATGATTTAAACTTTGATTTTGATAAAATAGCTATTGCAGTACAAGATCATGGCCACAATGATAATATGGGTGATAGAGACTTTAGATTTGAAAAAATCAGAGAAAAATTAACAGAACCCCTTGAACCAGAAAAATTTGGAATGTGTGGTAATGTTCCAGAATATTACTCAAGAATGAAAGGCGTTGAAAAAAGATTAGAAGATGAAGGAATTGAAATAGAACCTTTATTAATGGATACAAAATTCGCTTCAATAGCTGGAATGCAATATGATAAAGTGGCTGAAAGATTAAACAGTTATATTGCAATCGATATTGGAAATGGACATACAACAGCAGCATCAATAGAAGATGGGAAAATCCAAGGATTATTTGAACATCATACTTCTGCACTAACAGGTGAATCATTAGAAAGATACATAAAAAGACTTGCTGATGGCGTAATAACAAATGAAGAAGTCTACAATGACCATGGACATGGAGCACATATATTAAATCCAATATCTAAAATTGAAAAAGTAATAGTTGCTGGACCTAAAAGAGAATTAATAGAAAAAACAAATCTAGACTGGCATCATGCATGTCCTGGTGGAGATGTAATGATGACTGGAACCATTGGATTAATAAAAACAATAGAAAAGGAATATAATGTATAGTTTAGATCCCCATATACACAGTTGTTATTCTCCAGATAGTTTAACAAAAATAGAAGATATAATAGCAAAATCTATCGACCTTAAATTAGATATAATAGCTATCAGTGACCACAATACAGTAGAAGGATCAAAAGTTGCAGTAGAACTTACAAAAAATCGGGACGATATACTCGTAATTCCATCTATTGAGATTTCATCTGAAAAAGGGCATATTTTAGGCTTTGGATGTGAAGAAAAGATAGAAGAAGGATTACCTGCTCAAGAAACAATTGATAAAATTCGTGACCAAGGAGGAATAGCTATTATTCCCCACCCATATTGTTATTATAGACACGGACTTCTACATAAAATAAATTATAAAACATTAGATTTTGATGCAATAGAAGTAAAAAATGCAAGATTTATAATAGGTTACTGTAACAATAAAGCAAAAAATATTTCTGAATATGATAATATACCAGGTCTTGGATCAAGTGATGCACATTATGTAGAATTTATTGGAGATTGCTACACAAATATCGATTGTGAAATGGATATAGACAGTGTATTGAAAGCAATTAAGAAAGGGAAAGTAGAAGTTCATGGAAAAGGAACTTCCAACATTGAATTATCAAAATATTTATTCCATAAACACATTCATTAAGGGATTTTATGGACCTTGGACTTCCAGAAATAATAGAAAATATATTTTATTCAGGATATACAGTGTTTAATACATTGACATATGGTATAATATTAATAGTAATATTATATTTAATAATAAAATTATTCGAGAAACTAGAGATAAATCCAAAGTCAATAATATACTCTTTAATACCATTTATTTTTATTGGATCCTGTACAAGAGCACTAGTAGATAATGGAGTTTTTCCATTAAATGTGTTTTTAATAACTCCTGGAATATACTTTATGGTAGGAATAGCAGCAATCATCTCCTTGATAGTGAGTGTTTTAATTTGGAGAAAATATGATATTGATTATAGATATACAATATTTCTCATAGGAATATTATTTGCAATTATTCCTCTTGTGAATATACAGCATATCAATATAGAAATTATACTTCAAATAGTGATTCCATGGATATTAATAGTAGCTATCTTTGCATTCATTGGAAGATATTGGAAATTATACAGAAATAAAATAAATTTATCAATACTTGCAGTCCATGTATTTGACGCAACTACAACTTTTATAGCTGTAGATTTTTATAATTATCAAGAACAACATGTATTGCCAGGATTTCTTTATGATTTAAGCTCAACAGCCATAACAATGTATCCTCTAAAAATAGTTGCAATAACATTAGCACTTTATCTAATAGATGAATACATTGATGATGAGAATATCAACGGACTTTTAAAATTAACTGTTTTTGTACTGGGACTTGCACCAGGTTTGAGAAATTGTCTTACAATGGCAATGGGAATATAAAAAAATAGAAGAGTTATTGATTAACTCTTTGTAAAAGTAATAATTTATTAATAGAATCAAGAACTGCTAAAATACTTGCCATAACAATATCTTCATTAGTAGATCTTCCAGTAGATTTATTACCTTCGGAATCAGAACTGATAACAAATACTTCAGCTAATGCATCAGTACCGCCAGTGATAGCTTCAACATTATACTCTTCAAGTTCAACATCTAATGTATCTTGAATTAAAGATCTAATAGCATTTAATGCAGCATCAACTGGACCTACTCCAGTAGCAGATGTTTCTTTTTCTTCACCATAAATTTCTAACTTTACAGTAGCTGTTGAAGATACAATTGCTCCAGATAGAAGACCTAATCCCTTAAGAACAATAGGAGTTTCTTTTGCAGAACTGATTTCATTAATAGCTAAAGATTTTAAATCAGAATCAGTAATTGTCTTACCTTTATCACCTAATGCTTTAATTTGAGAAAACACATTATCAAATTGTTCTTCATTTAAATCTATATTAAATTCATCTAATTTAGATTTTAAAGCATTAGCTCCTGTATGTTTTCCAATAATGATACGTCTGGAATGACCAACAAGTTCAGGAGAAATTGGTTCATAAGTTAAAGCATTGTTTAAAATTCCATGAACATGGATTCCAGATTCATGAGCAAATGCATTGTCTCCAACAATTGGTTTGTTTACAGGTTTTTTAATACCAGTAATCCTAGAAACGGAATCAGAAATGTTATAGAGCTGAGTAGTATCAATATCTAAATCAATTCCATAAGCTGCATGTAAGGCAACAACAATCTCTTCAAGTGCAGAATTACCAGTTCTCTCACCAATACCATTAACAGTTACATGAGCCTGATTTGCACCACATTCAATAGCTGTTAAGGTGTTTGCAGTAGCAAGACCAAAATCATTATGGAAATGAACACTAATAGGAGTTGTAAATTCATTTTTAAGGTCTGTGATTAATTGTTTAGTTACAATAGGAGTTAAAACACCAACAGTATCTGGAACATTTAAAAAATCAGCACCAGCATCAACAACAGAACGGTAAACATCAAAAAGAAAATCACCTTCAGTTCTTGTTGCATCTTCTGCAGAAAACTCTATTGTTAAACCATGATCTTTACCATATTCAACTGCATTAATAGCAGTTTCTATGATTTTCTCTTTAGACATTTTTAATTTATAATCTCTATGAAGAGGTGATGTGCCGATAAAAGTATGCATATAGTCTAAATCAGCATCAAGAACAGCATCAATGTCTTTAAAAACGGTTCTAGCTAGTCCAACAGTAGTACAATCAACAAGATTATGAATTTTACGGCAAGATTCTATTTCACCTTTAGAAGATGCTGGGAAACCTGCTTCAATTTTGTCAACTCCCAATTTATCCAAACTTTGAGCAATCTGGATTTTTTCGTCAACTGTTAAAGCAACACCTGGAGCTTGTTCGCCGTCTCTCAAGGTGGTATCAAAAATATAAATTTTATCTGCTAAATTCATATTTTCTTTTTTAATAGTTTCCATATCTTTACCATACATATTAAAACGTCCTTTTTTAATAGTACTATAATTTTATTATATTCTAACTATATAAATATAAAATATGAAATTAGGATTTTCAACATTAGCTTTATTTATGAAATCATTAGAAGATATGGAAAAAATAGCTAAAGAAAATAATTTTGAAATGATAGAATTATTATCAGAAGGTCCTTATGCTCCAGGTTATCTATTAGAAAATAGCCATCTTTTAGAACCGCTAAAAAACACATCTTTAGAAATATGCATCCATGCTCCCAATGTCGACTTAAATGTAGCTAGTATAAATAGAGGAATAAAAGAAGAAAGTAAAAGACAACTTTTTGAAACAATAGATTTGGCAGCAGAAATATCAGCAACTGCAATAACTTTACATCCAGGACATATTGGAAGAATTGAAAAAAGAATTAAAGATATGGCTACTGAGATTGCTATTGAATCTGTTGGAGAATTAGTTGATTATGGAAAAGAAAAAAATGTAATTGTTTCTGTTGAAAATATGCCAAATCGTGCAAAGTTTTTAGGAACTACTCCTGAAGATATTGAAAGAATCAGCGAAGGTAGTGGCTCAAATATTACAATTGACACTGGTCATGCAAATACAACTGAATACTGTAGTGAATTTTTTGATTTGAAAAATATTAGCTATTTTCACTTAAATGACAATGATGGCATAAAAGACCAGCATGTATCCTTAGGTGAAGGCACATTAGATTTAGAATTGTTAAAAAAAGTTAATAAAGGAATTTTAGAGTTAAATACATTTGAAAAAGTGTTGAAAAGTCAAAAAGTAATATCTAATATCTGAGATATATCTTCAACTACAAAATCAGTTTTATTATAAAGTTTTGGAGATACTTCTTCTTTTTGTTCTAAAGTTAAAACAGAAACATCAGCTTTTTTAAAAGCAAGAAGATCATTAAGACCATCTCCAACCATCATTACTTTATAACCTTTAGATTGTAAATCAGAAACAATTTCACATTTTTGAGCTGTAGAAACAGTTCCAAATGCATTATTCTCATTAATATTAAGCATGCATGCTAATCTAGAAATAGCTCCTTTTCTATCACCTGAAGCGATAAACAACTCAATACCCCTGTTTTTTAGTTCTTCAACAGTGCTCAAAACTTCAGGGAATAATCTACCTGCAGATGTAATAGTATAAGAAATTACCTTTTTATCAATGTCAATAATTAATGCTGAACCATTACATAATTCCATTTGAGGAATTTTCTCATGAAGTGTATCAAAACCATCAGTAATATCTTTAATAGTAGCTATTTTCTCATTATAAATAATTTCCTTTAATTCAGATTTTGAAATATCTTTTGTAGTAAAACTTACATCAAACTCAATATCATTATCTCTAATTAAATTAGAAATGAGATAATCCTGATTAAGTGATGAAAGGACACTTGCATTCATCTGAAGTACAACTAATGCCAAACTTGAATTAGAATCAATTAAGTCAAGTGAATTAACATCTGTAAAAATAGAATTATTTGCAATATCTTTAATAACACGATATCTTTCAAGCAATGTACCTGAATTATCAAAAACAATAGCTTTTTTCATGAAAATCCCTTTCTATAATAAATGTTTATTAATCAATATATTTAAATTTTTAAAAAGATTATAACTTATAACTTATAATAAATAACAAAAAATATCTCTAAAATTATAAAAATATTTAAATAAACTTTATAACATAAATTTAGATATTAAACTTAATTTAAGAGGATATATGATGGAAATAAGCCCTAAGAGAATTTTATATTTAGATGAAGTACGTTCACTTGCAATTATTCTTGTTGTAGTTGGACATTTAACACGATTATTTTCCTATGATTTTAATAGCTGGCTTTTTTGTTCAGGATTCTTTTCATTAACCCGTGTTGGAGTACCCTTATTTTTCACAGTAAGTGGAGCCTTATTATTAACAAGAAAACATGTAATTGAAGAATTCTTAAAAAAGCGATTTAAACGTGTTGTACTGCCTTTTGTATTTTGGATTATAACCTATATTTTAATTGGAATTATATTTTTAAACTATGACTTAACACCAACATTTCTTATGGACACTGCATTTGGTGTAGGAGATTATAGTGCTATATTCTGGTTTATATGGTCATTAATTGGTGTTTATCTATTAGTTCCTGTTGTAAGCAGTTTTATAAGAGAATATAAAAAAGGAGCAGAATATCTTATATTAATAACAGTTATTCTATCCCTATTATATACAATAGGATTTTTCGACTATCCAAACATGAAATATAATTTTAAAGTAGTCTTTTACTTCTTCCCAGTATTTGGATACTTTATCTTAGGATCATATCTCCATAATCATGAATTCAAATATTCAAAAAAGAAATCCTTTGGAATAGGAGCATTATTATTTATTGTAGGAATACTTGGACATTTCACATTAATCGTCTTAAAAGGATGGGGAAGTACAGCTTTAGCACCAATTGACTTCTTTAATATATTTGTAATAGCTGAAACTGCAGGTTTATTTATAATGTTTAAGTATGCAGATGTTAAAATGATAAAAGACTCCATCAAGCCATTGAAACAACAAACATTAGGAAAAGCAATTGTTTTATTTAGTAGCTGTAGTTTTGGAATTTACTTCTCACATTACATATTACTTAGAATTCTATTCTATTGTACACCATTATCGGCTATTTTAAAAACAAATGCCTATTTATGGCTTCCAGTTTCTTCAATAATATTAATAAGTGTTAGTTGGGCATTAATATGGACAATGAGTAAATTCCCATTATTAAAAATTGGAAGTGGAGTGAAATAAAATAAATATAAAATAGGCTAAAAAAATAACTATTTAAGGATTGAAAAATAAATTTAAAAATATCTTATTTATTATGCAGGTGTTCTAATGAATGTTATTGAAAAATTAAATTCCATTCAAAATAAAGAAATGACTGCAAAAGAAAATGTAGAACATTTCATTAAAGTCATTGATGAAAAAAATGATTCTATTAATGCTTTTGTAGAAAAAAATTATGAAGCAGCACTTAAACAAGCTGAAAAAATTGATGAAAAAATAGCTAATGGTGAAAAAGTAGGTTGTTTAAGTGGATTAGTATTTGGAATTAAAGCTAATATAAATGTTGAAGATTTAATTGTATCTGCAGCTTCTAAAACATTGGAAAATTATAAAGGAAGTTATAATGCAACTGTAATTGAAAAAATCCTTGAAGAAGATGGAATAATTATCGGATTAACAAATATGGATGAATTTGCTGCAGGAAGTTCAACTGAAACCTCAATGTACGGTCCAACTGAAAACCCAGCTGCAATGGGTAGAATTCCAGGTGGATCCAGTGGAGGAAGTGCTGCTGCAATAGCTGCAGAAATGTGTGATATAACTTTAGGTTCAGATACTGGAGGATCAATTAGAAATCCTGCTTCCCATTGTGGAGTTATTGGATTTAAACCAACTTATGGTCTTGTTTCAAGACAAGGTTTATTAGATTTATCCATGAGTTTAGATCAAATTGGACCTTTTGCAAATGACCCTAGTGGAATTGCACTTGCTTTAAATACAATTGTTGATTATGATTCAAGTGAATGTACTTCCCTACATAGTGATATTGATTTTACTTCAGTTCTTGAAGAGAAATCCCTTGAAGGAATGAAAATAGCTGTATGTAATGACTTTATTGAAGTAACTGATGATAAAATAAATAAAGTTGTTAATAAAGCAATCCAAAAACTTGTTGATGCAGGTGCTGAACTTGTTGAAGTAAGTTTTGATCATTTAGAACTTTGTTTACCAACATATTACTTAATTAACTATGTAGAATTCTTCTCAGCTACTAGAAAATATGATGGAAGAGATTACGGTTATAGAATAGAAGAAGTTTGTGGAGATGAAGTTTTAAGAAGAATTAAAATGGGTTCTCTTATTTCACAAAAAGAATACAGTGGAAAATACTACAAAAAAGCTTTACAAGCAAGATCTTTAATTAGAAATGAAATTAATGCAATGCTTGAAAATGTAGATTTGATTGTAGGTCCTACTGTTCCTAAACTTCCTCATAAAATTGGAGAAGAATTAACTCCAATGGAAATGTATGTATACGATATTTTAACTGTAATTGCAAACTTAGGAGGAATTCCAGCAGGTAGCATCAAAGCAGGAGAAGTAGAAGACATTCCTGTTGGATTACAAATCCAAGCAAAACCATTAGATGATTTAAAAATTATTAAAGCTATGAGTGTACTTTCAAACTTATAACTTTAATTAAACTTTTTTTTAAAAAATTTTTACACTTGAAATTGATGTCTTAAAAACTATTTTAAATTTAAAATAAGTGATAAAAGATGGAAATAAAAGTATCTTTAATTATCTCTGTATTTAATGGTGAAAAATATCTTAGAGAATGTTTGGATAGTGTAATTAGGCAAACACTAAAAGAAATTGAAGTTATCTGTTTAAATGATGGATCAACTGATAAAAGTAAGGAAATACTAGCTGAATATTCAAAAGATAGCAGATTCAAAATAATTAATCAAGAAAACATAGGTCTTGGAGCTAGTAGAAACAAAGGAATGGAACTAGCTAAAGGAGAATATATTGCATTTTTAGATGCAGATGACTGGTTAGTAGATAATGCATTGGAAACTGCATATAATGAAGCAAAAAATAAAAATACAGATATTACAATGTTTCAGATGATTAATTATAAAGAAAACACTGGTGAAGAGAAAAAAAATGACTGGTTTAACTTGGATAAGTTTGACAAAAGATTTAAAGATACTGTTTTTAATTATCAGCAAACTAAAGAATTCTTATTCCATTTATCTGTAAGTGCCTGTCAGAAAATATACAAAAGAAGCTATTTAGAAAGGATTAATGCAAAATTTCCTGAAGGTATTTACTTTGAAGATGCACCATTCTTTTTCAATATTTGGCTTAGAGCTAATCGTATTTCAATAATAAAAGAATACCTATACTACAGAAGAAGTCATGAAAACTCAATAACAGCAAAATGCGATGAAAAATTCTTTGATGTTATTCCAAGTGGGGAAGAATTCTTTAAAATATTTGTGGAAACTGGAAACTACGAAATTTATAAAGAAGAACTAATAAATTTTGCAATTAATGCTTATAGATTAACACTTAATTCAATAACAGAAGATGCAGTAGAAGAATTTTATAAACGTAGCAAAAGACAATTTAAAAAGATTGTCAATAGTCCATACATAGAAGATTTTAAAAAGTATATGTCTAAAGGAAATCAAGATACCTTCAACAATGTACTTAATTCAAAGGATTATGAAGAGTTTAAAAAATTAAATGTTAATTCAAAAGGAAACTTTTAAGAGGTAAAAAATGGTAAAAATTGGAATTACCTATGTTAAAGGTGCAGTCCCTGGATTTGAAGATTTTGGAAATTTACCAACTGATATTGTTAAATCAAATGGTTTAGTTAATGGTGTAAAAGCAAATGATGAGCTTGATGCATTGATTATACCTGGTGGAACTTTAATTGAGTCTGGAGACATAAGTGATGATTTAAAAAAAGAAATTGTAAAAATGGCTCAGGATCAAAAGCCAATAATTGGTATCTGTGCTGGATTTCAGCTATTAGGTAACCAAATTGATATTGGTAGAAAATCAGAGGTTCCAATTATAAAAGAAGGTCTTGGACTAATAGATGTAAATTTTTCTCCATTAATAACAAGTGATAGAGTAAAAGCTGAAGTTTATAATAATTCATTTATTACAGAGGGAATAACAGAGGATATTGATGGATATCACACACATACCTACGGTAATGTTGTTGGAGATGCAAAGCCACTGTTTTATTCTAAAATTCAAAGAATGAATTATGGAGATAATGAAAGAAAAATATTTTCAGGTGCTGTAAATGATGATGGAAATGTTATAGGAACAATGATTCATAATTTACTTGATGAAAATCCTAAAATTGTTTCTAACTTATTAAACTACCTTGATGCTGATGAAAAGGAAATAACTAAAATCTACAGAAAAAATGAAGAGGTTAAAAGATTCTTAAATCATGAAGTAGGAATTGATGCTAACTATCCAATTGAAAAATTATCTGATGAATTTTTAAAAATGAAAGATAATGAACCTAAATTCTTAATGATTGGAAGTACAGGTTCTGATAGTGGAAAAACCTTTATAGTAACAGGACTTGCAGGTGCATTAAGAAGAAAAGGTTTAAAAGTAGGTCTTTTAAAAGTTGGACCTGATGTAAGAGATTTAATACCTGGATTATACTTAACAAAAGGTAAAATGGAAGAGTACAGCTCTATAAAAATAGGCCATCTAGGTTGGATGGAATTTAGTGAAACAATTGAAAAATTAAAGCAGAGCGATTATGATATAGTTTTAATAGAGGGTGTTATGAGCGTATTTACAGGAACATTAAATGAGACTGTTCCATACTCAGCTAGTGAAATAGCTATTTCTTCAAATATTCCAATGATTCTTGTAACTGGAGTAAACAAGGGTGGAATTGAAACTGGAGCAGTAGATATTGTAGCTCACAGCAAAATGCTTCAAAAATTAGGTGTAGATGTAAAGGGAATAATCTTAAACAAGGTTTACAATGAAGAAATATTTAATTCAACAGTTGACTATATTAGAAAAGAAACATCTGTTGATTACATTGACTCAATTGAGAAATTAAAACTTAAAATGAGAGGAACTACACCAGAAATAGAAATAAAATATGATATTTTTTCAAAAACAGCTCTTGAAACTGTTGAAAAGAATTTAGATATTAAAAAAATAGCTAGTTTAGCTTCAGAAATTAGTTTTAACAGGTATTTAACCTTTGATGAAATAAAAAATCTTTGGAATAAATAAATTAGAGAGTTTAAAACTCTTCTAAATATTTATTAATAATGTCATCACCTTTTAAAATAACTAAATTGTTTTCTTCAGCATATTTTTTAGCTTTTTCAAAAGATGTAGCTTTATTAGTTTCACTATCCATCATTTCACAAACAACACAAACAGGAGTTACACCAGCCATCTCACACATAGCAAGTCCAATTTCAGTGTGTCCTTGTCTATTTTTAACTGAATCTTCAGCTCCTCTTAATAAACAAACATGCCCTGGTGATCTGAATTTTTCACCAAATTCATCAAATTTTCCATCTTTACATAATAAAGCTAATTCCCTAATAGTCATAGCCCTATCATGATCTGTAATTCCAGTGAATGAATCTCTATGATTTACCCAAAAGGAAAAAGAAGACCTTTCATCATATGGAATATCATTTGGAGCTAATGTAGCTAAAACAGGATATTTATCAGTAGCAGCATTCATTATATCAGTCATGAAAGGAATTCCAAGACTTTCACAAAAGTCATGATGGATACAATTACAGATTAAACCACCTGCATTATCACGCATAGTAGCTACTGATTCTGGGGTTACAAATTCAGAAGCGATAATCATATCTACTTCTCCTTCCCTATCATCATTATCATATACTAAAATAAATTCCCCATTTCTTAAAGCTTCAAAACCTTTTTCTATATCGTTTAATTCACTCATAATTAATTCCTCATTGTTCTATTTAATAGAACCAGGGCAACAAAATCAATTAATTCTCTTCCATCCGGACTATCACCGTCGGTTTTGGATTTACACCAAATCAACATTACAGAATGCTCGTGGACTTATACAGAATATGTAATCACCACCGGTGGAGACTTTCACTCCGCCCTGAGAACCTTAATAAGTGAATATATAGATTATGTATAAAATAGTTTTTGGTATAAAAAATAAAAAAAGAATTATATAAAAATTTTAAAAAAAAAGACTTATATTTCAAGTGTAACTTCGTCACCATCCTTAAGATTAAGTGTATCACGAAGCTTATCTTTAGCAATAAATTCCAAATAATTTTCTTCATGTGTAGTTTTTGCAGGAAAAATAATAGCTCCATTAATACTATCATTTAAAGTAGCTTTAATATATTTAACTGCTCCAAATCCATCTTCTGGAGTAATTACATCTTCACATGAATTTTTAATATTAACAATATCTTCTAAAAAGGAATCAGGAATGATAATATTTAATGTTCCTGGAAATGGATAGAAACCACAATTTTTCTCAAGTTCATTTGCATAGAAATCTTTAGATAAAAAAAATGCAGCTTTTCCCAAACCGGTTGTTACTGTTCCTTTAAAATTCATTAAATCACCTACAATAAAAAGACAATTAAAAAAGTAAAAATTAAAATAAATGAGCATAAAGTTAATTAAATAAAATGAGATTATTCAACACTCATTTCTAATGTAGAGAATATAGGTCCCCTAATATCAATTAACTTATTTTCATTATTAATAAATCTCATTGCAACATCATCAAGTCTCAAATTAATATCTGATAAGGATCTTGCAATTGTATTTCTCAAAGTAATTTCATTTTGATTAGAAGCAATAGCCTCTTCTATTTTATAAGCACTCATTGCAGCTAAAGCATCGAAATATGAGATATTAGTTGGTATTCCTCTTTTAGCAGCATAATAAATAAAGTCATTACTTTGACCTTCTTTAAATTCATTTTCTAATTTAGAAATATCAGCATCCACATCATCAAAGTCTTCACTTTCATTAATAAAAGATTGTGGAATTCCTAAAATATTTCCATTATAAACAAATATTTCATTAGTAGCTGCAGGACCTAACAGATTAGTGTTGTCCTCTTTTTCAATAGCTTTAAGAGATATTTCATGATTTAAAAACTCCCCATTAAATACTTCAAATTCACATGGTGATTTGGAATCATGTTTAGCCATCCAAGTGTTAGAAATTTCCTTCATTAAATTTATTCCATCATCAGTAACTGGATATAAATTATAAGAAATCATTGTAGCTAATTCCCTATCAGTTAAGGTTAATTTTTTGTACAATTGAGGATAAACCATTTCACGAATATCATTGTACTCATTTAAGACCATAGCTATTCTTTCAACCCCACAACCAAGGTTCATAACATCATAATCAATTCCATACTTATCAAGAGCAATTGGAGAATATAAACCAAAAGTAGCTATTTCTACCCATTGTTTAAGTTTAGGATGATAACCATAAACCTCAGTTTGAGTATCTGGAGTGTAATATTTAGATTTTTTATCATCAGGTAAGAATTTAAATTTAGAAAATCCAAAGTATTGAAGAAGAGCTTCAGAAGTTGCTTTTCCTGTATCTAAACTAACATGTTCATCTGCAATAACACAACTAGCTGAATGATAAGTTCTTAAATGACTTGCATCTTCTTTTTGTTCACGTCTGAAACAACGATCAATAGAAAATGCTTTAATTGGTAATTTTTTAGGGTGTTTACACATTTCAGATAAGCTAATAAACCAACCAGATGTCATGTGAGAACGTAGAGTATCATTATGTGCAATAGCTTCAAGTTGATATAATTCAGGGAACACCTTTTCAAGTACACGAAGACCTACATCATTATCAACATCTAATGAATTAGCTACTTCTAAAACAAGGTCATCTCCATCAACAGAACCCTTTTTATATCCTCTGAAAACTTCTTTTAGATTATTGGTTTTATCTTCATCTAATTCAACACCAATACTCTCAATTTGTTCTAATTTATCAATACCAATCCCAATATCTGGTCTTGGAAGACCTGCAACAAAAAAACATCTGTCTAAAACAGCAGGTGCTTCTTTTCCAAATTGTTTGTGTACATGAGACTTATCAATAAGAACAGGATTTACATACTCATCAAAACCTAATCTTAAATAAGCTTCTCTAAGTTTTTGTAATGTATCATAAAGAACATGAGACTGCCCCATATCATATTTAAGTTTAGGATAAGCTTCATCAGGATGTGGTTTATAAACTAACTTACCAGATTCCATCCATGCTTTTTCAAAATCCTTTTTAGCTAATTTAACAATCTTTTTTTTATCCAAAATAATCCCCCAAAAATAGCTATCATTAAGTTATTTTATAATAATTTATTTTTTATGTTTTATAAGCATATCATATAATACCAACAAAAACTTAGAAATTTATTTTAATTATCAAAATTATAAATAAAAATAGTATAACTTTTTCAAGGGAATATTATGGAAACTAAAACAATTTCATCTGATGTATTAATAATAGGTTCTGGAGGAGCAGGTGCAAGAGCAGCTATTGAAGTTGATAATGCTGGACTTAAAGCTTTAATTGTATCTAAAGGATTATCTTTCAGGTCTGGATGTACAGGAATGGCTGAAGGCGGATATAATGCTGTTTTTAAAGCAGTTGATGAAGAAGACACCATAGATGCTCATATTTATGATACTTTAAAAGGTGGTAGCTATCTTAATGATTCAAAACTTGTAGACATACTTGTAAATGAATCTCCAAAAAGATTAATAGATTTAGAAAACTATGGTGCATTATTTGACCGTCAAGAATCAGGAAAAATAAATCAAAGAGCCTTTGGTGGTCAACAGTATAGAAGAACATGTTTCCAAGGAGACAGAACTGGACATGAAATAATAACTGCATTAAAAGAAGAAATAACCAAAAGAGATATTGAAACTCTTGATGAAGTAATGGTTACAAATTTAATCTTGTCACAAGATGCAAGGCCTCCAAGAGTTATAGGAGCAGTAGGATTAGATTTAAAAACTTCAGATATTATCTTTTTACAAGCAAAATCTGTTATTATTGCTACTGGTGGAGCCGGCCAATTATATCCAGTAACCTCAAATACTGTACAGAAAAATGGAGATGGTTATGCACTTGCATGGAATGTTGGAGCAAATTTAATTGATATGGAAGAAGTTCAATTCCATCCAACAGGTATGGTAGCCCCTGAATCCAAAAAAGGAGTTTTAGTAACAGAAGCAGTTCGTGGAGAAGGTGGAATTCTATTAAACAAAAATAAAGAACGTTTCATGAAAAAATATTCCCCTGAAAAAATGGAGTTATCCACCAGAGATGTTGTTGCAAGATCCATTTACACAGAAATCATTGAAGGTAGGGGAACTGAAAATGGTGGAGTTTACCTTGATATTTCCCATTTAGATGCTGATGTAATAGAAGAAAAACTGGAAACAATGGTTTTACAATTTAAAGATGTTGATGTAGATATTACAAAAGAGCCTATGGAAGTAGCTCCAACAGCACATCACTTTATGGGTGGTGTAAAAATCAATGAAAAGTGTGAATCTTCAATAGCTAATTTATATGCGGCTGGTGAAGCTAGTGGAGGAGTTCATGGTGCAAATCGTTTAGGTGGAAATGCACTAGCTGATACACAAGTATTTGGAAAAATAGCTGGTGAAAATGCAGCAAAAGCTGCAAAAACTGTTGATTTTGAAGAAAACCCAGAAATGTTTAAAGCTGAAGAGGATAGAATTACAGGATTAATTAAAGACGGAAGTGTAAAACCTCAAGAGCTTAAAAAACGTATTAAACAATTAATGTGGGAAAAAGTAAGTATTATCAGAAATGAGAAAAACTTAAATGAAGCACTAAAAGAGCTTATGGAAATGGAAAAAAGTCTTAATGAATTGAAAGTTGAAGATAAAAAACAGTACAATACAGATCTTCAAACTGCACTTGAAGTTATAAATATGATTCAAATAGCTACTTTAGTTGTAAAATCAGCAATATTAAGACGTGAAAGTCGTGGTGCACACTTTAGAGAAGATTATCCTGAAACTAAAGATGAATGGAAAAAGAGTATTGTCTTAAATAAAAATAAAATAAAATTTGAAAATAGATAAAAACATCTATTTTATCTTTAAATTATAAATTTAAACTAGATATACATCTAATTCATTTCTTTTAATTCTTTAATAGCTATTCTAGCTTTTTTATAAATTTCTTCTTCATCTAATGTAGTTAATTTCTTATTTTCCATTAATATTTTACCATTACAAATAGTAGTATCTACATTAGAACCATTAGCTGAATAAACAACATTTGAACATAAATCAGAACTATCTGGAGTCATATTAACAGAGTTAGTATCCAATAAAATTAAATCTGCCTTTTTACCAACTTCAATAGATCCAATTTCATCTTCAAGACCTAATGCTTTAGCACCATTAATAGTCGCCATTTTTAAAACTTCACAGGCAGGAAGTACAAGAGGATTTAAAGTATCAACTTTTTGCAAAAGAGATGCAAATTTCATTTCTTCTAATAAATCTAAATTATTATTAGAAGATGCACCATCTGTTCCTAAACTTACACAAATACCATTTTCAAGTAATTTAGCAACAGGAGAAATACCAGATGCTAATTTCATATTACTACATGGATTATGTGAAATTTTAACATCATATTTTTTAATTATATCAATTTCATTATCTGAAAGCCATACAGCATGTGCTGCTACAACATCAGGACCTAAAAGACCTAAACTTTCCAAATATTCAAAAGGCCTCATTCCAGTAGATTCAACAAGGTCATCCACTTCTTTTTGAGTTTCACCAACATGAATATGGATTCCTGTGTTATATTTATTGGCTTCTTGCCTAACTCTTTCTAACAATTCTTTGGAAGCAGTATATGGTGAATGTGGACCAAAGAAAACTTTAATTTTACCATCACTCATACCATTACAATTTTCATACAATGAAATATTTTCTCTAAACTCATTTTCTCTTTTTTCAGCATCTGCAAAGTCAATCATACCATAGGATAGAACTCCTCTAATACCTGCTTCATCAATTGCACGAGCTACATCTTCCATATAAAAATACATATCTGAAAATGTAGTTGTACCAGATTTAATTAATTCAACAGCTGCTAAAAGAGCACCAATATAACAGTAATTTTCATTAAGATTAGCTTCAATAGGCCAAATATAATCATTTAACCATGAATCCAAATCATAATCATCTGCAAGACCTCTAAAAAGAGACATTGATAAATGAGTATGAGTATTAACAAATCCTGGAGACAAAATCATGCCTTTTGCATCAATGACTTTATCTACATTTTCTTCAGAAATTACATCATCTATTTCAGCTATAATTTCATCTTTAATTAAAACAGATTTAGTTTCACCTGTGAAAACTAATTTTGCATCTTTAATTAAAATTGTTGATTCAGCCATTAAACCACTCCCAAAAAAATTATATTATTAATTTATTTATAAATCTTTAATAGCTAATTTAATATCATCAGCTTTGATGGTTTTACGTTTAGCGATTTTAGCTTTTTTGTTAGATTCAACAGTAATATCGAAAATTAATTGTTCTAAGTATTCAATTAATTCAACTTTTGCATCATCACTAATTCTTTCAGCACCCGCATTTTTCATAATTCTTTCAATAGGAGCTTTTGGTAATTCTACCATAATATCACCTCATTTTTAATATAAAAAAATAATTTTTTCTTAAATACTATTTAAATATTATGTATACTCTTATAAATAATTAAATAAAATTCAATCGCTATAAAAAATAAAACAAAAAATATATATAGATTTTTTCATTTTAAAAAAAATTTATAACATGAAAATATTATATAATTTTATATAAAAGATTATGAGGAAAAAAATGAAATTAAAAATTGCTGTTCCATCAAAAGGAAGAATAAGTGATCCATCAATAAATATCTTAGAAAAAGCAGGATTAGGATTAAAAGATAATAGTAACAGAAAATTAATTTCAGCAACTCATAACAAAGATATAGATGTTATGTTTGCTCGTGCTTCTGATATTCCTGAATTTGTTGATAATGGAATTGTAGATATGGGAATAACTGGTGTAGATTTAATTAAAGAAAGTGAATCCAATGTTGTAGAATTAGTAGACTTGCACATTGGACAAACAGAGCTAGTTATAGCTTCACCAGAAGAATCAAATATTAATTCTATTGAAGATGTTACATCAGATATGGTTATAGCTACTGAATTTCCAGTATTAACAAAAAAATATCTTAATAAACATAGATTAGACTTAAAAATAGTTAAATTAAGTGGTTCTACTGAAATTGCACCTTTTATTGGAGTGGCTGATTTGATTTCAGATTTATCAAGTACTGGAACAACTTTAAAAATGAACCATCTTAAAGTAATTGATACAATTTTAAACAGTACAATTAAACTCATTACAAATGAAGAAAGTTATAAAAATAAAAAGAATTTAGTTGAAGCTGTTGCTACAAGTATAGAAGGAGTAATTGAAGCTGAAAGTAAGAAACTTTTAATGATGAATGTTAAAAGTTCCGATTTAGATAAAGTAAAAGAAGTAATGCCTTCAATGACTGGACCTACAATATCAGAAGTATTATCTGAAGAAAAGACCGTTGCAATACAAGCAGTAGTTGATGAAAGTCAAGTGTTTGAACTTGTTAACGACTTAAGAAATGCTGGAGCAAAAGATATTCTTGTAGTACCAATTGAAAGAATAATCTAAAAAGGGTTGATTAAAATTTTTAAATTAAAAAATATACTTTCAATAAAGGATTTTGATAGAGATGATATTGAATATATATTAGATGAAGCTAGTAAACTTGAAAATATTGCTCAATCAAAAGAAATATGTGAAGAATTAAAAGGTAAAATATTAGGATGTATGTTTTTTGAACCATCAACAAGAACAAGATTATCCTTTGAAACCTCTATGAAACGTCTTGGTGGTGAATGTATAGGATTTTCAAGTAGTGGATCAAGTTCTGTTTCAAAAGGTGAAAGTATAGCTGATACAGCTAAAATGTTTGAAGCTTACAGTGATGTTTTAGTAATAAGACATGAAATTGAAGGTGTTTCAAAATTTATTTCAGATGTAGTTGATGTTCCTGTAATAAATGCAGGTGATGGATCCAGTCAGCATCCAACTCAAACTTTATTAGATTTATACACAATTAAAAAAGAGTTTGGCCATATTGATGGCATTAAAATAGCTTTAATTGGTGATTTGAAATATGGACGTACTGTTCATTCATTAGCTAATGCATTAGGATTATTTGATAATGTTGAGCTTTACTTTATAGCTCCAGATGAATTAAAAATGCCTCAAGAAGTTCTTCATGATTTAGATGAAATGAACATGAAATA
This sequence comes from Methanobrevibacter woesei, assembly GCF_003111605.1. Classification (NCBI taxonomy): domain Archaea; kingdom Methanobacteriati; phylum Methanobacteriota; class Methanobacteria; order Methanobacteriales; family Methanobacteriaceae; genus Methanobrevibacter; species Methanobrevibacter woesei. Next base: position 55,504 of record NZ_MZGU01000007.1, on the reverse strand, counting down.
TATCCAACTGGAAAATGTGGAACCTATTATAAATGATATTGATGTTCTATATGTAACCAGAATTCAAAGGGAACGTTTCGTTGATTATGATGAATATCTTAAGATAAAAGGAGCATATGTTATTAATAAAAAATTAGTTGAAGGTAAAGATCTTATTGTAATGCACCCTTTACCAAGAATTGATGAAATATCAAATGATATAGACAATACAAAATACAACAAGTACTTTACACAAGCTTTTAATGCTGTTCCTGTTAGAATGGCTATTTTAAAGACTTTAATAAAAAATAATCCTAAATAAAGGATTATATTTTATTTTATTTTTTTTAAAAAAAAGAATACTCTTTAAATTGCATAAAGAGTATTTTCAAGTAATTTATCATCACATTGTAATTTTATAATATTTGTTCTTCCTTTTCCACGTCCACGTGAAATAGTATTAGTTGAAATAATACCTAACATTTCAAGTTCATTAATAAAATCAAAGATTCTTCTATAAGTTACAGAATCTCCTTTAGAAACTTCTTTATAGGTATCATACAATTTTCCAGAAGTAATTTCTTCATTTTGTTGTGTTAAAATTAAAATAGCTTCTAAAACTCTTTGTTGTTGAGAAGGTAAAGTTCTAATGATATCAGTAACTTTATTATGTTCAATTACATCTTTTGCCTGTCTTACATATTCTCCACGAACAATATCTGAGTCTTCATCAACAGCTATTTCACCAGCAGTTCTTAAAAGGTCTAAAGCATAACGTGCATCCCCTTCTTCTTTTGCAGCCATTGCAGAACATAATGGAATTACATCATCTTCTAAAACACCTTCATCAAAAGCCAATTCTGCCCTTTCAGATAGAATATCAGCTAGTTGATCTGCTCCATAAGGAGGGAATACTATTTCTTTATCTCTTAAACTACTCATTACTCTAGGTTTTATAAATTTTTTGAAATCAACATAATTACTAATAGAAAGAATTGAAACATTGTCTGTTCTGGTTAAAGTGTATAAAATTCCATCTCCATCTTTTTCAAGTAAAATATCAATTTCATCTAAAATAACAATTAAAATAAGCTTTTTACCAAAAGAAGTTTGTCTAAATATATCCCTAAATGTGTTTACAATTTCTCCTTTTGTCCATCCTCTATGAGGAACATTTCTTCCTAATTGTTGACATAATTGAGCAATTACTTGATATTCAGTTGTATAATCAGTACAACGAATATATTCAACACGTACAAAAACATTTTTATCTTTAGCAGCTTCATTTAACTGTTCTTTTGCAAATTTAGCTGCAGCTGTTTTACCAGTTCCAGTTTTACCATATAAAGTTACATCAGAAGGAGTTACATTGTTAAGAGCTTCAGACCAATATTTAGCTATTTGCATGATCTGCTCATTCCTATGAGGTAAATTTTCAGGTAAAAATCTATGATCCAAAGGTTTTTTATCTTTAAAAACTGTTTTTTTACCTAAATTATCAAAAATATTTCCCATGTAAATACACCAAACAAATAATATAATAAATTAATAAAATTGAGATAAAACATACATTTCAACTGTAAAAATGTATAAAAATTAACATTTGAAATAAAAATTGAAAAGTATAATTTCCAGTGTTAATATTTTATAAAAGTATTAAATAAATATTTTTATTACAAAATCAATGAAAAATAATAAAATTATTAAAAAAATAAAAAATTAAATTGAAATAAATCGATTAAATTAAAAAATACTAATTAGAAAACAGTTAACACAATATTAAACTATGTAAAAATATTTTTAATTAAAATAAAAAAATATAATTAAGGAAAAAATATAAAAAAAGAAAAATTTTATAAAATGAAAATATTATTAAAATAAACTTAAAAAAATTATAATAATTTATCATATAGAGTGAGAGATGTATTTCAACTGAAATGATAATTTTCAAAAAAACAAAAATCAAGAGATATATTTCAAGTGTAAAATAAGTGATATCCTGCGAGATTATTAAGAGGACCATTTCATGTGTTAAATTTTTACAGATGAAATATACCCCTTCAGTCTTTCAAGTCCTTCGAAATTGTTTCAGTTGAAGTGTACCTCTCACTCTCTCAATTTATATATAATAAAATTATACAAACATGGAATCATTAATTTCAGGAATATCAAAATTAGACTTTGTAGTACTGCCAAAATATTTTTCAATTAACCAAATACATAATAATTTTGCTTTAAAAATTTTATTAATAGTTTTAATAAGTGAATTTTTTGTTAATCCATCTTCAAATATATTATCTGTGATTATAAATTGATTTAAATTATTATTTGTATCAACATTTATTTGGAAATCTAATAATAAATTATTTAAACCAAACCTTAATTCCCATAAAAATTCTTCTTTTTCAGATTTAGATGATTCATTCATTAATTGAATATGTTCTGATGAAACTTGAGTTCCACATCCAATAATAATTAAATCATTTTTTCCTTTTGGTTGTACAACGTCCATGTTATTTTTATCAGGATAATTAATTACATAATGAAAATTAGCATTAGGATCATTTGCTTTTTCTTTTAGGAGACCTTCTTCAATTAACCAATTTTGTATATTCTGTTCCATTGACATAAAAACCACATTCTATAAATTAATAATAAATTATTTATTTTATTTAATTATAAATAATTCCTATGTTTAATTTTATCAATTTTAATTTATTTTTATTCATAATATCAGCACTTGTTTTTGCAATTGTATTTGATATTCTTATAGGTGAATTACCCTCTAAAATTCATCCTGTTGTAATAATTGGTAAAATTATAGATTTTTTCACAGGTTTATTTATAAAAATTAGAAATAAATTTTCAGGATTATTATTGTTTTTATCAACAACAATTTTTTCAACTGTAATTTTGTTTGTTTTATTTTCTGTTATTAATTTAAATTTCTATTTGATGTTTATTGTTTATGGATTGCTTTTATCATCTACATTTTCAATAAAAATATTGTTATCATCTGCAAATGATATATCTAATGATCTAAAAGAAGGAATTGAAAAAGCTAGGAAATCTGTTTCATATCTTGTAAGTAGAAATACAAATGAATTATCTGAAAAATTAATTGTATCAGCTACTATAGAATCACTTACTGAAAATATCACAGATAGCTATATTAGTCCAATTTTTTATTTTACAATAATTTCAGCTATTGCTTTATTATTTGCTAATAATATCAACACATTTTTATTAATATTTATTATATTATGGATTCCATTTTTATTTAGAATTTCAAATACTTTAGATGCAATGGTTGGCTATGAAAATGAGAAATTAAAATATATAGGTTATTTTCCAGCAAAAATTGATGATATCCTCAATTATATCCCTGCAAGAATTGCTGGTTTTTTAGTTGTTGTTTCAGCATTTATATTAAAATTAAATTGGAAAAACAGTTATAGAATAATGTTGAGAGATGCTAGAAATTGTCCAAGTCCAAATTCCGGTTTTACAATGGCATCAACTGCAGGAGCATTAAATATTCAATTAGTTAAAAAAGACACTTATATTCTTGGTGATAATACAGTTGAAATTGATGTCTTACATATTTCAAAAGCTATTAAATTGTCTAAATTTACAATTTTATTATTTACAATTATTTCATTTTTAATTTTAATCTTAATTGAGTTGTTAATATGAAAATTGCTATAATTTCAGTTACAGATAAAGGAAAATCATTGTCTCAAAAATTAAAAAATATTTTAGATAAAGATTCAACAGTTATTTTAACAGACATATATTATAAAAATGTTAAAAAATCAATGCCAATATTATTTGATAAATATGATGCAATTATTGCAATTATGGCTTCTGGAATATTAATTAGAAGCATTGCTCCATTAATCAACTCAAAAATTACAGATCCGGCTATTTTAAACATGGATGAAAATGGAAAATATGTTATTAGTGTATTGTCTGGACATATGGGTGGAGCTAATAAATTAACAGTGAAAATAGCTAATTTAATTAACAGTGAAGCTATTATTACAACTGCAACTGATGTAAATCACAAATTAGGTATTGATACAATTGCTAATGATTTATTTCTAGATATTAAAAATCCTCAAAGTATTGTGAATTTTAATAAAGCAATTTTAAAGGATAAAAAAATTATTATTCAAACAAATGATAAATTTATTGAAGATTATATAAGCAAAAATACACTTGAAATCAACCTCTTAATTGAAAATAATAATAATAATCTTAAACAAGATGAAATTATTGTTGTTTGCAATGATACAATTTTAAAGTTACATAAAAGAAAAATTGTTGTTGGAATTGGTTGTCGTAGAAACAAATCATCAAAAGATATTCTAACTGCAATTGAACAATCTTTAAGAGATCTTAATCTTCCTTTAAGTAGAATTGATTTATTAACATCAGCTGAAATTAAAAAAGATGAAAAAGGTTTATTGGAACTTTCAGAAAAATTAAATATTCCTATTCATTTTGTTGAGCTAGATAAATTAAAATTGTTTAAATCAGATATTGTTCAGGAATCAGAGTTTGTAAAATCAAAATTTGGAATAATTGGTGTTTGTGAACCATCAGCTTTAATCTCTGCAGGATTTGATTCACAATTAATATATAAAAAAACAGTCTATGATGGTGTTACAATTTCAATAGCTGTTTCAAAAAAAGAAATAAATTAGATTGATTCTAATTTACTTAAAACTTCCCATATTAAAGTTCTAGCATGAACTGGAATATTAGGATCGTTACTAATTTCATCAAGTTTAGTTAAAACTGTACTTATTTTTACAGATTGATCTTGTGTTTCATCATTTAATAAATCTTTAGAATCACTTGCTGCTTCTCTAATATTACGTGGTACAGTGTTATTTTCTTTAATATATTCTAATATTTCTGATACCTCATCAATTGTTTGATTACTCATAAATACCCCTCCGAAAAAATAAATATTAAAATTATAATAACATTAAATTATATATTTTAGTTTTGTTATTTAATAAATGTTATGGTAAAATAGATTTTATAGAAAAATTTATATTAATTTAATTTATATTTATTAATCATGTCTGAAACAAGTAAAACAACAATCAGTATTCCTGTAGAGTTAAAGAAAGAATTGAAAAAAATAGCAATTGATGAAGAAACAACTTTATCAGGATTAATTTTAAAAATGATTAATGAAAGTGTTGAATTAAGAAATCAGAAAAAAGATTAATTAATTCAATTCTCTTTTTTTTAAATTTCTTCACTTAAATTTAATGTATGTGTAATAAACTGAGTTTTTGCAATATCTTCAACAAATTCAGCGAGATTTGCAGCTTCTTTTAATTGGTCAGCAACACAAAGAACTCCATGATGTTTTAATATAAGCACATCTTCATTTCCAATAGCTTTAGCTGCATTTTTAGCTAATTCTATTGAACCTGGAGGTAAATAATCAATTTCTTCTAAAAATGGTGTAGTTATTTTTCCAAATCCTTCTAATCTTTTAATTTTCTTTGATGAAAAAGCAAAACCTGTTGCATATGGAGAATGTGTATGGACAATTGCATTTACATCATTTCTAGCTTTATAAATTTCTAAATGAAGATTTACTTCAGAAGAAGGTTTTCCTTTTGTTAAAACATTTCCTTCTAAATCAACTAAAACAATTTCTTCTTCTTTTAAATCTTTTAATGATTTTAAAGTAGGAGAAATAGCTATTATGTCTTTATTTTCTAGTTTACTTCTAACACTTATATTTCCAGCTTTACCAGAAACTAATTGCCTTTTATATAAATCATGAGAAATTTTTACAATTTCTTTAACATCAATATCCATTATTTCACCTAGATATTATAATTTCTTTTGTTGATTATTTATAAAAATTTTGAAAAAAATTAGATGAATTTTAAGTGTTTATATTTTCCTTTATGAAGAACAGGAACTTCAGCAGGAGTTGGTTCAATATTATAAATTTTCTGGAATTCAGTCTGAGTCTGGAAGGTTCCTGAATTTATTAAATGAATACCATTAAATTTTCTATATGTGTTAATGTGAACATGTCCTGTGTGGAAAACATCAGGGATTTCATCAATAACAAGATAATCCTCAAGTTCTGAAGCTAATGGTGTTCTTTCTCCATAAATTGGAGCTAAATGTCTTTTTTTAAGTAATTCTTCCATTAATAAATCATTACGTTCATGGCTGAAGTCTTTAATATCCATTACAAGATCATCAAAACTACGTCCGTGATAAATTAAAACATTTATTCCATCTAAAGATACAACACCAGGATTACTTATAAATTCAACATTGTCAAGTTCATATAATGCTTTTGCATATTCTTCAGGTACTGCAGGCTGTGGTTCAGCAACTCTAGATGCATCGTGGTTTCCAGGAGCAATAATTATTTTAATATCGCTTCTAATGTTTCCTAAAAGTCTTGCTGCTTCATTATATTGTTCAGTAATGTTTTTAATAGCTAATTCTTTCTCTTGGTTTGGATATACACCAATTCCATCTACAATATCTCCACCAATTACGAGATATTTAATATCACTAGCTATTTCTCTTTGCTGTTCATTACCATATTCACAGTTTATCCAATCAATAAATCTGTTAAATGCGTCTTCAAGGAAGGTAAGACTTCCTATATGGACATCTGAAATAAATACAATTCCAAAATCCATTTCTTTTTTAGCTATTCTTTGAGCTCCAGGGTTGATAATTTGATTTGCAATAGCTAAATCTCCATTTTTATCAGCTATTACGCCAATAACTTCATCTTTAACAAGTTTTTCTGCTTCTCTAAACAATTCTTCATTTTTATTTGAAAATAGAATAGGAATTGTTCCAGTATCATCTTCAAATTCTATTAATTTATGACCATTTTTTGTGGTTCTTATATCTCTAATCATTAATATAAGACTTAATTCTGTTTGTGCTTCTTCAATATCTGCAACTTTCTGAGCAGTTCTAAGTTCTGGTCTTTTAGATAATATTTTATGTAATTTTTCATATCTACTTTGGAAGTATGAAATTAAATTTTCAATTTCTCCACTGGTATATGATTTTTTACTTGTATCTTGTATTATTTTAAAGTCATATTCAACATTTGATTTTGTTAAATTTCTTTTAAATTGGACTTTTGTATCAGATACTTTTTCAGAAGCTTCTTCTATTATTTCATTTGTATATTTTTCTTTTTTATCAGATTCTCTTTTTGAATCTTCAATTGAAGCTGGTTTTTTAGGTTCGATTTTTTTAGGAGTTTTTTCAACTTTTATTTTTGTTGAATTCTCTTTTTTATTTATAAATGGAGTTTCTTTTGATTTTTTAGTGTTTATTAATGGTTCAATTGGTTTTTTTGTTTTTTTAATATCTACTAAAGGTTTTTCGCTTACTTTATGTTTTTCTTCACTAGATTTAGATAATCCGAGTTCACCTTTAATTTTATCAATAATTTCACCACTAACTGATACTAAATCTTTTGATTTGTAATCATCACCTTTTAATTTAACAATGATGGATGAAGTTAAATTTAAAGGGTTATTATCTTCCATAATTTTTTTATAAGCAGAGGGTGAGAGGTTAATTCCCTTTTTAGCAAATTTTAATAGAATTTTATTTGTCATAGAATATCGCATTTTTTCTAAAGTTTTTAATACATTCTTTATTTTTAATATTTTATAAAGCTTCTAGAATTTTTTTTTATTTAATTTATTTTTCACTATATATTAGTTATCTTTATTATAGATAATAATTAAAATTAAACATAATAGAAACTTGTTATTTATTAACGGAATGAAATGTGATAACATGAAACTTTCTAGAGTATTAATAGTTATTGTATTATTTGTAGCATTTTTTGAAGTTGGGCTAATGAGCTCTTATACAATTGTTACTTCAGAAGTTCCAGATGTACAAGGATTAATTGATATGCAAGTTGAAAAAATAACTGGTATATTCAACTCACAGTCAGTTAATGATGTTTTAGTAAAAGATCCTACTCCTATTAATATTACAAATGAACAAGAAGTTGCTTTATCTATAGAAAATCTGTCGAATGTAGATGGTGTTGATTTAGAAACTATGAATATTACAACTTATGATGATACTGATGTAGAAGAATTTAATGTTACTATAGAATCAAATGCATTTGATTCTCCAAATTCAACATCTTCTCAAATAGTTATTAGTCAAGATCCATCTTATAAAGTAGTTTCTCAAGGTATTGCAAGATATGTTAATGGAGAATTAAATGTAGATCCAGACTCTATTAAAATAACATCTATTTTAAGATTGTACTAAGTGATATAATGATTAATGTAATTGGAATTGGCCAAAATAGAGATAACATGACTATTTCCGCTCTTAATGCTATTAAAGAATCTGATGTAATTATTGGTTATAAGAAGTATATTGACCAAATTGAAGATTTAATTGAGGGTAAAGAAATAATTAAAAAAGGAATGGGGGATGAAATAGCTAGAGTTGAAATAGCTATTGAAAAAAGCATTGAAGACCAAACTGTTTCATTAGTTAGTTCTGGAGATCCTGGTGTTTATGGGATGGCTAATGTTTTATATCAGATTGTTAACAAATATTCAGATGTTGAAATAAAAGTTTATCCTGGAGTATCTGCCCTTAATTTTGCTGCTGATATGCTTGGAGCACCATTAAATGATTTTGCAGCTATTAGTTTAAGTAATATTTTAACTCCTTTATCTGAAATTGAGAAAAAAATTGAATATGCATTAAAAGCTAATTTTATAATAGCCATTTATAATCCAATTAGTAAAACACGTAAAGAACCGTTTAGACGATTTTACAAACTTCTTTTAGATATTAATGGTGAAGATACACTAATTGGTATTGTAAATAGTACTGAATCTCCATCTTCTGTAAAAATTTTAAAAGCAAAGGATTTAGAGGAAGATATGGTTAATATGTTCTGTACTTTAATTGTTGGAAATGACTTAACCTATGAACTGGATAATAAGATGATTACTCCAAGGGGATATGTTATACGTGCACCTATTCACCAGTTATCTGAGAATCATTATGAGAAATTCTTAAATGGTGAAGTAGTACATGGACCAAATGAAGAATGTGATTTTTATCCATGTCATTTTGAAGGACAATATTGTGATTTCTGTTATTGTCCTTTTTATCCTTGTGGTGAAAGTTCTACTGGTGGAAAATGGATTAAAGATAAAGGAATATGGAATTGTAAGGATTGTACTTGGTTACATGAAGCAAAAACAGTTAATTGTTTAAGAGAACCTTTTTCAAGAATTTTTAATGAAGTAGATGATTTAAAATCTAAAAAGAAAGAATTATTAAAACTTAGAAGGGCATGTCTTTTAAAAAACGACCCATATAATTTATAAGGTGAGTAAATGTCAATTAAGAATATTTTAATTGAAATGAAAAATATGTCGGAATTAATGGTTGATTTGGCTTTTTCTGCTGTTTTATTTAATAATAAAGAATTAGCTGAAGAGGTTTTAAAATTAGAAAATACCATTAATAGCATGAATTATGAAATTAAAAAGCAGTCTCTGGTTGCTGCACGTTCATATGAAGATGCAGAAAAATTAACTGCACTTCTAGAAATTGCTGAAGCTGCTGAAAGTATGGCAAATGCAGCAAAAGATTTAGCAGATTTGGTAATTAAAGGAATCAAACCTCATCCTGTATTTAAAATGGTAATGGAAGAATCAGAAAAAATGATGGCTAGAGTTAAAGTAGATGGTGGTTCTGAATTATGTAATAAAACTTTAGGAGAATTATTACTTGTAAACCGTACTGGAATGAGAGTAATTGCTATTAGACGTGATGATTCTTGGATTTATGGACCTGATAAGCATACAATGATTTATGAAAATGATGTATTGCTTGTACAAGGTACTGAAGCAGGTTCTGAAGTATTTTACAAATTAGCTAATGGTGAAATTACATTAGATGAATTTGATGACTTCTTAGATGAATAATAGACTGTTAAACGTGTGATAAAATGTTAATAGGTGATATGCGTGAAGGACAAAAGGATAGTGAACATGATTCGTCAGTGCATATTATCTATATTGATGTTTTTTGCTAATGCTGTTGTATTTATTTTTAAATTTATTGAAAAGCCTACTTCTCTTTTTGATAATAGATCTTCAAAATTTGTTAAATATTTTTCTGAATTTTACAGTGAGCATAAAAGAAGTATAAAAGAAGGTCTTATTGCATTATTAATCTGTGCTGTAGGGGACTTATGTGCAGGTATAATACTTGGAAATATGACTTATTTTCTTGAAACATTTCCAGGGCTTTTAGTTCTTATTCCAGGTGCTATTGGAATGAGGGGAAATATTTTTGGATCATTTAGTTCAAGATTATCAACAAACCTTCATATTGGTATTTTAACACCAGAATTTAAAAAATCTGATGTATTAATGGAAAATATCACTGTATCTTTTATATTGACACTTGTACTTTCTTTATTTTTAGCTATAATTGCTAAATTAATTTGTATTATATTTGGTTTTGAAAGTATGAGCCTAATTGATTTTATGTTAATTAGTTTAGTTGCAGGCCTTGTTTCATCATTAATAATGTTGCCAATAACAATGCTTATTTCTTTAAAAAGTTTTCAAAATGGATGGGATCCAGATAATATTACAACACCATTAATAGCTGCATTTGGTGATTTATTCACACTTCCTGCTATTATTGTAGCTATTTTAATCTTGTCATTACTTAATTATAGTTTAATTTTAAAATATGTTGTATTTGTACTTTTAATTGTAATTGTTCTTGCAGCTATTTATTATGGATTTAACTCATCTGAGGAAACTAAATCAATTATTAAACAGTCAACTCCTGTGCTATTTATTTGTTCTGTTTTAGGAGTATTTGCAGGAGGAATATTTAATAATTCAATTTCAACACTTCTATCCAATCCAACATTATTAACCTTGATGCCATTATTCTCTGGTGAAAGTGGAAGTATTGTAAGTATTTTAGGTGCAAGATTATCTTCTGGTCTTCATTCAGGTTTAATTGAACCTATTTTAAGACCTAAAAAGAATACTTTGTACAACTTTTTAATAATTATTATATTAGCTATTATAATCTATCCAATCATTGGATTTATGGCTGATGAGTCTTCTTATCTTTTAGGAGTTATGGGATTAGGTTTTGATAAGACAATCTTCATTAGTTTAGCTTCTGGTTTGATTTTAATTCCAATTATGATGGTTATTGTATTTTATGTATCTACACTATCCTATCGTAGAGGTTATGATCCAGATAATATTGTTATTCCAATTTCAACCAGTATTACAGACTCAATTTCAAGTTTAATTTTAATTGGAGTTTCTTTGATTGTTACAGGAGCTATTGTATTTTAATAGTATGATTTTTTCTAAAGGGAGAAAAGAATATGAGTCTATTAATTGGGCATGTTAAAGGATATGGCGAAGAATTAAACATGTATGAGGTTGTCTTTATGGAAGATTTGAATTATGAAGACCAGAAAAAACATGTAAAAAAGCTATGGAAAGAAGACCCTAAAAAATATTATGAGTGGAAAGAGTGGTGTATCGAATGGAATCAATTACCTTCTTTTTTCGGCACTCATGATAATCCTATAGATATTGATGAGTCTAAATTGTAATCAATAGCTAGTTTTAATTGTAAATTTACATTGATTGGAAATAAAATAATCATATTTCAGATATTTTTTATCAAAATCTTTTGGAACTCCAATTATTACTGCCTTTACATCTTCTTTGTTCGTGTGTACAAAAACAATTCCATCTTCACTAAAAATAAGTTTACTTTCAATTTCATTGTTTAGTTTAATAACATCATTAGTAACTTTTTTTGAAATAGATGGGATTAAAGTTGTATCTAAACTGTAATATACATCATTATATGAATTTTCATCAAATAAAAGATAATAATCTGTTGTTTTTAGGTAAGATTTGAATATTTTAAAATAATTGCAGCTATGCTCACCAATATGGTATTGATTACATTTTCCATTGTTTTGGAAGCTATTTATAGAAAATTTCTTATAAAAATCACAAGTCACTATACGATTTATAGAAAAAATATTTTCACTAGTTACACTTGAACCCCATGTCTTCTGTTCAATATTTTCATTAAATGGTGTTAAAATCATTGAGCTTTTTACTTGGTTTTTAAAGATATTTTCATTTATTAATTTGTTATAATCTTTACCTATTGCTAAAAATTTTTCAAAGGATACACTATTTGGAATTGTTTTATTGTCTTCATTTAAAATAGCTAATCCAGCAATAACATTTTCTTTTTGTCTTAGTTCGTTCCAATTTTTGGGACTTCCTGGATTATTAATAAGATTATCACAGGCTTCTGTTGTTATTTTTTCTAAATTTCCTTCAGAAATAGCTGTTGATAACTTTTCACTACTTTCCTGTGTAAATTCTAATATAACTCCTATAGCTAAAAGAAGCAATATTAAAACTACAAGTATTTCAACTGAACTAAATCCTTTTTCATCCATATTATATTAATCCATACTTTTGTCGATGAGAACTATCTAAAAATAGGCGTTGTGTTGGCCAAACTTCATATGCAAGTCCAGGATAGCTATCTTTAAAAATTACATGATCTGGTGCTGAAGTTGACATTTGAATTTCTGGATTAGGAAGAGTTACAATAAATACTTCAAGGCCATAATGGGGGCAAGTGCCTTTTCCTTCTAATCTACATAGGTAACAGCTACCATCAGCACTTTCATGGAAATAACCATCATCTAAACATTTTTTCAGTGTTAGTCCATCTCCATGATGAGTATATGGGTCAAATGGACATTTTTTTATTGTAAGTGGAGAAGATGCACCAATATATCCTTGTCCAGCATCGACAGCTCCATGGAGTGCCAAATACTCTGTAAGAGAGGTTCCATATTGTATTCTATCTCCTATGTAGAAGAAGGGTAGTGAAAAACCACATTTTGTAAAGGGTAGCGGGTCTTTTAACCCTTCAATGGAAGTTTTTCCAGTTAAAACACTGGAAAACTTTTCACCATCTTTTTCAGCATTTATTTGCACGTTTGTTTTTATTATAAATGGACTATCTGTTGTTTCAACTGATAATACATTGGATTCAATTGTAATGCCGTATTTTTCCTTAAATTCTCTATTTTGGGAGTCTAATTTTTTATTTAATTCTTTTTTGATAGTATCTTCACTATCTTGAACTGGAAAACGGCTCATTACAACTTTTTGAGAGGTGTCTTCAATAGATTCATGTAATTTGGATTCGATATTTTTATCATAATCTTCAATGATATATTTGAAATTATCATTTGATATAGATTCGATATTTTCACTATCAACTAAATATAAACTTGATACAATGAAAATAGCCAATATTATAAAGGATACAATTAGAATTGCCATTGTTCCAATTAGTATATTTCCTTTTGAACCTATTTTTAGAAGTTTCATCATATGATGTTAAGGTTGGAAATTATAAATTACTTTTTGAAGTGTGAGATGGTGTTTTAGTGATTTTGTGTTGAAAGTTTATTGGAAAGCAGATTGAGTATTATTTTTTATCAGTCTTTTTTTTATTTTTTAATACTCTAACCTTCTTTTTACTACTAAAAAAAATAGATATTTATATTAAGTGTGAGAAATTATACATAATAAAAATTTTTTATTAACGGAGGATTTATATATGTCAGATACAATTAAATCATGGCGTCATATACAACAAAGATATAATCTCATTGGTTCAAAATGTACCACTTGTGGGGATGTTTTCTTCCCATCAAGAGTAATTTGTCCAAATTGTAGAAGAAAAGGAAATATTGAACCATTCCAATTTAGTGGAAAAGGTAAAATACACAGTTTTTCAGTTATTAGATCTCCTTCAGATGACTTTAAAAAAGTTGCACCATATGCAGTTGCAATTATTGAATTAGAAGAAGGTGCTAAATTAACTTCACAATTAGTTGATTGTGATGTAGATGATTTAGAAATTGGAGATCCTGTTGAGTTAGTATTCAGGAAAATTAGAGAAGATGGTGAAGACGGAGTCATTTCCTATGGATACAAATTCAAAGTCATCAAATAATGTTGCTGTGATTTTACTTAGTCATGGAAGTAGCTTACCTTACGCTGAAAAAACTTTCGGTGAAATTAAAGAAAAGTTTATTGAAGCTACTGGATTACCTACTGAAATTGGATATATGAAGGTTTCTAGTCCTTCCATTGCTGAAGCTGTTGATATATTAAAAGAAAATAATAATATTAACAGAATTTTAGCATTACCTGTATTTTTAGCACCAGGAATTCATACTAATATTGATATTCCTATAATGTTAGGATTAGAACCTTTAGAAACTGATCCTAGATATCCTGACGGCGTATATCCTGATGACTTCTATTTATCTATTGTAAAAGATGTTGAATTTGATGGAGATATTGAATTATTATCTGCTATAGGTCCAGATAAATCACTTTTAAAAGTAATAGATAAAAGAATTGATGAGGCACTTGCTGAATCTCAATTAAATGAGGATGCTAAAACTGGAATTTTACTTGTTTCACATGGAAGTAGGTTAAACTATAACAAGGAGTTTATAACTGAACTTCATAGGTTATTTGATGAAGAATGTTCCTATCCAAATAATTTTGGATTTATGGAGCTTGTAGAACCTAATATTCCAACTTCAATTAATAAATTAGTATCAGAAAACGATATTGAAAGATTAGTTGTTGTTCCAGTATTTATTGCTCCTGGAATGCACACTACTTCTGATATTCCTACTATTTTAGGTTTAAAAGAAGAATCTGAGCATTCACATAGTCATAGTCATGACCATCATCATGATCATGGTCACGGACATGGGCATCATCATCACCATCATCATGACTTAGAAAAAGTTGAATTTGATGGGGAAATATTATATCCAGAACCAATTGGATCTGATGATGTTTTAATTGATATACTAAAAAATAGAATTGAAGATGCTCTTTAATTTTATTTTATTTTTTTTCTTTAATAGACATTTATTTATTTTTTTTAAACTTTAGTTTAATTAAGTTATATTTTCAACCTTTTTTCATAATATTTTACTTAATATTACTAGTTTATCTGATATTAAAATCTACTTTAGCAATTATTATTCTATTTTTCTTTAAACTAAGAATTAATAATCGTTTTTAAGTAAGCTTCCCACTATCTTTAAATATATAAATAAAGTAATATTGTAATATAATCAAATTTACTTTAGGTGTATTTATGAAAGATATTGATTTTAAATCTTCTAAAACAGGAATACTTCTTTTAAGTCATGGAAGTAAATTACCTCAAGGAAAATATGTAATTGAAGCTTATGTAAACATGTTCAAAGTTGATTATCCTGATGCAATTATTGATTATGCATTTATGGAGTTAAGAGAACCTACTATTCCTCAATCAATAGCTAAATTAGCTGAAAATAATGATTTAGAAAGAATTATTGTAGTTCCTGTCTTTGTAGCTCATGGACTTCACACAAAAAGGGATATACCAAAAATATTGGGAATTGAAAGTGATTTTAATGAAGAAGAAATTCACAGCCATGAGCATCATCACCATGACCACAATCATGGGCATCATCATCACCATCATCATGAAGTTGAAACAGCTGATTTTGATGGAGAAATTATCTTAACTGACCCATTAGGAATTGATACTCGTCTTTACAAAATAATTAAAGAAAGAGTAGAAGATAATTTCTAATTTCTTTTTTTTTTAAAATATATATTATTTGAAGATATAAAATTAAGATTATGGATTTAAAAGTTTCAGATATTGGTGAGAAAGAATTAGTTAAATATATAGTTGATAACTGTAAGGATATTGTCTTTGATGATGCAGCTATCACTCCTATTTCTCAAAATAAAGAATTAATTTCCACCTCTGACATGTTAATTCAGTCAAAACATTTTCCTAAAAACATGTCTTATTTTCAAATGGGATTTAAAGCAGTCACTGTTAATGTTAGTGATTTAGCAGCTATGGGTGCAAAACCATTGGGATTTTTACTTTCAATAGCTATTCCAAAAGACATTCTGGTCTCTGATTTTAAACAAATTATTGAGGGTGTTTTAAAAGCCTGTAAATTTTATAATATTCCTTTAATTGGTGGGGATACAAATGAAGCAGATGAGATAATAATTTCTGGAACTGCACTTGGATTAAATGATAAAGAAACTTCTTTAAGAAAAGATGGGTATTCTAAAGGAGATTTGATTTGCATTACTGGTGAAATTGGCCTTGCTGCTTTGGGTTTTAATTTAGATGATGACTCTATTTATGTTAAGAAAGCATTGGAAGCTGTTGCTAAACTCAATGAGGGAATTATTTTAAAAGAAAATGGTGCCACTTCAGCTACAGATATTACAGATGGATTAGCTAGTGAACTTTATGAGATTTCTAAGGACTCTTATGGAATGATGATATATGAAGATAAGATTCCTATATCTGAAGAATATAAAAGGATATCTAAATCTTTAAATCTCAATTATTTGGATTTAATTTTGCATGTTGGTGAAGACTTTGAGTTATTATTTACAATATCTGAAGAAAATTTAGAATTAATTAAAGATAAATTGGATTTTATTGTAATTGGAGAAATTAATGATTCCGGAAAAATAGAAATTACTTTAAATAGTGGAAAAGTATGTGGAATTTCTTCAAAAGGTTATAATCATTTTAAATAGGTTTTCATCATGTTTAGGGATGTATTTTTTAAAAAAAGTTCAAAAACTCAAAAAGTTCGCTGTGAAATTTGCTCGAATTACTGTAAAATTAAACCAGATGAATATGGAATCTGTGGTCAGCATAAAAATCTTAATGGTGAGTTATTTGACCTCAGCTATTCAGTAGTATCTTCTCTAAATGCAGATCCAATTGAAAAAAAACCACTTTATCATTTTCTTCCAGGTTCTTTCAGCTATTCTGTTGGTGGTTTTGGGTGCAACATGTCCTGTTTAAACTGTCAGAACTATATCATATCACAATATTATGATAAAATTTCTGATAAGGATAAAATAATGCCAGAAAGCATTGTTGAAAATGCACTTTCAAGCGGATGTAAGTCAATTTCTTGGACCTATAATGAACCTACTATACACTTTAATTTTGCTAAGAAAACATCTTTACTTGCTAAGAGAGAACATTTAAAAATTATTTATGTAAGTAATGGATATATGTCAAGAGAATCTTTGATTGAAACATTAAATTTTGTGGATGCTTTTAACATAGACTTGAAATCAATATCTTCAAATTTTTATAAGAAAGTATGTAAGGCAGATTTAAATGTTGTATTGGAAAATATTAAGGATATTTATAATTCTGGAAAACATTTGGAACTTACAAATTTATTGATTAATGATTATAACGATTCAAAAGAAGATATATCTCATTTAATTGATTTTATTTTAGAAGAACTAGGTTGTGAAGTACCTCTCCATTTTTCACGTGCATTTCCATATTATAAAATGCCAAATATGGAACCAACAAAAGAAGAGACTCTAATTAACGCACTAAATTTAGCTAAAGAAAAAGGGTTGGAATATGTATATCTTGGAAATGTTCCATTTGATAATAATAGCTATTGTCCAGAATGTGGAGAGCTACTAATTAGAAGAAATGGTTATAAAACAGAAGATTTAGGAAAAATTGAAGAAAATAAATGTAAAAAATGTGGAAAAGAGTTAAATTTTATTCTCCAAAACTAACTCTTTCAAATTTTTCAATTGTTTTAAGTGATTTAGTTGCATCTACACCTAATTTTGTAGTTGTTCCATCACTTTCAGCAACAGGGTCAAGAGAAGATCCTCTTACATTAGGAACAATCATAATGTCCCTATCTGCTTTTACACGTGTAGCTATTGCATATTCAACATCTTGAGGGTCAAATACATCAACATCAGTGTCTACAACAACAGCATGTTTAAGAGAGGGATGAGCAGAAAGTGCAGCCATTATTGCATTTTTTCCATCCCCTTCGGTCTGTTTATTAATGGAAATAACTGCATGTAACCAACAGCAACCTCCTTCAGTTAATGCAACAGTTTCAACTGTAGGAACAGCATTTTTTACAGATTTATAAATCCTTGGTTCCTGTGGAAGCCCTTGTAGGAGTTTATGTTCAAATCCAGCAGGTAAAATTGCATGATAACAAGGGTTA
The DNA here is from genome assembly GCF_003111605.1 of Methanobrevibacter woesei. Lineage (NCBI taxonomy): Archaea > Methanobacteriati > Methanobacteriota > Methanobacteria > Methanobacteriales > Methanobacteriaceae > Methanobrevibacter > Methanobrevibacter woesei. The sequence goes on along the minus strand of NZ_MZGU01000007.1, from coordinate 37,284 downwards.
TCTTTCTTAATATGCATTTTACTTAATGTTATAATTGGTTGGTCACGAATAATATCATAAGTATCAGTTAAATCAACAAATGGTCCTTCTGCTGTGGTTTCTGTTACTGATATTTTACCTTCAAGTATAATGTCTGCTTGTGGAACTTCTAATTTACTTTCAGTTTTAATAAGGGTTAATTCTCCGTTTTTAAATGCATTTGCAACATCCATTTCATTGTAATCAATAGGGATTGATGTGGTACTTGCAAGTAAAATAGCTGCATCCATTCCAATAGCTATTGCAATTTCTAAATCTTTATTAAGTTTTTGAGCTTTTTGGAAGTATGTATAAAGGTTTCTTGGTACAATCCTAATAGCTAATCTTTTATCATCAAGAACCATCATTCTGTGAATTGATGCATTTTGAATACCTGTTTCAGGGTCACGTGCAAATACAACTCCAGAAGTTATATAAGCTCCACCATCTCTTTTGTAATGTGTTAATATTGGTAGTTTACTTAAATCTGCTTCTGTTGTGTTATATTCAGAGAAATCAGTGAAATTTTCAACTTTAATCGGATTATCACTAGCTTCAATAATTTTAGAAGTTATTTCATTTACTTCGCAGTTAATTGATTTAGCTATTTTTTCACGAGTATTACAAATTCCAGAGACAACTGGCATCTCACTATTTTTTACATTAGTTAAAATAACAGTATCTTTTGGATATTGTCTCAATACCTTAGCTACTTCAAATTCACAACTAAGTTCATCATTAATTTCAATTATATCTTCGGTGTTTTCTAATTTCATAAAAATCACTATATGCTCATTTTTTTATTTTTTGTTTTTTCTAAGATTACTTTTTTATCAGGATTATCCACAGCCAATATTTCTCCTGCGAGTATTGCTGCATTTCTACCGTTATTTACACCAACAGTAGCAACAGGAACTCCTGGTGGCATATTTACCATTGATAATAATGAGTCAATTCCTAATTTTTCTCCACATGGAACTCCAATAACTGGTTTTTCTGTAAGTCCACAGAGACCTCCTGTGATTATTGAAGAGTTTGAGCTAATTCCAATGAAAACATCTACATTTTTCATTCCTTTTACATAATTTTCAAAGGCTTCAGGATGTCTGATTGGACATAATACTTGCATATCATGTTCTATTTTAAGCCTATCTAATATAATTGCAACTTTTTTAGCTATTACTATGTCGCTATAATTACCTGCTAAAACTGCAACTTTAGCATCGTAATTGTATTTACGGCAAGTTTCAATTTCTTTTTCTTCAATTTTAAGGCTTTTAATGTCTAAGAAATCTTTATCAATATAGTTTCCTTCAATTTCATCAATAACAGTATAATTGCTGTCAATTACTTTGGTTGCATATTCATTTCTAAGTTCAGAAATTTTAACAGCTGCTTTAGGATCATGGATAGCAATAAATTGTGCTGCTAAAATAGCTGCATTATCTCCTCTGTTTATTCCAACAGTAGCTACTGGGGTTGGATAAGGAACTTGAACTGATGCATAAAGAGCATCTATTCCTCCAACAGCCCCTTTAACTGGAACTCCAATAACTGGTCTATGAGTATAAGCAGAGATTATGCCTGGAAGATGAGCTGCTAAACCTGCAATACCAATAAACACTTCAACTCCAGCTTCAGTAGCCTCTTTTACAAGTGCTTTGACTAAACTATGTGTTCTATGAGCAGAAGCAACCTTTAAACTATATGGAATTTCGAGTTTCTCTAAAATATCAATACTTTTTTTAGCTATGTCAATATCAGAGCCACTACCAAGAATAATCATTACTTTTGGAACCATAATTTAACCTTTTAATTTTTTTATGAATAATAATTACTTTATAGGTACTAATAAAGTTAATTATAGTTTAAGTTCCATAAAACATAACTCTTCTAGCACTGAAATTCCAGAGCATAACTAATAGTGAGGCTATAATTTTGGAGATTATATATCCTATTGATAACCAATCTATGAATATAAATAAAAGAATTTCAGTAAAAACAAGACCCATTATACTTATTAAAATAAATAGGTTGAATTCAATAACTCTATTCTCAATGTTGGATTGATTGAAAACCCAGGATGTACTTAAATAGTAGTTTGCCATAACTGAAATAGCAAATGCAATTGCCGCTGATATTAAATAATTTACATTAAAAATTTCAATTAAGCCAATATAAATAAAAAAATCTATTAAAAAAGAGATTCCACCAACAAAACAATATCTAAACATTTGAAGATAAATATTGTCTGTTTTTCTTTTAAATAGAAGTTCTATTATTTCACTTTTACTATAATCCAAATTGAATCTCCCAGAATTATTTAATATGTAATTAAATATAAAGATAAATATATATTTTATTACTATGAAAACTGCTGTCCTTATACCCTGTTATAATGAAGAATTAACAATTAAAAAAGTTGTTACAGATTTTAAGAGAGAATTACCTCATGCAGATATCTATGTCTATGATAATAATTCCACTGATAATTCCTATAAAATAGCCAAAGAATCTGGAGCTATTGTAAAAAAAGAGTATAGGCAAGGTAAAGGAAATGTAGTCAGATCAATGTTTCGTGATATTGATGCTGATTGTTATATTATGGTAGATGGTGATGATACATATGGTGTTGAAGCAGCATCTGAAATTGAAAAACTTGTTCTTTCAGGCAAGGCAGACATGGTAATTGGTAATAGATTGTCTGGAAAATATTTTGAAGAAAATAAACGTCGTTTTCACAACACTGGTAATAAATTAGTTCGTAAGGCTATCAACATTTTATTTAAGAGTAATCTTGGAGATATAATGACTGGAATGCGTGGTTTCAGTTATCGTTTTGCTAAATCATATCCAATTTCATCTCAGGAATTTGAAATAGAAACTGAAATGACTATTTTTTCTCTTAATAATAATTTTTTAATAGAAGAAGTTCAGGTAGAGTATAGAGACAGGATTGAAGGAAGTGAATCTAAATTAAACACCTATCGTGATGGTTTTAAGGTGTTATCTCTTATTCTTTCATTATTTAGGGATACACGTCCATTGTTTTTCTTTTCATTAGCTACTCTTGTTCTTTTGTTAATTGCAGCTATTTATTTCCTACCTATTTTTGTTAATTATTTAAGTACAGGTTATGTAGAAAAGATACCAACATTAATTATGGCTTCAACTGTTGTGATTATAGCTGTTGTAATCTTTTTTTCAGGAGTTGTTTTACATGTTCTTAAAAAACAACATCAGCAAAGATTTGAACAGTTTTTAAACATGGTTGAAATGAAAAAAAGAGAATTAGAGAATCATAGATAAGTTAATTCTATTTCTCTCTAAGTCTGTTTCAATAACACGAACATCAACAATATCTCCAACACTAACAATGTCTAATGGGTGCTTTACAAATTTATTTTCCACTAACTGAGATATGTGGACAAGACCATCTTGATGCACTCCAATATCAACAAAAGCTCCAAAATCAACAATGTTTCTAACGGTTCCTTGAAGAATCATTCCTTCTTCTAAATCTTCTATTGTTAAAACATTTTTTCTAAGTATTGGTTTTGGCATATCTTCACGAGGGTCACGACCAGGTTTTTTAAGTTCTTTAACTATGTCTTTTAAAGTCATAACTCCAATATCTAGCTCTTCTGCTAATTTCTCATAATCTAAATTATCAAAGTTTATTTTATTTTTTCCAATATCCTCAACATTATATCCTAATTTATTTAATAATTTTATTGTTTGTTTGTAAGATTCTGGATGTATAGTGGTGTTATCTAAAGGCATTTCAGGGTTATCAATTTTTACAAAACCAGCACATTGTTCAAATGTTTTTTTACCCAGTTTATTAACTTTAATTAATTCTTTTCTATTTTTAAAAGCACCATTTGTTTCTCTATATTCAATAATGTTTTTTGCAGTTGTTTTATTAATTCCAGAAATGTAACTTAAAAGGCTGTAAGATGCAGTGTTTAAATCTACTCCAACTTCATTAACTACTTTTTCAACAACCCCTGTTAATGATTCATTTAGATTTTTCTGATTCATATCATGCTGATACTGACCAACACCAATTGATTTCGGGTCAATCTTTACAAGCTCTGCTAAAGGATCTTGAAGTCTTCTAGCAATAGATATTGCACTTCTTTCACCTTCACTGTAATCTGGGAATTCTTCACTAGCTAATTCACTTGCAGAGTATACTGATGCACCTGCCTCATTAACAATAATATATTCTACATTTGTTCCTTTTATTATCTCTGCAACAATTTCTTCTGATTCTCTTGATGCAGTACCGTTTCCAATAGCTATTACATTAATATCATATTCTTTTATTAAGTTACGGATAGTTTCAGTTGATTCTTTTATTTTATTTTGAGGTTCTGTTGGATAAATTAAATCGGTTTTTAAAACTTTTCCTGTTTCATCAATAATAGCTAGTTTACAGCCTGTTCTAAATGCAGGATCCCACCCTAATATTGTTTTGCCTATTAATGGGCTTGTCATAAGTAATTGATGTAAATTTTTTGCAAATACATCGATTGATTTTTCTTCAGCCTTTTCTTTAAGTTCTTTTCTTATTTCACGTTCTATTGAAGGAGCTATTAGTCGTTTATAAGAGTCAGAAATTGAATCAACAATAATTGGTGTTGTATATTTGTTGTATTCTATTTTTTCAGGAATATCTGAAGAACTTTTTAGGATATGTCTTTTAAGATATTCTAGAATCTCTTCAGCATCTATATATATTTTTACTTTTAAAACTCCTTCTTTTTCTGCTCTGTTGATAGCTAGTAACCTATGTGGAGGAATTTTTGATAATTTTTCTGAATAATTGTAATATATTTCATATTCTGGATTTTCACTATCTTTTTTGACTTTTGTTTCAATAAATCCATGATATAAAGTATTCTCTCTTATTTTCTTTCTAAAATCTGCATTTTCTGATATTAATTCTGAAATTATGTCTTTTGAACCATCAATAGCTTCTTGTGCAGTGTTAACATCTAATTCTGGGTTTATATACTTTTTTGCTATATTTTCAACAGGTTCTGTTAAATCCTGTTTTAAAATTGTGTTTGCAAGACCTTCAAGACCTTTTTCACGAGCTATAGTTGCTTTTGTTCTTTTTTTACTTTTATAAGGAAGATATAAATCATCAAGTTCAACTAATGTTTCTGCAGATAATATTTTTTCCTTTAATTCTTTGGTTAATTTTCCAAGGTTGTTTATTTTTTCAATAATTTGCTCTTTTTTATGCTCTAAATTTCTGAGATATTTTAAACGAGTGTCAAATTTTCTTAATACCTCATCATCTAATCCGCCAGTTATGTCTTTTCTGTATCTTGCAATAAAAGGTATTGTATTTCCTTCATCAATAAGTTTAATAACTTTTTTAACTTGCCATGATTTGATATTAAGCTCTTTTTCAAGTGTTTTTTCTATCATATAAACTACCTTTACATTATTCAAAGAATTGGTTTTTCTTTTATCATTTAATTTTAAAAATATTTATAGATTTATACCATTTTTGTTTGTTTAACAATAATATTTATAGTATTTAAAAAGAAAAAATATTAGTATAATAAATTGGAGATGAGTTTTTTTGTCTTGGTTGATAGTATTGCTCGTTTTTTTATTAGCTTCATTTAGGTCAAATAATAATGTAAAGAAATATATGAAAGTTTCTGTTATTGTACCTGCATATAATGAAGAAGAAACCGTCGCTACTGTTGTTAAAGTTATTAAATCGGTTTCTTATGTTGATGAAGTCATTGTTGTAAACGATGGTTCATCAGATAATACTGTTGAAGAAGCTAAAAAAGCAGGGGCTATTGTTTTTTCTCATTCAAAAAATAAAGGGAAAGGTGAAGCATTAAAAACTGGATATTTAAAATCCAATTCAGATATTGTTGCATTTATTGATGCAGATATTCATAATTTAACTCCTAAAAAGGTAGATGCTATTATTAAACCAATTTTAGAGGGAAAAACTGATATCACTAAGACTAAATTTGCTCGTGAAAGTGGAAGAGTAACAGAATTAACTGCTAAACCTCTTTTAAACTTTTTCTTCCCAGAAATCTCTTTTGAACAACCACTAAGTGGTCAGTTTGCTGCAAAAAGAGAAGTTTTAGAGAAAATTAATTTTGAACCAGATTATGGTGTGGATGTTGGTATTGTTTTAGATGCTGATGTTCAAGGAATTTCAATTAAAGAAGTAGATATTGGTGAAATAGAACATGACATGTCTCCATTAGCTGATTTACATTTAATGGCTAATGAAGTTGTAAGAACTATTATTGATCGTGCTAATAAGTACGGTAGAGTTGTGATGATAGATGATATTGGATATTTAATCCGTATGGCAATTGTTGGATTGTCTCTTGTTATATTAGGATTATTTACCTTGTTCTTTGTTAGATTCATACCTATGGAAGTAGGTGTTTTAATTATTGTATTTGGTATGGCTATTGCAGTTTATTATCTTATTAAGGTAGTTTCAAAATCCGTTGATATGTATAAAAAAATGCCTAGACATAATCTGATTAAATCATTTATTAAAATTCATTTTCCAGTTTTAATCTCTGCTGTGATACTTCTTTTAATGCTTTCAACATTTTTAGGAGCAGCACATATTGAAAATGGAGCGATATCTATTGAACCAAATTCAAGAAACCTTATACTCTTTTCTGATGATACAAATAACACTATTTCAGTAAGGGGGCCATATACTGTAGATAGTGCACTTGAAAATGAGTCTAATTTGCTTCGTATGCCTGCTGATGCCCTTCAAACATTGGGAATTTCATATGGCGATACAATTACAATAAATTCAGTTCATTATAATGTAAATGAAACAAAAAATGGAGAATTGGATTTATTAAGACTTCCTATTGATGTTAAAAATCATCTTGAAGTAAATGATGGTGATATCTTACAAAATAGCCGTTTAAATCAGGTATTTGATGGAACAGTTGTTTCTCATAATGTATCCTCTACAAATAACACAACTTTATTTGACACTTTCATAATCTCTGACAGGTATAATAATGGATCTAGATTAGAAGTAAGTGTGGATAATGTTTCAATGGGTTCAATTGGAGGAATATTTGAAAATAACTCTTCATATAATATTGCTGTCAATGGTCAAGTTATTGAAAGTATAGAGTATATTAACAACTCTTTTGAAAATGATACTATTGAATTTGACTTTGAAGGACATGATTATAGAATAAATATTGTATCTAATAATATAACAACAATACATCACTTTGTAAATTCCCAAGAAGGCAATTTCTTTGATTTTAGAACATATTAATAAATAAAAAAAGTAAAAAAAAAGAGTTTATTTTTTATCATAAACTTTTACTGCTTCTTCAACATCATTGTAAAGACCTAAAGCAGCTAATGCACCAACTTTTCCTTGTTCACCAGTAACAGCGATTAAAGGAATGTTTAATTCTTTTGCAACTTCTTCAGCTTTTTCAACTGTCATCATACCAGATTTTGTAGCTATTGAATATTCTCTTAATTTTTCAGGAATATCTAATCCTTCTAAAATAGCTATAGCTGTTTTATCTGAAAGTGAATCTCTTTTAAGGATTTCAACAAGTTTGTTGATTAATTCTTCTTTTCTTTCACTTTCAACTGCAAAAGTTAAAGCTATTGATACACAATTTTGAGTTTTATGAGGGTTATGTGGGTATAATTGGACAATAATGTGGTCTATGTATTCAAAACCTTCACTTTTAAGCTCCATACCAACGTTATGAGCCATTGTCCATGTAGCACCTTCTTCTTTTGTATCAGTATCATCAATACCTATAACAACTTTTTCAAGTTTTGGTGTAACTACTGTAGCTTTTCCAGGTTTTGATCCTCCACCAATTTTTTCGAGTTCCACATATTTTACTCCTTCACCCATTCCTCTACACATTCCAGCTCCAACACCTGCTCCAGCAAGTCCTGCATGGGTTACTTTTACTTCATCGCCGTCAATAACGATTTCATCAATTCCAGCAGCATTAAAACTAGCTTTAAGGTCTAATGGAGCACATCCGACATGACAGGAGTAAACATGTTTGTTTCCATCTCTGTAAGCGGAATCAATAAGTTCACTATTGTTTCTATATTGATTAAGTAACCAATGAGAACCAGAAATACATGGGTGGTACTCTACAATCTCAACTTTGTCGCCATCAACCATAGTTAAGATTTTTTCATAAGGTGCAACCCAAGGGTCGTTAAATTTTTCTTTTAATTGTTCAGGTTTTAAAATTTCCATTTAATCATCTAAATTTCTTTTAATCTGTCACACATTTTAATAGCTGCTTCAACTGCTCTTTTACCGTAATCTACACGTTTGTGAGCATCTAATCTTGTCATACCCGGTCCGCTGATTCCAAGGGCTACTGGTTTTTCATATTCTAAAGATAAGTCAGCTATTTTACGGGAAGCATGTTGTGCCACGATTTGATCGTGGTCAGTAGCACCTTCGATTACAGCACCAAGTGTAATAACTGCATCAATATCATCTTTTTCAAGTAATTTTTTAATAGCTAATGCCATATCAAAGACACCAGGAACTGTTACAACTTGGGTTATTTCACAATCTCTGGTTTTTGCTTCTTCTTTTGCTAAACCTAACATCATTTGAGTGATATCATAATTAAATTCTGCGACAACTGCGCCTATATTGTATTTTGCCATAATAAAATCTCCATTTAGTTTATCCAAGTACTAAAAGTATAAATCCAGCAACTGCACTGAATACCATAATAAGTATTATAAAAATTGCTGCTATTTGAAGTTTATTCATATCGAATTCTCCTTTAATGTATTATTAACTTATAGATTAATACTTTATTTAAATTTGTTTGTAATATTTCTTAATGGTTTTGTTATTTTCCAACTATTTGAGTTTTTAATACTTTCATTTTCTTCTTTTAATTGGTTTATGTTATCCTTTAATCTATTAATTTCATTTTCATATTGTGAATCTTTTCTGAATTCTTCTTCAGCTACTTGTATGAGTTCATCAATCTTTGTTGTAAGATGGTTAATCCTATTTCTCAAATATTCTTCATTATTTTCTTTATTTGGATCCTTTTTGCTTATTTTCACTTGCAATTTATCTTGCATTATTTTATTTGCAGCTATTTTTCCAGATTCTATATCCTTTATTCTAGATTTGTATGTAATTTCATTTAACTTATCCATTGCACTTTCTTCTTCACATATTGCCCAAATATCACTACCACTTCCAAAGTAATCTGATATTTTTGAAGGTAAATAAGGGTTTATTTTAAATATACTTTCAACAGCACTATCTTCCACTATCAGCACATCAAATTTAGTTGTAAGGTTTAAAAATTCTAAATAGCTAATTGGGCTGTTTATATAGGTTTTATCAAATATATTTTTACTTAATATCTGTTCAAACATTGTTTTATTTGGTGTAAAAAGATGTAATCTAAATTTATCTTTATATTCATTATTTAAATTGTCTAATGCATTTATTACATCTTCAAAATTTCTACTTCCAAATATAACTCCAAAATATGCAAAATTTATGTACTTTTTATCAATATTGTAGTCAGTATTTTTAACATAGTAGTACTTTTTATCTAATGTTGGGTGTGGGCTGATTACAGTTTTTGAATTGATTTTTTCTCTTATTTCAGCAGGTAAATAGTTTAACATAAATGTTTTTTGATTTTCATTTGTAAATATTATTTTATCTGCAAATAAACAGGTTAAATATTCACAAATTGAATTTAAAGTATCTGTTTCTCTAATGGATGGATATTCATTAGGAATGATGTTATTAATTTTTTCAATATAATTTTTATCAATGTATCTTTCTATTTTATAACCTGTACTTGTATATCTTAAAGGGTCTGAAAATTCAGCTTTCCAATATGTATCTGGATATTTTAGCTTATATGCAAGAGCTAAAAAATTAGATGGTATAAAATAACTTCTGCTGTAAATTTTATCATAAATAGGCTTATTCTCTAAAATTTTCATTCCTGATTTTATAAATTTTAAAGTACTTTCCCAAGTATCATTAAAGTCTGTGTTGACAGTCATTTTATCTATTATAAATTCATTAACAATTTTTTCAAATTCATAATCTTTTTGCTTGTCATTTAGACTTCCACAGATAACACTAACATTATTTTTATTATTTATAATTCTTTTAGCTACTACATTACTTGTTGTTGTGTTTGTGGGAGGGAATGCATAGGAAATTATTAGTTCATTATTTTCTTTATTTAATTGAGTATAATTTTCATTAAGATATTTGTAAGGGAAAAAATCAAAATTATATCTATTTATTTCATTATATACTTTTTCTAAATCTTTTGGATTTTCTTTAAGATACTCATTAATGAAATTTACTTGGCCACCAGTTAGTGATTTTATAAAATTTCTCATTTCATCGGTTTTTGCGGTCTTAAGTCCTTTATTAATATCTTCAATTACATTTAATCTTCCAATAACATTAAATTCATAGGATACTGGTTGTCTGGATATGGAATTGTCTCTCCATAATCTATAATATGTAGCACCTTCTGATTTATCAATTAAATAAAATTCAAAGTCGTGTTCAGGATAAAATCTTGCATAGTAAGATATATCCACTCCATTTTTCAATTCAGGATTAAATAAAGTCTTTTTAATTTCTGATGTTGGTATTAGTTTATCGGTTGTGATAACAAGGATATCGGGCATATAACTATAAGCTTCTTTAATTATTCCTGAATTTTTTAGCAATGGGGGAGATAAGTATGACTCCTGAACATCTCCTGTATCTTCATTAATATCTAAAAAAGTGCCAATAACAACTCTATTTGGTTTACTATATTTATAGAGTGTTTCAAGGTAATTTTCGCTGATAAAATCATCATCATCTATAAAAATAGTGTATTCTCTTTTTGAAATATTTACTCCATGATTACGGGCATTGCATACTCCTTCATCACTGTAGGTTAATATTATATTTATGTTGGGGTTGTCTTTTTGATATTCTTTTATTATGTCTGATGTTGAGTCTTTTTCCCCATTAACAATAAAAATAGCATCGAATAGTTCTGGATTAATAGTTTGGTTAACTAATGAGTCTAATAATTTAGAAATGTACTTTTCACCTTTATATGTAGGTATTATAACATTTATTCCTTTTTCTAAATTATTTAAACTCATTAAAATCCCTTTATAAATTATTTTTAATAGCTTCAGCCATCTCAAAGGTATTTGATGAACCTCCAAGGTCGCCGGTTAAATATTTGCCTTCATCTAAAACTTTTAATATGGCTGCATCTAATTTATCTGCTTCATCAGTTAAATTTAAATGTCTAAGCATCATAACTGCAGATAAAAGCATAGCTGTTGGATTAGCTTTCTTTTCACCAGCTATATCTGGGGCAGATCCATGCACTGGTTCAAATAGTGCACCTTCTTCACCTATATTTGCTGATGGTATTAAACCTAAACTTCCAACAAGCCCCGCACCTTCATCAGATAAGATATCTCCAAAGAGGTTTGTAGTTACAATTACTTCAAAGCTTTGAGGATTAGTAATAAGATACATTGCTGTTGCGTCTACATAGAAATCTTCACTTTCAATATCTGGATATTCTTCAGCAACTTCATAAAATATTTCTTTGAATAAACCATCAGTTTTTTTAAGGACATTAGCTTTATGAACAGCAGTTACCTTTTTTCTATTATTTGCTTTAGCATATTCAAATGCATATCTTATAATACGTTCCTCTGCTTTTCTTGTGATAATACGTCTAGCTATTGCTCCTTCTTCGGTTTCTTTTTCTTCATCTGCAATATACATTCCTTCTGTATTTTCACGCACAATCATAAAGTCAACATCTTTAAATAATGAATTAGTATTTGGATAGGATTTCACTGGTCTTAAATTAGCAAACATCTTCATTTCCTGACGTATTTTAACAATAACATCTGCAGCTGTTTCTCCAGCAGCTCCAAATAAACATGCATCAGAATTTTTAATTAAATCCAATGTTTCTTTAGGAAGTGCAGTACCTGTTTTTTCTAAGCATTCATCGCCTGCATCACCGTATGTATATTCAAAATCAAGGTTTAGAGCATCTAAAACATTTATTGTAGCTTCCATTACTTCCTTTCCAATACCGTCTCCAGGAATTACAGCAATTTTAAACATTAAATACCTCCATTCTTATTCTTCGTGTTTTTTTCTGAGATATGGAATTAATCCTCCTTCATTTAAAATTTCTAACATAAATGGAGGTAATGGTTTAAATTTTATTTCTTCACCATTTTTAGAGATTATTTTACCATTTTCCATATCTACTTCAATTTCATCTTCATTTTCAATAAATTCACTAATTCCAGGAGCTTCTAAAAGTGGAACTCCTACATTAGTTGCATTTCTATAGAATATTCTTGCAAAGGATTCAGCTATTACAGCTGCTATTCCATTTCCTTTAATAGCTATTGGAGCATGTTCTCTTGAAGAACCACAGCCAAAATTTTTTCCTCCAACAATGAAATCTCCTTTATTTACCTTTTCATTAAAATTAGGATCTAATCCTTCCATACAATGTTTTGCAAGAGTTTCTTCATCAATATAAATTAAATATCTTCCAGGGATGATAATATCAGTATCAATATCATCTCCAAATTTCCAAGCTTTTCCTTTCATGTTATCACTGTGGTACCACTATTTTTCCTTCAATTGCTGATGCAGCAGCTACTGCAGCTGATGATAAGTATACTTCTCCTTCTGGGCTTCCTTGTCTTCCTTTAAAGTTCCTATTTGAAGTAGAAAGGCTTACTTCACCAGCGCCTATAAGTCCAGTATGTCCTCCAAGACAAGGACCACAACATGGAGCTGATACTAAAGCACCTGCTTCTACAAATATTTTAATTAATCCTTCATCAAGAGCTTTCATGTAAATCTCTTTTGATGCAGGTATTACAAGCATTCTTGTTCCTTTGGCTATTGTTTTTCCTTTTAATATTCTTGCAGCATCTCTTAAATCACTTAATCTTCCATTGGTACAGGAGCCTAAGAACACTTGGTCAATTTCAACATCGACTTCACTAACTGGTTTAACATTATCTACATTATGTGGGCATGCAACTTGTGGTTCTAAGTCACTAACATCAATATCAATAATATTTAAAGATGGAGCATCTAAATCAGTTTTAAATAATTTGTATGGTTTGTTAGACCTAGCTTTAACATATTCTATGGTTTTTTCATCAGGTTCAACTAATCCTGTCTTTCCACCCATTTCAATTGCCATGTTAGAAAGCACCATACGGTCTGAAACACTCATATTGGATACAGTTTCACCAGCAAACTCACATGCTTTATAAGTGGATCCGTCTGCACCAACTTGTCCAATTATATTTAAAATTACATCTTTTGCATAGACATTATCATTTAGTTGTCCACTAATTTCAAATCTATTAGTTTCTGGTACTTTGAACCATAATTTTCCTTCAGAAAATACCATTGCCATATCTGTAGAGCCAATACCTGTTGAAAAAGCACCTAATGCTCCATGAGTACATGTATGGGAGTCAGCACCTACAATAACTTCTCCAGGAACAACATGTCCTAATTCTGGAAGTATTTGATGGCAAACTCCTGCATTAACATCATAAAAGTTTTCAATATTTTGTTCTTCAACAAATTTTCTCATTATAATGTGATTTGTAGCAGAGTCAATTGAATCTGCAGGGACTTGATGATCAAAAGGTATAACAATTTTAGATGGATCCCATACTTTTTCAGTCCCAATTTCATTAAAAGATTGTACTGAGAGAGGTCCAGTTAAATCATGTGTCATAGCCACATCAATATTTGCTATAACAATATCTCCAGCTTCAACATTCTTTTTTCCTGAAGCTCGAGCTAATATTTTTTCTGACATTGTTTTTGACATTATTAAACCTCGCTATAAATTATCAAATTAATATGATTTTTTATTAAAAACTAATCATAATTAAAATTTATATATTATGTATAATAAAATATACTATCATGAGTAAGTCTATTTTTGGAAGATTTAAAAAAAATAAAGAGCCATTTTTTGAAGAAGAACCTTCTGTATGGGAAGATAGGATTTTTTGGGTTGATACAATGCAAAAAATTACTTATCCTGTTTTATCTAATTTAAGAAAGGGTTCTCTTAGAAAAAACATGCCTTATATCTCTAAATCTAATGAAGGACAAAGAACAGCATCCTTTGAAGCATTTTCAAGGGTTTTTAATGGAATTGCACCTTGGTTGGAGTTGGGAAGAGATAGTACTGATGAGGGTAGACTTCGTGAAAAATATATTGGAATGACCTTAAAAGCTTTGGAAAACGCTATTTATCCAAATAGTGAAGATTATATGTTTGTTGATGGTAATAATAAGAAAATATTGTCTGAAACAGCTATTTTCGCTCAAGGATTACTCAGGTCTAAAAATCAAATATGGTTAAATTTACCTATTGATGTTCAAGCTAGGATTATCACAGAACTTAAAAATACTAGAAATATTGCACCTTATGATAATCATTGGTTGCTTTTTACTTCAATAATTGAAGCGACTTTGTTAGAATTTACTGGTGAATGTGATATGGAGCGTTTACGTTATGGTGTTCGTAAATTCTGGAAAGAATGGTATTTAGGGGATGCAATCTATTCAAATGGGGATGAAGCTAGACAAGATTATTATAATAGTCTTATAATCCATCCAATGTTAAACGATATTTTAATGGTTATGAGAAAATATAATATTGAAGGTAATGACTTTTTAAATAAACAACTAATGAGGACAAGCAGATTAGCTTCACAATTAGAACGTTCTATTTCTCCAGAAGGAACTTATCCATTAGTTGGAAAATCTTTATCTTATCGTACAGGTATTTTCCATGCTTTAACTCAAGCATCTTTATTCAAAATATTGCCAAAAAATATTGCTCCTGCACAGGTTAGAACAGCTTTAACTGCAGTTTTAAAATCTCATTTTGCAGGAAATCATAATTTTGATGGAAATGGATGGTTAACTGTAGGAATTAATGGTAATCAACTTGATGCATCAGAAAAAAGCATTAATTCAGGTAGTGTTTATCTTTGTTGCGAAGTATTTTTACCGTTAGGATTATCTTTCAATGATCCATTTTGGTCAGATCCATTTGAAGAATGGTCTTCATTAAAAGCTTGGAATGGAAATTCAATTGATGTGGATCAGTCTATTGATTTTTAAATTATTTTTATACTTCTATTTTTTTAATTTTTAAAGAAAGAGTTTTTTATTATCAGGATATAAATTTAATATCAATGGTGGGATAATGTTTAATTTCTTTAAAAGAGTTTTCAGTCGTTCTTCTGATTTTAAAAATTTAAAAAATATTAAAATGGCTTATGTTCTAGCTGCTTTTCCTACACTTTCTCAAACTTTTGTTGTAAATGAATTAAGATGGTTAAAACATAATGGATATGATGTTAAAGTTTTTTCATTCTCTAACCCTGAAATGCCAGTTGATTTAGATTTTGATTTGGAAATTATTCATTTTGATTCTGATGATTTATTGGGGAATTTAGAAAAGCTTTTAATTGAACATAAAATTGAACTTATTCATACTCATTTCGTTTATCCTGTTGGAACATTATTCACTTTTCCAGTTTCTCAAAAATTAAAAATCCCTTTTACATTATTTGCACATGCTGCTGATATTTTCAAATATGAGATTGACAAAATCAATAACATCTCTGAAATTACCAATTCTGAGTATTGTAAGGGCATTTTTACTTTAAGTGAATTTCATAAGAATTATTTGATTGAGAGAGGAGTACCATCAAATAAAATTATCATTACAAAACAAGCTACAAATTATGAAATTGAACCAATCACTTTAAATGATAATAAGACAAAATCTATTGTTTCTATTTCTCGTTTTGTTGAAAAAAAAGGGTTAGATGATTTAATTGATATAGCTAAAATTTTAGAGAATGAAAATTATAATTTTAGCATTTATGGTTTTGGTGATTTGGAAGATGAGTTAAGAGCCAAAATTGAAAAGTTAAATCTTAATAATATTTCTATTAAAGGAAGGTTAAATGGTGCTAAAGAAGTTAAAAAAGTTTTAAAAGAAGCGGATTTGCTTGTTTCTCCTTGTAAACGTGGAAGTGACGGAGACCTTGATGGATTTCCAACAGTGGTATTTGAAGCTATGGGTTATGGTACTCCTATATTAACTACTAATGTTTCAGCTATCCCTGAAGTAATCAGTGATGGAGTTAATGGATTCATTGTTGAGTCAAATAATAAAGAAGCATTTGCCTTAAAAATTAAAGAAATCATGTCTTTGTCTAAGGAAGATATTTTAAAAATAGTTACTAGGGCTCAGAAAGATGTTCAAAATGAATCTAGTGTAGAAATGACTATGGAGAAACTTATTGAAATATGGGGTGGGATTTAATGAAATATGGATTATTATGTTATGATTATTTAGAAAATTTAGGTAATGAAATTCAGAGTATTGCTGCAAGACGTTTTTTACCCGAAATAGATTATTTTATAGATTATAATAATTTATCCACATTTAAAGCATCTGATGACTTTAAAATGATTATGAATGCATGGTATTTCCATGAAACAAAATCTTGGCCTCCTGTAGATGAATTTATCCATCCTTTACTTATTTCAATGCATATTAATATAAATAATAAAAATGTTTTAAATCATTTTTTAACAGAAGAAAGCAGGGATTTTTTAGTAAAATATGGGCCTGTTGGTACAAGAGATCATTTAACTCGTGATTTTTTACTTGAAAATGATATTCCTGCTTATTTTTCTGGTTGTTTAACTTTAACACTTGAAGGAGATAAATCTGTTGAAAAAGAAGATTATATTCTTTTAGTTGATGTTCCTAAAGAATTAATTAGTTTTATTAAATCTAAAACTGATAAAAAAGTTTATGTGCTTTCTCACAATCCTCCTATGGACTTAAATAAACGTAGATTATCTCCTGAGTTTCACTACCTTGAAGATAGGATTTATAATAGTCAGGAAAAGTTCTTTTTTGCAGAATGTTTATTAAATTTATATGAAAGAGCATCTTGTGTTATTACTAAAAGATTACATGTTGCATTGCCTTGTTTGGCATTTAATACTCCTGTTTTAGTTATTAATGATGAAATTATCAATGGAGAAAGAAGATTTTCTTCTTATAAAGATTTACTTAACTTTTATTCATTAGAGGAGTATATGAATAACTACACTATTTTTGATGTTAATAATCCTCCTCAAAATAAAAAAGATTATTTAAAAATTAGAAAAGAATTAATTTCTACAGTTAAAAAGTTCACAGGCCACATTAATCCTTCTTACCATAGTTTCAAGTTAGATTCTTTTGATTTCATGAAGTTTAACACAGTCTTTTTATCTAAGATTAATAATTCTTTAAATGAAACTAATCAAAGGGTATTTAATTTAGAAAATAGAATTAAAGAACTTGAAGCTGAAAATATTAATCAAAAGAATATTATTAATGAAATGGCTTCTTCAAATAGCTGGAAATTAACCAAACCTTTAAGAAATATTATGAATTTTAGAAAATAATTTCCTAAAGCTCATATAAATTTCCATAGTTGTAAAGTTTTATTTCTTTTGGGACTTTTTCTATGATGTTTTTAGTATCAAAGATTATTGGAGTTTCCATTTTATCTTTAATTACTTCATAATCCATTTCTTTAAACTCATTATGATCAGCCAGTATAAGAATTAAATTTGAACCTTCAATAGCTTCGTTGAAATCAACAAAGTTTTCTCTTTCAATATGTGGTTCATAGATAGCTATTTCATATCCTTTATTTTCAAGCAAAGATATTATTTCATATGCTGGTGATTCTCTGTCATCACCGGTATTTCCTTTATATGACACACCAAAAATGCTTATTTTTCCTTCAGGAATTATTTTACAAACATTTTCATATACAAATTGTGGCATGGAGTTGTTTGTGTCTCTTGCGAGTTTTATTATTTTTGCAGTTTCTGGCGCTTTTGCATAGATGAAATATGGATCTATTGCTAGGCAGTGTCCTCCTACTCCTGGTCCTGGTGAGTGGAGGTTTACTCTTGGGTGTTTATTTGCCATTTTGATTACATCTAGTGCATTCACTCCAATTTCTGCACATATTTTTGCAAGTTCATTAGCTAATGCAATGTTAACGTCACGATAGGTGTTTTCCATACATTTTGATAGTTCTGCAGTTTTTGCTTCTGTTAACATTAGTTCGCCTTCAACAAACTGTCCATAAACTTCACTAGCTTTTTTAGAACATTCTGGTGTTATTCCTCCAATAATCCTATCGTTGTGGATTAGTTCTTCTATTATTTTTCCAGGGAGTACTCTTTCAGGGCAGTGTGCTAAGTATAGGTCTTTCCCGATTGTGTATCCTGCTTTTTCAAAGATTGGTTTTATAACATCATCTGTTGACATTGGAGCTATTGTGGATTCAACGATTACTGTGTTTCCTTTTTCAATGAAAGGTAATATCTCATTACATGCTTCGATTACATAGCTTAGGTCACAACTGTAATTTTCTGCAATGTACGGTGTTGGAACAGTTATTATAAAAGCATCTGCTTTTTCTGGGGTTAATGAAGCATGGTATCTGTTGTTATCGATGGCATTTTTTATTATTTCAGCTATTCCTGGTTCTTCAATGTGAATTTTTCCTTTATTTAAATTATCTATGATTTCTTCATTAACATCAACACCAACAACTTCACATTCGCTTCTTGTAAATAATGCTGCTGTTGGAAGTCCGATGTATCCTTGACCAACAATACAAATTTTCATATTAAATACCCTCTGCAAATTTAAAAATTAGTATATTAACTAATAATTATAAATTAATTGAATAACTATTGTATTTATTATTAATTAAATATTGGGGATTATTATGAAAGTTTTAATAACCGGTTCTAATGGTATGTTAGGTCATGATTTAATTGATGTTTTAGATGGAAAGCATGAACTAATAAAAACCACTTCTAAAAGTTTAGATATAACTGATAAGGATAAAGTAAAAGATTATATTGTAAATGAGCATCCAGATATGGTTATTAACTCTGCTGCATATACTGATGTTGATGGATGTGAAACAAATCAAGAAATGGCCTATAAAGTTAATGGTGAAGGTGTTAAAAACTTAGCATTGGCTTGTAAATTGGTCGATTGCCCTTTAGTGCATATAAGTACTGATTATGTTTTTAATGGTGAAAATACTAAACCTTGGATGGAGGATGATGAAGTAGGTCCTATTAGTATTTATGGTAAAAGTAAACTTCAAGGAGAAGAAGCTATTGAAAGCATTCTTGATAAATTCTTTATTATTAGAACATCATGGCTCTATGGGATTAATGGTGGAAATTTTCCTAAGACAATGTTGGAATTGGCTAAAACTCATGATACTTTGACTGTTGTTACAGATGAAATTGGAACTCCAACATATACTTTAGATTTAGCTCAAGCAATAGCGGAATTAATTGAAACAGACTATTATGGAATTTATCATATTACAAATTCTGATTATTGTTCCTGGTTTGATTTTGCAAAGTATATCTTTGAAGTTAAAGATATTGATGTAAATGTTGTACCTGTAACAGCTGAAGAATTTGCAAGACCTGCATCAAGGCCACATTATTCAGTTTTAAATAATTCGTACTGGATTAAAAATGGTTTTAAACCTTTAAGAAGTTATAAAGAAGCCATTAAAGATTATTTAAAACATTTATAAAATAGATATTTTAATTAACTATTAAAAACAGACAATTTACTACTTAATAATTAGGTGATTTAATGAAAGGAATAGTTCTTGCAGGTGGTTCTGGAACTCGATTATACCCAATTACTAAAGCAATATCTAAGCAATTAGTACCGTTATATGATAAACCAATGATTTATTATCCTATTTCTGTTTTAATGCTTGCAGGTATTAGAGATATTTTAATTATATCCACTCCTAGAGATTTACCAATGTTTAAAGATCTTTTAGGTGATGGAAGTAGTTTGGGGATTAATTTTTCATATGAAGTTCAAGAAAATCCTAATGGTCTTGCTGAGGCATTTATAATTGGTGAAGACTTTATTGGGGACGATAATGTTGCTCTTATTTTGGGAGATAACATTTTCCATGGTCATAGATTCACTGAAATATTGGAAAGGGCGACTGCGCTTGAAGAGGGAGCGGTTATATTTGGATACTATACTAACAATCCAGAAAGTTTTGGTGTTGTTGAATTTGATGATGATGGTAATGTAATTTCAATTGAAGAAAAACCAGAACATCCTAAATCAAATTATGTTGTTCCAGGGCTTTATTTCTATGATAATGATGTTATTGAAATAGCTAAGAGTGTAAAACCTTCTGATAGGGGAGAAGTGGAAATTACCTCTGTTAATGAAGAGTACTTAAAAAGAGATAAGCTTAAGGTAGAGTTATTGGGTAGAGGAATGGCATGGCTTGATACTGGAACTCATGATGGTCTTCTTGATGCTTCCAATTTCATTGAAACTGTTCAGAAAAGGCAAAGTTTGTATATTGCATGTCTTGAAGAGATTGCTTATAATAAGGGTTACATCACAAAAGAACAACTATTAAAAACTGCTAAAGAGCTTAAAAAAACAGACTATGGTCAATATTTATTTAATTTAGCTAATAGGTAAGATATTATGGGTCAATTTAAATTTACTAATACTAAAATTGAAGGAATGTTTCTAGTTGAACCTGCAGTATTTGAAGACAATAGAGGATACTTCATGGAAACATATAATGAAAATGATTTTAAAGATGAGGGTTATGATTTAAATTTTGTACAAGATAATCAGTCTAAATCATCTAAAGGAGTTCTTAGAGGCCTTCATTTACAAGTTAATCATCCTCAAGGAAAATTGGTTCGTGTAATTAAGGGAGAAGTATTTGATGTGGGGGTAGACCTAAGAAAAGATTCCGATACTTATGGAGAATGGTTTGGAGCTATTCTTTCTGATGAAAACAAAAAACAGCTATTTATTCCAGAAGGTTTTGCACATGGATTTTTAGTTTTATCTGATGAAGCAGAATTTGTATATAAATGTACAGAATTCTATCATGGGGATGATGAAGGAGGAATAAAATGGGATGATCCAGATATTGGAATTGACTGGCCTCTTGATGATATTGATGAAATTATTCTCTCAGATAAAGATAAAGAATGGAAAACTTTAAAAGAGTCAAATTACACTTATTAAGGGATTATTATGGTTAATGTATTAGTTACAGGTGGAGCAGGATTTATTGGAAGTAATTTCTTAAAATATATGGTTGATAAGTATCCGGATTACAATTTTACTAATTTAGATGCTCTTACATATTGTGGAAATCTTGAAAATCTCATTGATATAGAAAATAATGAAAATTATAATTTTATTAAAGGAGATATTAGGGATAAAGAGTTAGTTAATGATTTAGTAAAAGATTCAGATTATGTAGTTAATTTTGCTGCTGAAAGTCATGTAGATAGGAGTATACAGGATCCAGAAATCTTTATAAAATCAAATGTTTTAGGAACTCAAGTATTATTAAACGCAGCTAAAGAATATGGGGTTGAAAAATACCTTCAAATATCTACTGATGAAGTTTATGGAACTTTAGGAAAAACAGGTTACTTTACTGAAACCACTCCTTTACAACCAAATAGTCCTTATTCAGCTTCTAAAGCTAGTGCTGATTTAGTTGTAAGGGCATATCATGAAACTTTTGATTTACCAGTTAATATAACTCGTTGTTCAAATAATTATGGTCCTTATCAATTTCCAGAAAAATTAATTCCTTTAATGATTTCCAATGCTTTAGAAAATAAAAAGTTGCCTGTTTATGGAGATGGTAAGAACATCCGTGATTGGTTACATGTATATGATCACTGTACAGCTATTGATTTGGTATTGCATGAAGGAAAACTTGGTGAAGTGTATAATATCGGTGGAAACAACGAAAAACAAAATATTGAAATTGTTAAATTAATTATTAAGGAATTAAATAAAGATGAATCTTTAATTGAATTTGTAGATGATAGATTGGGGCATGACAGGAGATATGCAATTGATTCTACAAAGATTCAGGAAGAACTAGGCTGGAAACCAAAATATACTTTTGAAACAGGAATTCATGAGACTATTCAATGGTATTTGGATAATCAAGATTGGATGAATCAAGTTAAATCTGGCGAATATCAGGAATATTACAGAAAAATGTATCAGGAATAAAAATGACTTCAAATGTTAAAGTTTCAGTCATTGTACCAGTATACAATGTTGAAAAGTATCTTAAAGACTGTTTAAATAGTGTAATTAATCAAACACTTGAAGATATTGAGATTATTTGTGTAAATGATGGTTCCACTGACAATTCATTAGCTATTCTTGAAGATTATGCTAAAAAGGATTCTAGAATTAAAATAATAAATCAAAAAAATAAAGGATTAAGTGGTGCTAGAAACACAGGAATGAAGCATGTTCAAGGGGAATACGTTCTGTTTCTTGATTCAGATGACTGGTTAAATGAGGATGCTCTTTCTAAATTGTATTGGTCTCATTTAGATGATAATCTGGACATGCTTTTTTTCCAAACTGTGGATTATTATGAAGAAGATGGCAGGTATGAATTAAATCAGTTTGGTGGAATGACTGCTATTGATGACTCCTTTGAAGGTAAAATATTCAATTATAAAGATGTTGCTTCAATAATTTTTAAAATTCCTCATTCAGCATTTAATAAACTTTATTCAACATCTTTTTTACAAAGAATTAATGCTAGTTTCCCTGAGGGCATAAACTATGAAGATTTAGTTTTCTTTTATGATGTTTTTTTAAAAGCAGAAAGAGTGTCTATATTAAAAAAAGAATTGCTTTTCTATAGAATTAGAGAAAATTCAATTTCCACATCTGGAGGAGAAAAATCTTTTGATATTTTTAAAAGTTTAAAATTAGTTAATAATAGTTTAAAAAATACAACAATAATAGTTAATAAGTATTTACAAGATTATTTAATGTTTATTATCGTAAATCTTAAATTTGTTTTTGTAAGGCTAAAAGATGAGTATAAAAATGACTATTTTAAGTCAATGCTTGAAAATTATGAATATTTTGGTTTAGATAAAGTTGATAATGATTTTTCTGGATGGAGTTATGAAGATAGGATATTTTATCAATCCATTAAAAAGGCTAAAGATGGTTATGAATTTGATTTAATTTATAATAAAGATTGTCAAACTTTTTTAGTTAATCATTATAAAGGATTAGTTGAAAAATTAGAAAATGAAAATCAGAGATTAGTAGAAGAAATTAATCAGTTAAAGAATAATAATTCTTCAGTTAAAAATAAATTTAAGAATATTTTTAGAAGTTAGTGAAAAGATGTATGAATTAAGTGTTGTTATTCCTATTTATAATGTTGAAAAATATGTTGCACAATGTTTGGACTCAATTGTAAATCAATCTATTGGAATTGAAAATATTGAAGTGATTATAGTAAATGATGCAACTCCAGATAATTCTATGGAAATTGTGGAAAAATATGCTTCTAAATATTCTTCTATTAAAATAATTAACAATGAAGAGAATCTTGGATTAGGAGAAAGTAGAAATAGGGGGCTTAATGAAGTTACTTCTGATTATGTTACTTTTGTAGATAGTGATGACTTTTTATCTGAAAATGTCTATGAAGATTCTCTTAAAAAAATTAAATCATCAAATTCAGATTTATTAATTTATAATTGGGAATTTTATCGTGAAGATGGTGAAATTGAACCATTTTCAATACATAAACCTCATTTTAAAGAGGATATGATAATTGAAGATTTTAGGCAGTATCCTGATTTTATTTTTATGACTTCTGCATGGAATAAGATATATCATAAGAAGTTATTCCAATATCTCAAGTTTCCAAAATCTAAATATGAGGATAATGGTGTAACAATTGAAACTTTTATAAATGCAAATCAAATTTACTTTAATAATGAAGTTACTTATTTTTATAGAAAAAATAAGGATTCTATAACTCAAGTAATAACAATGAGCAATGTTGAAGGGTTAGTAGGTTCTATTAATACTTTAAATGAGTTAATTTTAAAATATCCTGATTATGAAATGAGTATAACTTCTTTGATTATAAAATTTGTAGATGATATTCTATTTTGGCTTTGTGATTATGAATGGTTTGTTGATGAAGAATTAAAAGCTATTAACTTGTTACAGTCAGTTACATATGATATTACAAATGAAAATCTGGATTTTTTCAATGAAAATATTCCTTTTTCACTTTTGTTTGAAGGAGATATAAGAAGCTTAAATAAATATGATGATGAAACATTTTTAGCTAAATTTAAGTATAATAGATTGCCTAAGGTTAATTCAATAGCTAACTTATATGTTGATGCTGGAGAAGGCTTTAATGAGGATAATAAGATAGCTATTAACTATAGATTATCCCGTGAGAATTTATTGTCATTTGACTTAAAAAATTTTAAAAATATACATTCTTTGAGATTTGATCCAATTGAAGGCGCTTTTTCAAAAGTTAAAATTCTAGATATTTCTCCAGATTTGAAAATATTGTCTTCAAATAGTGAAAATGGTATTAATGAAGAGTATCAGCTATTCACAACTCTGGATCCTTCTTATATTATTGAAGCAAAAGATGTTGATGAAATCAGAATCAGATTTAAATTATCCATCTTGAATGATGAAGAATTAAGTAGCTTATTTGTAGATAAAAATAATTTGATTAATGATTTAAATAATCAAAAAGAAGAAACTAAGAAGAAAAAAGGATTATTTGGTTTTATGAGATAATGGTGTTTTTATGAGTGATATTTCAATTTTAGAATTCTTGAAAAAATCAAAATTCAATCTGAAAAAAGCTAATTACTATAAAGAAATGTATTCTAAGATTATGGAATTGGGTTTATTTGATGAGGGTTTTTATTTAAGTAGCTATCCTCATATTAAGAATTCTGGAATGGATCCTTTGGTGCATTACTTATTCTATGGTTATAAGGAAGGTAAAAAACCCACTGCTAGTTTTGACATGGAAGGATACTTGAAAAAATTTCCTGAAATTGAAAAAAATAACTTGAATCCTATTATTCATTATATTGAAAACAATAATGAAGGGTTTATTAAAAAATCCAATCCTTTTGAGGCTAAAAAAGAAAGAATATTAAGCACTAATCTCTCTTTTTTAAATAATTACGAATTTGATGAGGAACCTCTTGTTTCAATTATCATTTTAAATAGGAATGGCTTAAACCATTTAAAGGTTTTATTTAAGGATTTCGATAAAAAAACCAATTATTCTAACTATGAAATTATTGTTGTGGATAATGCATCCTGTGACCACTCAGTTGAATATTTATATTCTCTTAAAAAGGATTTGCCTATTGAAGTTATTGAAAATACTGAAAATGTATCTTTTTCTAAAGGAAATAATGATGCTGCTAAAATAGCTAATGGAGAATATTTGCTTTTATTAAATAATGATATAGAGCCAACTTATGGATGGCTTAATGAAATGATGGGAACTATGTTGGATAGTGAGAATGTTGGAGCAGTTGGTGCCAAATTGATATTTCCTTATTATGAAGATATTTCAAATCAGCCTAAATCCTTTTCAATACAGCATGCTTCTGTTAAGTTTAGGGAGGAATTAACTCCTTATATCTATGGGCCTTTTCATGAAAACATGTTCAATACCTTAATTTTTAGAAATAATGTTAATATGCCGAAAAAAGTAATTTCCAATACTGCAGCATGTATTTTAATTCCTAAATCTGTCTATGCTCAGTTAGACGGTTTAGATGAGAATTATTTCTATGGCTATGAAGACATTGATTTTGCATTTAAATTATATGAGGCAGGCTATGACTCAATTTTTAATCCGCAGGCCTTGTTATTCCATCATGAATCTGCTACAAGAGTTGATGATGAGCGCAAAAATCAATTAAATTATGAAAACATAATGTATTTTTTCAATAAATGGGGAGATTTATTGTTTAAAGAGATGTTAAGGGATAAATTGGAAGGAAATAAATTTTTCACTAATAAAAAGTTAGACTTTTCAATTATAAACACTCATGATGAGAATAAAGAATTTATTAAAGGGTTATCCAAGGAATTAAATGAAAAGTACAATGTCTTAATCATTTCTAACTTGAATAATAAGATTTTGGGTCCTAATTGTGATATAGCTATTTCATTTAATCCAGAATATGAAATTGATAAAACTGTATCTAGATTAAATTTAATTAAAATTTTAGTGTTAAATGATTTAAATGGGGAATATCAAAAGTATTTAGATAATTATGATTTAGTTTTAACAAAAGATTCTACAATAGAAAACGCCATTATATTCGAGTCTAATGATGGCAAATCATTTTCAAGGGAATTGTTGAAGATTATATTTGATTGTTATATTATGAGATGATAAAATGTATGAAGATATTTATGAGGTATTTCAAGAGGTTGCTGAGGATAATATAAATAGGGAGTTATTTAATCATTCAAATGAATCTCCAGAAGATACAATTGAGGATATAAAAAACAATAAATTACTTATTTATACTGCATTTACAGGAGACTATGATTCTTTAAAGGAACCTGAATTTATTGATGAAAATTGTGATTATGTTTGTTTTACTGATAATCCTAATTTAAAATCAGATACTTGGAAAATAATCTTCATGGAAGAGTCTACTTTAGACAATAATAGAAAAGCTAAACAATACAAAGTTTTACCTCATAAATATTTCCCAGATTATAAGTATAGCTTTTGGTTAGACGGTACTTTTAAAATAAAAGGTAGTATAAGAGAATACATATATAAAAATATCAAAGCTAACTCCCCAATGCTAAATGTTATTCATACAGAAAGAGATTGCATTTATGAAGAATATGAAGCATCTAAAATCATTCCAAGATATCCTAGGGCTGTTATGGAAGAACAAATGGAAAATTATAAAAAAGAAGGTTTTCCTAAACATTATGGGCTTGCCGTAATGGGAGCTATTTTTAGACAACATAATAATCCAGAGGTTATCAATCTTATGGAAGCTTGGTGGGATGAAATAATCAAATATTCTAATCAAGATCAACTTAGTTTTGCTTATGTTGCATGGAAACAGGATTTCCATCCCTCTGTTTCTCTGTTATACTATTGGGATAATGAATATTGGGCAAAAGAAGGAGAATATCATCATAAAGTAGTTTTACAAACTCCAATAACAAGTGATAACTTAAGATCTAAAATTGGCGTGCAAGTTAACAATATGAGCATTGGAGACACTATTGATTTATCAAAAGAGGAATTATTGTTATTGATAAATGATATTAAGGGAATGAATGGTTATAGGATAGATACTGCTGGAAGAATAGCTTTTTTAAATAAGGAATATTCAGCAATGATGTCTTCTAACTCTTTAAAGTTAACAAAACCATTAAGGGTAGCGGGCGATTTATCACGTAGGTTTAAGAAAAATAGATATTTTCAGGCAGTAAAATACTTTAAGACAGATTTTTCAAATCAATTATCTTTATATTACAGAATTAAAAATTTGAATCTTATAAATGAAGAAAAATATTTAGCTATTCATCCAGGGGCAATTGATAATCCCATATTGCATTATATGGCTTATTCATCAAAAAATGATCCTATTGATATTAAAGCATCTTATGTAAACCCTTTATTTGATATGGTTTATTATTTATCTGCAAATGATTTAGATTTAGATGTAGATCCAATAGTTCATTATGTATCTCATGGATTCTTTAATAATTTTGAATTTAATAGGGAACATAAACCTTTTATTAAAAATCTTAAATTAGATATTGATACTCAATATGAAAATTATGTGAATACTCTTGTTAGTGATGAACTTAAGTCAAATAACTATATTTCTGATAGTGAAGTTTTAAAATATTACATTGAAAAAAATGAGCCATGTAATGATGATAAAATTAAAGTTGGTGTATTTTTAGAGGATTCATTTGATAATATGAATGCTTGCCCCTTTATTAGATTACATGTTCCATTTAAGAAATTAAGTAAAAAGGGAAAGTATCAATTTTTCGTTTATGGACGAGAATTATTGCCTAAACTGGACATGAACAATGTAATTAACTGCAAGATTTTTGATGTTATGGTTATTCAAAGGAATAATGCATATGCCACTGAGTTATTAAAAAAAGCTAAAATGCATGGTATTAAAGTTGTTTATGAAGTTGATGATGATTTAGTTGATTTGTCACCTGAAAACCCATCTTATATCTATATTAATGAGAATAAGGAAAATATTGTAAAATTAATTGAAAATGCTGATAAAATAACAGTTACTACAACTGAATTGAAGAATCGTTTTTTAGATTATGGTTATGATAATGTTGAGATTATTAGAAATTACTTTGTTGACGAATTATTCCCTTTAAATCCTTTTAAAAACAATGAAACTAAATTTTTAAAAATAGGATACTTTGGAACTTTAACTCATGATGGTGATTTAGAATTAATCCATAATGTGATTTTAAGAGTTAAAGATTACTTATTAAAAGAGAATATTAATGTTGAGTTAGAAGTTGTTGGTGGGGCTTTAAACAATGCTCAGGATTGGTATTCAGTAAAAAAACTTCCATTTTATCCAATGCCAATGTCTAACTTTATGAAATGGCTGAATAATAATGTTAATTGGGATGTAGGTATTGCACCACTTGTTAACACCGAATTTAATAAATGTAAAAGCGAATTAAAGTATATAGAATTTTCTGCATTAGGAATTCCTGTTGTTGCAAGTAGAATTGAAGGATATGAAGAAGCTATTGAAGATGGTGTTGATGGTTATCTAGCCACTTCTGAAAATGAATGGGTATCAAAATTAGTAACTTTGCTTGAAGATCCTGTCTTAAGAAATGGCATGGTAAATAATGCCCATGACAATATTCTTAAAAATTATAGCTTAAATTCACGTGTTGAACAGTGGGATAATCTTTTTGAAAGATTAATCAATGATTAAATTTATTTATTAATCTTTCTTTTATATTGTTTGTTTTGTATTTAAACCATCCTTTAGTTGTTTGTAAGTTAGCTATTCTGTTTCTTTGGTTTTCTATTTCTAATTCTAAAAGATGTATTTGGTTTGTGTAGATATTGTAGTTTTCTACTTTTTCATAAGCAACTTCCATATTTTCATCTGAAATGTCATAAATTATGTCTTTAAGGGTGTCATTTGGAGGAAATGGTGAAATATTATTCATCTTTTTAAAAAATGGAACTGATTTGTCTATTAACATTTTTTTATCATCAGAACTTATTGTTTCACTTAAAGCAACATCACTAAGCCAACAGGTTAAATGCTGGTTAAAAACAGTATCATAATATTTCATAGCATTATTTTTCTTTAGAACCTCTACTGTATTTTTGTAACCTTCAATTAATCCATTTAAATAGTGCATCCCCTTTGATAAACTTGTTGAACTATTTTCACCAGTTCTTAACCTAAATTTATAAACAATATCATTAATAAAAACAATTTTATTTGAATTTACAAAAACATCAATCATAAAAGTTAAATCTTCAGCAAAAACTCCTTCAGGGAAGGTTATATCGTGTTTTTTAAGGAATTCTTTAGGGAAAATCATTCTCCAAATTCCGTTTATTGATAAAAATAATAGATTTTCATCAATTGAATTTAAAATAACATTTTCTGTAATCCAATGCTCAGTTACAATGTTGTTTTCTCCAAAATTTTGAAATTTACCAATAGCTACATCTGCAGAGTTTTCTGTTATTGCAGTATATAAATTTTCTACACAAGTTTCTGAATACTTATCGTCGTGGTCTATAAACATAATATAATCTGCTTGTGCATGTTTCATAGCTATATTTCTTGCTCTTCCAGGGGTTCCTGTTTTTTTACCTGATTCATATGTTTTAATATTTTCATATTTTCTACAATATTCATCAATCATTTCCTGTGTATTATCAGTTGAATAGTCATCAACTAATATTAATTCAATATTTTCAAATCCAATTGTCTGATTTTTAATAGAATCAATTGTTTCATCTAAAAAATCAACACTATTATATGTTGGAATTATAACAGTAACCTTATAAGACATAAATTTTATTTTATGTTACAAATTATATTAATATAGTGTTCTCATATGCGGTGGTTGTGTTAAATATGGGTTTTAAATCTCATCCATTACTTTTTATTACTATTAAATCAAAGGGAAACATTAAAAAAATAAAGTTTAATAGAAAATCATTTGAGGCTATAAAAAATTTAAATCTTATTTCTCATGAAGACTATTTTAAGGTTCATTCAGATTGTTTAAAACAGAATATTGTCCCAGAAATCCACTATTTGTACTATGGGGTTTATGATGAAGATGACATTAAAAAAACTTATGTTAACAGTCTTTTTGATTTAGAGTTTTATAGAAAAAACTATTCTGGAGATGAAGACCCGATTTTACATTATGTTTCTAAGGGATTTTTTGACAATAACTTAATCAATCAATGGGACTGTAATTACATTAATTTTTTAGATGGGGATTTAACAGAACAGTTCTATAAAAATCAAAAATTAAAAATTGAAGAAGAATTAAAGCATAACTATTATATAACTGATAAAAAGATTTCCATTCCTTATATTAACTCTAATGAGGAATTTAAAACAGATAAAATAAGAGTAGGAGTTTTTATCAACGATCCTTTTATTGATTTGGCTCCTTGTCCTTATATCAGAATTCATGAACCTTTCAGTCGACTTTCAGACTCTGGAAAATACAATTTCTTTGTGTATGGTATGGATAGCTTTGCATTAATGGATATTGAGGAAATATTGAAAGTTAAACAGTTTGATATTGTTGTTGTTCAAAGAATTTTACCCTTTTTGGATGTTTTAGTTGATAAATGCCTTCAGCATGGTATAAAAATGGTTTATGAAACTGATGATGATTTATTGGGTGTTGAAGAGAACAGCCCTTCTTTTGAATATGTTGATAGAGTTAGAAGCAGTATAGAAAAGTATATTGACAGCTGTGATATTGTTACTGTTACTACTCCTGCACTTGCTGGGAAGTTTCCAAATAAAGATGTTTGTATTATAAGAAACTATTATGTGGATTCTGTATTTCAAATAAGAGATGATATCAAAGAAGAAGGGCCAATTACTTTAGGCTATTATGGGACTTTAACTCATACAAAAGATCTACTGCTAATTAAAAATGCTATAATCAAACTTAAGAAATTAATGAAGGATGATTATGGAATTGATGTTAGATTTGAGATAATTGGTGGTTTTAATGAAGGAGATGAGGTTGATAATAGCTGGTTTGAGGTAATTGATTTGCCTCCAAATCCAATGAATTTTGCCAATTTTATGAGTTGGTTATCTAAAACTGTTAATTGGGATATTGGTGTTGTTCCATTGGAAAATTCTAATTTTAACAAAGGAAAAAGTGAATTAAAATATATTGAGCTTTCTGTTTTGGGGATACCTGGAGTATATAGTGACATGGAAGTTTATAACTCTGTTGTTCATGAACCATATAATGGATTACTGGCTAAAACTGAAGAAGAATGGATTAATCAGATTAAAAAGCTTATATTGGACAAGAATTTAAGAAAAAGTATTCGAAATAATGCTATTGATGATGTTGTTGAAAATTATTCCATTTCTAACAGGATTCAAAAATGGGATATGATTTTTAACAAATTGATAAATTAGACAGTCCTTAAAATACAAATATTTATATATGGCTTATTATTTTAACCTATACTTTTATATACTTCAAATTAGTTATTATTAATGGAAGTTTATTTTATTATTTTTTTAAACTTCAAGTGTTAAGTGGAGGATAAAAATGTTGGAATTTTTAATGCCTTACATGGCTTTGTTAGGTTTATTAATATTCGGAAATATTGAAAACTTAGTACTTGCTTCACAAGGGGTTGTTGCTGGTGCTAGACAAGGTAGGTTATTTTTAATGAGTGTAGCCTTCGTTGTCATGTGGTTATTATTAGGTACTTTTGGTACTATGGCTGTAGAAGCTTATGCTCCTTTCATTGAATTCATTGGTGGACTTGCAATCTTTGTTTTAGGTCTTCAAGCAATGATTGATTCTGTTAAAGGAGAAACTAAAAAAGGTGTACTTGGTAAACATGCACCTAAAGATGAATAGGTGATTATGATGGCAGGAGAATTTAAACAATTTATTGGTTTATTAATACTTGGTAACATAGAAAACTTAATTATCGCATCTTTAGGGGTTACAAAAGGACTTAATCCTATTGTTTTAAGTTTATTAAGTTTATTCTTTGTAGTTGCTTGGTATGCTATAGGTACATTCGGTACAAGGTTTGCTATTAAATATGCAAATTACATTACATTCATTGGTGGACTTGCTATATTCTTACTTGGTATACAATCCATGTGGGAATCTGTCCCGGGTATGATTGAAATTATTTATGCTTAATTTGAAAGAGTTTTTAATCTAATTATTTTAATTAGTCCTAAAAACTTTTTTAAATTAATCTTATCTTTTTTTATTTATTTTAACACTTTTTTTATAGATATCGATATATTTAATTAAGATTAGCACTAAATTTTAATTAATTATATAAAAATTAGCTGGTTTTTAGTATGACTGAAGAAAACATTGATCCTTATGAGATTATTAAATCTAGATTTGAATCAAATGTAGATAGCTTTGTTTTAAGTAAACTGTTTAATTATACAAAAAAAGTAGATTATGACCTAGTTGAAGACATTAAGAAAAATAAAATAGCTATTTACACAGCTTTTACTGGTGACTATGATTATCTTAAAGAACCAGAATTCATTGATGATAATTGCGATTATATATGTTTTACTAACAATCCTAATTTAGAGTCTGATACATGGAAAATAATTCAAATGGCAGATTCTACTTTAGATGATAATAGAATAGCTAAACAATATAGATTATTTCCTCATAAATATCTTTCAGATTATAAATACAGTTTCTGGTTAGATGGAACTTTTAAGATTGTGGGCAGTATTAGGGAGTATGTCTATAAATACGTTAACTCACCCATGTTAGTTGTTGTTCATCCAGAAAGGGACTGTATTTATGATGAAGCCTTAGGATCCATACCTTTTGAAAGATATCCTAATTATACAATTGAAAAACAGGTTAATGATTATAGAAAAATGGGAATGCCTGAGCATTATGGCCTTATAGCTTCTGGGGCTTTGTTTAGACAGCACAATCATCCAGATGTTATTAAGCTTATGGAAGACTGGTGGAGAGAAATTATAAAATATACCAATCAGGACCAGTTAAGCCTTCCATATTTAATGTGGAAACATGATTTTCATCCATCTGTTTCTCCAGTATATTATTGGATTAATGATTACTGGAAAAAAGAAGGGCAGTATCATCATAAGTATAAAATCACTAGCTATTTGACCTCTTGCAATCTTATTAAATCTTTAGAGGGCAATATTCAGGATGTCAATACATTATCTAAGGAGGAAATGAATCTCTTATTTAATGATATTGATGCACTTAAGTTTGAAGTAAACGAACTTAATATTCAGAGGGATTATTTAGACAATAAAATCAACGATGCAAAGAATTCCTTTTCATGGAAAATAACTGAAAAATTAAGATCAAAGAAGTAGGGATTAATTAATGTCAAATAATATTTTTAAATTTCTAATTAAAGATAAATTTAACTTTAAAGCTGCTTTAAAGAATTTTAAATTTTATTCAGAAATTAAAAACTCAGGTTTTTTTGACGAATCATTTTATAGAAAAACCTATTCTGAATATTTGAAAAATGAAGATCCATTGACTCATTATTTAACTGAAGGATATAAATTAGGTTTTTTACCTAGCCTAAATTTTGATAGTGATGCATATCTAGATACTTATCCTCAGGTTAGAAATGCAGGTATTAATCCGCTTCTTCACTATATTGCTCATGGCCAGTATGAGGATAAGCTAGTTCAAAGTGCATATCCTATCAGAAGAAAAGAAGAGATTTTAGAAACCAATCTAATGTTTTTAAATAATTATAAATTTGAAAATGAACCTTTAGTGTCAATTATCATTCTAAATCTAAATGGCCTGTCTCATTTAAAACGTTTATTTAAAGATTTTGATAAGAAAACTAATTATTCCAATTATGAAATCATTGTTGTTGATAATGGGTCTAGTGATGAATCTGTTAAATATTTAAAGGATTTAAAAGAAGAATTGCCTATTAGAATTATTGAAAATTCTGAAAATGTATCTTTTTCTAAAGGAAATAATGATGCTGCTGAAATAGCTAATGGAGAATACTTGCTTTTATTAAATAATGATATAGAACCTACTTATGGCTGGTTAAATGAGATGATGGGAGCAATGCTTCGCAATGAAAAAGTAGGTGCTGTAGGTGCTAAACTTGTTTTCCCTTATTATTATTTAGATAAAAATAAATCCTATAAAATTCAGCACAGTGGTGATATATTTGCTGAAAGAATGACTCCTTGCTGTTTATATGCAAAAAACAATTCAAATCCTGATTTAGATTTATTTGATTCTCATCTTAATGGAACTAATAAGTGCATTGCAGTAACAGGTGCAGTAATGCTTGTTAAAAAGGATGTTTATATGGATTTGGGAGGACTTAGCGAAGATTATAACTATGGTTTGGAGGATGTTGATTTTTGTTTAAATCTTCATAAAAATGGTTTTAACACTTACTACTGTGGTTCTGCTTTATTGTTCCATCATGAATCAAGCACTAGGGTTAAAAATAAAGATTACTTTGATAATGATAAAAAGAATTACAATGTATTCTGGAATAGGTGGGGTAGCTATCTATCAAAACACCTTCTCCTAGACAAGATTCATAATGAGAAATTCTTCTCAGTGAAAGATTTGAAAATTGTTTTTATTAATGACAATCCTAATTTTGACAAGCCCGTTTCTGAGATGGTGAAAGCTTACAGTGAATTGGGATATGAAGTTACTGTTATTTCCAATATTGAAGACAAATACCTTGGTAACTCTACAGATGTTGTTATATCTTTAGTTGATGAATATGACTTTAATGAGGTAATAGCTAGGGATGATGTTGTGAAAGTTAGACTCCATATAGATTCGACTATGCCTCAAGCAAGTATCGTAAGTTCAGATTCAGTTAAAGATGATGATGTATTTCTTTTAGATAGTGAAAGCCCTGTAGGGTTTGCTTTAGACATTATTGACCATATTGAGTATAGTTTAGTTTCATGTGATGGATTTTTATGGGATTAAAAGATAAATTTCTTAGTAAGATTCCTGAAGCCTATATCTTACATAAAACTCATGATAAGAAAATGGCTAGGTTAATTATAAAGGGTTATAAGGCTATTAGAAAAAACAATCTATTTGATGATGAATTTTACCTAAGTAATTATCCTAAAGTTAGAAACTCTAATATGGATCCTTTGCTACATTACATATATTTCGGTTTTAAAGAAGGAAAAAGACCAAATAAAACTTTTGATGCTCTTTTTTACAAATATAATTATGATGATGTTAATATTAATCCATTAATCCACTATGCATTATATGGGTTAGCTGAAAATAGGCAAATCATGCCAGAAAATAATTTAGAAGGATATAAAAAGTCTAATAAAAAAAGAATTCTTTATATCTTACATGAAAAGATTGGAACTATTGGTGGAACTGGTTTTACTAATCTGGATATTATTGAAGGATTAGATGATTCATATGAGAGATTTATTTTAACATCAACTGGCGAAGAGTTGGAATTATGGATTTACAGTGGAGAAAGACTTGAAAAAATTTATCATGAGGAAATTAACTTTTCCAATGACTTTTCTAGAATTGATGAAAGTAATAAAAATAGGATTATTTCAGATGATTTTAAAAATCAACTTTACAACTCTAAATTAGCTACTGTTTATGAAGAAATTCTTAATAAATTAGATGTAGATATTGTCCATATCAACCATTTAATTAATCATAGTTTTGATTTAATGGATATGCTTATTAAAAAAAATATTCCATATTTGCTAAGTGTACATGACTTTTATTATATCTGCCCTTCTATTCACTTAATTAATGAGAACTATCAGTATTGTAACTTTGATTGTGAAAATTGTCATAGTTTTAATATAGATAATGAAGAAAATTCTCATAAAATATTGGATATTTGGCAGAAATTATGTTATAACTTATTAAAAAATGCAAAATATGTTATTTTTCCATCTAATTCAGCTATTGGATTTTATGAGGGTGTTTTTAATAATTTAGATAATTTTAAACTTATTGAACATGGAAGAGATTTAGAGAAAACTTCTTCAAAATTCTCCCTGCCTGATAAAAAACCTATTAAAGTTGTATTTCCGGGTCATGTAAGTCCGCATAAAGGATCTTTATTAATTCAAGAAATTAAAAAATTAGATAAGGATAATAAGTTAGAATTCCATTTTGTTGGAACAACAATTCCTAATCTTAAAAAATATGGTATAAATCACGGTAGATATGAACGTGAAGAATTTAATAATATAATTTCAAAAATCAGCCCTTCCTTTATAGCTATTTTATCAGTGTGCCCTGAAACATATTCTCATACTTTAACTGAAGCTATTGCTGCTGGAATTCCAGTTGTGGCCACAAATTTAGGAGCTTTAAAAGAAAGGATTGAAGAATCAGGGGTGGGTTGGCTTGTAAATCCTCAAAATCCGCTTGATATTTACAATAAACTAATTAGCATATCCAATGAAGATTATTTAAATAAAATTGATGCATTATCAAAAATAAAGATTAAATCTAGGGAAGAAATGTTAAATCAATATATCAATCTCTATAATGGAATGATGGGTGATAAGAATGGATAAATATAAGGTATCTGTTGTTGTTCCTACGTTTAATACTGGGGATTTTTTGGTTGAGACTTTTGAGTCTTTTATGTGTCAGACTATTGGTTTTGAGAATATTGAGGTTATTTTTGTTGATGATGCATCCGATGATAAATACACTATTAACTTATTAAAAGAGCTTGATTCTTGTTATAGTAATGTTTCTTCTGTTTTTTTGGATGTTAATTCTGGTTTTCCGGGTACTGGGCGTAATGTTGGTTTGGATTTGGCTCAGGGTGAGTGTGTTATTTTTGCAGATCATG
>NZ_MZGU01000006.1 GCF_003111605.1 Methanobrevibacter woesei | reverse complement strand
GAGCTTGATTCTTGTTATAGTAATGTTTCTTCTGTTTTTTTGGATGTTAATTCTGGTTTTCCGGGTACTGGGCGTAATGTTGGTTTGGATTTGGCTCAGGGTGAGTGTGTTATTTTTGCAGATCATGATGATACCTATGAAGAAAACGCCTTTGAAATAATGTATGATGAAATAGCTAGTGAAAATGCAGATATGGTGATTTGTAACTTTAATCAAGTATTCCCAGACAGAACTGTTCCATTTAAATCAATATTTGGAGATAGTGGGAAAATTAATGTTAATTCTTTTAAGGAAGAGCCTGATTTATTAAGAATTCCTGCAGCAATTTGGACAAGAATGTTTAGGAGAGAATTTCTTCAAAAGAATAAGATTAATTTTATTGAGGGAATG
The DNA here is from genome assembly GCF_003111605.1 of Methanobrevibacter woesei. Lineage (NCBI taxonomy): Archaea > Methanobacteriati > Methanobacteriota > Methanobacteria > Methanobacteriales > Methanobacteriaceae > Methanobrevibacter > Methanobrevibacter woesei. The sequence goes on along the minus strand of NZ_MZGU01000006.1, from coordinate 239,849 downwards.
TTGGCTGAAGATGTTCATTTAGCAATTAATGCTTCTTTTAAAGCATCTGGAATCGTCTATTTAAATGATTTTTACGGATATAATTATAAAATTAGGGATTCAGGGAAAGATAAATCTACAATTCATGTTAGAAATAGAAAATACATTGAAGCAATGTTAAATGGTTATTATGAAATTGATAAATTGCTCAATGATGAAAATAAGGTTAGTTATGGTAAAAAAATTTTTAAATCTCATTTAACCTCTTGGCTATATACGATTGTATTAAGTAAGTTATCAAATAGTGATAAATTAATTTTATTTAGGAAATCATATAATATATTTGATAATTTTTATGTGGAAGACCCATTTTTTAAAGGAAAATATAAAAAATTAGTTAATCATATTATAAATAGAGAGTTTGAAAAAGCTGTAGATGAAAGTAATTATCTTGAAAATATTCAAGAAAATATTAATGATAAAACTGGAAAAAGCCGCATTAAAAGACTGTTAAATAAATTTAAAAGGTAAAACATGTCACAATATAAGATATCTGTTGTTGTTCCTACGTTTAATACTGGGGATTTTTTGGTTGAGACTTTTGAGTCTTTTATGTGTCAGACTATTGGTTTTGAGAATATTGAGGTTATTTTTGTTGATGATGCTTCTAGTGATGATTATACTTTAGATTTATTGGAGGAGCTTGATTCTTGTTATAGTAATGTTTCTTCTGTTTTTTTGGATGTTAATTCTGGTTTTCCGGGTACTGGGCGTAATGTTGGTTTGGATTTGGCTCAGGGTGAGTGTGTTATTTTTGCAGATCATGATGATACCTATGAAGAAAATGCCTTTGAAATAATGTACAATGAAATAAAATATGAAAATGCTGATGTAGTTATTTCCAATTACTATCGAGTTTATGATGATATAAAAATTGAGGAAGAAACAATATTTGATGGTGGAAGGGCAGAAGTTAGTAACATATCTGATGATTTAAGATTATTTGAGATTGGTCCTTCAATTTGGACTAAATTATTTAGAAAAGAATTTCTTATAAAAAATAATATTCGTTTTCTTGAGGGAATGCTTGCAGAAGACCTTGAATTCTATATTCATATTTTGTTTTTAGCTGATAAAATTATATATTTGGATGATTTCTATAGTTACAACTACAGGATACGTGATTCATGGGATGATAAGTCCACAATTCATTTAAGAAAGAGAGAAACATTTGAAAATATGATTAAAGGTTATTATAAGATTGATAAACTTTTAATTGAATTAAATAAGGAAATATATTTCTCAAATATTTTTAGAAGGCATTTTATTTACTGGATTTTAAGTTTAGGAAGCAGTAATATATCTAATAATGATAAACTTGAATTAATTAAGTATATTAATCCTTTATTTAAAAAACAGATTCAAATAACACCAAATTTCAATGAAAAACAGCTGTCTTCTTTAACTAAACCCATTTTAAATGATGATTATAAAAAAATTCTCAGAAACATTATAAGAATTAAGAAAGTTAGGGAGTTCAAATCAAAAATAAAAAGTATTTTTAAACATTAAACAATATTTTTATAATAGATTTTTAAGATATAGTTATTCATTAATTTAAGTAGTTATTTTGTTGGTCGAATTATGTTTGAAAATAATCATATTGTACAAAATTTTTCTAAATATACCTTTTTACTAACAGAACTTATAAAAAGGAATATTAGTGGAAAATATAAAGACTCCACTTTAGGATTATTTTGGAGTTTTTTAAATCCTTTATTATCTATGATTGTACTTACTATGGTATTTTCATTAATTTTTGCAGGATCTATTGAAAATTTCCCTGTTTATCTTTTAAGCGGTAAATTAGTATTTGATTTATTTGCAAATGCGACCCAAGGAGCTATGGATTCCATTAAGGGGAATTCTGAAATTATTAAAAAAATTTATGTTCCAAAATATATGTTTGCAATTGGAATAATATGTTCGGAGTTTATTAATTTCTTAATATCATTAATAGTTCTTGTTGTGGTTATGATAGCTACTGGTGCACCATTTTATCCAGCACTTATCTATTTCCCAATTCCATTGTTCTTTATATTGGTATTAACAACTGGAGTTGGTTTAATATTAGCTACTGCTACAACTTTCTTTACAGATATAAAGTATTTATATGGGGTTCTTATAATGTTGCTTTCATTTATGACTCCATTATTCTATCCAATTGAGATTATTCCTCAACAATTCATGTTTGCATTTACAATAAATCCATTATATGCTGGTGTTTCATCAGTTAGGGATATTGTATTGGGAGGTATTTTCCCTACAACTGGACCGCTGCTTTATTTGATAATTACATCAATTGCATCATTACTTATTGGAATATATGTTTTCTATAAATATCAAGATAAATTCGTACTTAATCTATAGGAGGTCATCCTATTTCTATTCAAATGAGATATCCTAAAAACTTTAATCAGGTTCAAGTTAATAATTCATCAAGATGGCAAGATTTAGATAATTTAGCTATTGATGATTGGGAATCTTTAGCCTATTGTAATATTAAAAGTGATGATGCTCCTAGTTCAATTGTTGTAACTAATTTTAATTTTAATATTCCAAAAGGGTCAAAAATTAATACAATTGATATTAGATTTAATTTTCATAAGAATCTAGCGCATGATAATATTGATATTCAAGCACCAACTGTTGATTTAATAGGTCTTAAAGGGAAATTTTCATCAAAATCAAATTTTGAAGCTTTTAATAAACCTGTTGAAAGTGCAGTATTTTTTGCAGGTAGTGGAATATCTGCAGATGATTTAAACAGTGAAAAATTCGGTGTTAAAATATCATTTCCTAAAAATACAAGTCCTAATGATGGAACTTTATTTTTTGACTTTGTTAGGGTCACAATTGACTATGTAGACCAACAATATATAATGAATAATGAGATTAACTCTTATTATCCTACAGAGGACAATCCTTTACAAAAAGCAGTGGGAGAGGAATTTACTTATTCTATTTTATTTAGGGATACTGTAGGTTCTGAAAAAAGACAGAAAATTTATATTGATGTTCCAGATGGATTGGAATTAGTTAAATATTATTTCAATCCAGATAAATATCTTTTAAAAAATAAAAAACCTCAAGATTCCTTAAATACAAGTAACCCTAATGAATATGTCTGGAATATTGGTTCAAAGAAAAAAGGAATGAACAGATTAAGATTAATATTTAGATGTAAGTCCGAAGGTATTAAACTTTTAAATTGTTATCATGATGTTTTTGGAAGTGGAGATAAATTCTATGTAGAAGTGCATCCTGAAGGATATGATTGTGGAATCAATGAATATGAGGATGTCCTTTTAAAATGGTCTGTTGAACTTGAAGACGATGAAGAATATCAACTTTTAAATCAAGAAACAGCTATTGAAGTTAATAATGTTTCAATGGAATTTGAAAAGGCTCAAGAAAAAATCGACAATCTTAAGGAATATGTTATTAAATGGCTTAAAAGGGAAATTAAATCTAAAGAAAAATTTAAAGCTTTAAAAAATGTTTCATTTACTATTAATAAAGGTGAAAGAGTCGGTTTAATAGGATTTAATGGAGCAGGTAAAAGTACATTGCTTAAAGTATTGTCAGGTGTTTTAAAACCTACTGAAGGCGAAATTGAAATTGAAGGTAAAGTAGCACCTCTTTTAGAATTAGGAGCTGGTTTTGATCATAACTATAATGGTAGGGAGAATATATTTTTAAATGGGGCTATTTTGGGATATTCCAAAGAATTTTTACAAAGTAAATATGATGAAATCGTAGAATTCTCAGAGCTTGAAGAGTTTATTGAGTTACCTATTAAGAATTATTCCTCTGGTATGATAGCTAAATTAGGTTTTTCAGTTGCAACTATTGTTGATCCTGAAATATTGATTTTAGATGAAGTCTTATCTGTAGGGGATGTGAAATTCCAGAAAAAAAGTTATGATAAAATTAGGTCAATGATGAGGTCTGGAACAACTGTTTTACTTGTATCTCACTCTGTAAGAACGATTGAAACTATTTGTAATAGGGTTATCTGGTTAGATAAAGGCAAATTAATCATGGATGGTAATGCTAAAGATGTTTGTAAAGCTTATGTTGAAGCAGCTGAACATGCAACTGAAGAAGAACGTCAAAATATAGAGTTTTAAGATTGTATATGTACTTTAAACACAAAATATTTGGATTTATTTTTAATCTTTTTTCAAAGTCTAAGGTTAATGATAATCAAATAGCATTTGTTGTAGATGATAAAAATTCCTTTAAGGGAAATTTTCAATATATTAAAAGAGAATTTTCTAAAAGAGGAGATTTTGATTTTGTTTTTTTCAATAAAAATAGCTTATCTATTTCCAATATAAAAAAACTTGCCAAATCAAAGTATATTTTCCTAAATGATAATTTTTTAGCTATTGCATTTATGAATTTTAATAAGGATTCTAAAATTTTCCAGCTTTGGCATGCCCCTGGTGCTTTTAAAAAATTTGCAGCTTCTTCAAGTGATAATAAAGAAGAAATAGCTGTTATAGCTAAAGCAAGCAAGAAAACAGATTATCTATTCATCACCTCTGAAAATATTAAGGGCTTTTACAGGGATGCTTTTAGAATAGATGAAAATAAAATAAAATCTTTTGGAATTCCAAGAACTGACTATTACTTTGAAGATAAAGACATCAAAAAGTTGAGAGAGAATTTTGATGAGAGATATCCTATAGCTAAAAATAAGAAAATCCTCTTATATGCTCCTACATTTAGGGATAATGAAGAGGATAATAATGTTTTCAACTATTTGAATTTGGAAAAATTTAACAATGATCTTTCAGAGGAATATGTTCTTGCTTTAAGATTACATCCAAAAATCAATCAATTTTTTAAAGGAGATATTGACACAAAAGCTGATTTTATTGATGTAAGTGGCTATAAAAATGAACAGGAATTAATGTTAATCTCTGATTTATTAATAACTGATTATTCATCTATTATGATTGAATTTGCATTATTGAATAAGCCAATTATATTTTTCACTTATGATTATGATAGATATTTAACTAAAGACCGTGGATTTTACTATGATTTTGAAAGTAATGTTCCGGGAGATATTGTTAAAACTGATGATGAGCTAATTAAATTAATTAAAGAAGGAAGTTATAATACTGAAAAGCATAATTCATTTTTAAAAATGCAATTTGATTACCTGGATGGAAACTCTTCAAAAAGGATTGTTGATTTTATATTGGAGGAATAACTATGGATATTAAAGTTAGTGTTATTGTGCCTCTTTTTAATGCTTCAGCGCATATTGAAAAAACAATTATATCTTTAATTAATCAAAACTTTCAAGATTATGAGATAATAATTGTTGATGATGGATCTGATGATGATGGTCTTGAAAAAGCACAGGAAATCTTATCAAAATCTCCAGTAGCTTATAAATTGGTTTATCAAAGAAATAAAGGGGTAAGTGCAGCACGTAATACTGGAATGGAAGTTGCCAGGGGCGAATATTTCATTTTTGTAGATGATGATGATTATATTTCTCCAAATCATATCAACTGCCTTTATAATGCTGTTAAAAACCATGATTTTGCATTAACTAAGATGTTTAAGGTAAATTCAAAAGGAGAACACCTAACTGAAGATTATACATTAGCTAATGAAATGTCCTGTGAAGAGTTAATTAAATTAGAACTTAATATGACTTTTCCTTTTAGTTTTTGTCAATTAATTTATCCTTCCAACTTAATTAAAGAGAATAACATTAAGTTCAGCACTGATGTAATCTATGGGGAAGACACAGAATTTGCACTTAAAGCTTTAATTCATGGAAAAACTGTTGGAGTTTGCAGTGAAGCAACTTATTTCTATTTGCAGCATGAAGGCTCAGCTACTTCAACTGCAGAGTTTAAAAGATTCAATTTTGTTGAAACACTTGATAATATTGTAGATTATTATAAAAATAGAGGATATGATAATCTAGCTGATGAAATAATACATAATAGGATTCCCAGAGCTATTTTTGGAAATATGAACTATTTCTTTTATAATGGATACTCTTTTGATGATGTAGTGCTGAAAATGAAGGAACTGAATTTATTTAATAAACTATCTCAGTTTAAAGGAAATTTTAAATTTTCACTAAAAATAAAGCTATTCTTATTAAATCCTAAAATATATTATAAAATGTGGATGAAATTTAAAAAGAGTATATGATTTCTATGAAAGTTTCTGTAGTAACTCCTAATTATAATGGAAAAGATTTTTTATATGCCTACTTTGAATCCTTAATTAAAAATTCCAATGAAATTGGTGAGGTAATCATTGTAGATAATGGATCTAGGGATGGCAGTCAGGAATTTATTAGAAATTACCGTGAAAAGGTAGATTTTCCAATTGTTCTAATTGAAAATAGTCAAAATTTAGGATTTGCAGAGGCAGTAAATCAAGGAATCTCAAAAGCCCGTTATGATTACATCTTTTCTTTAAATAATGATACCGTTGTTGAAAAATCAGCTATTTTAGAGTTATTAAATCTTTTAAATACTGAGGAGAGGATATTTTCAGTATCTTCTAAAATGGTTCAGTTTAATAACCCTGAATTAATTGATGATGCAGGTGATGATTATACTTTACTTGCTTATACTAAAAAAAGAGGAAATAATCAGAATTTAAACAAGTTTATTGAAGTTTCAGAGGTTTTTTCATCATGTGCAGGAGCTGCATTGTATAGGAAAGATTTACTTGAAGAATTGGGTGGATTTGACAGTGAATTTTTTGCTTATATGGAAGATGTTGATTTAGGTTATAGGGCAAGAATTAATGGTTATAAAAACCTGTTCTGTCCAAATGCAATTGTTTACCATATAGGAAGTGCAACTACTGGAAGCCAATATAATGAATTTAAAGTAAGATTAGCTGCCCGTAATAATGTTTTGGTTGTTTACAAGAATCTTCCAACACTTCAAAAGATTGTTAATATTTTATTTTTATTTTTAGGCTTTTTAATAAAATATCTATTCTTTTTAAAGAAAGGTTTTGGCCCTATTTATTTAGAAGGTCTTAAAGAGGGTTTAAAAACAAGAAATAAAATTAAAAAAGTCGAATTCAAATCTAAAAACTGGAAAAATTACTTTAAAATCGAATATGAACTAATTAAAAACACATTTAAACTTTTAAAAAGATAGGATAACATGGACTGCTCAATAATTATTATAAATTATCAAACTTATCAATTAACAAAGGACACTATTAACTCTATTATAGATAAGCCTCATTCCTTTAGCTATGAAGTAATTGTAGTGGATAATGCATCTAAAGATGACAGTTTAGTTAAACTTCAAAAAGATTTCAAAGATAAAGTAAAATTCATAGCTTCGAAAGAGAATAATGGGTTTGCAGCAGGTAATAATTTAGCTATTAAAAAAGCTAAAGGTAAATATGTTCTTCTTTTAAACTCTGACACTGTTGTTTTAGATGACTCTTTAGATAAAATTTATAATTACATGGAAGAAAACAAAGATGTTGGTGCTACTGGATGTCAGGTTCTTCTGGAATCTGGAGAATTGGATAAAGCCTGCAGACGCAGTTTTCCAAATCCTCAAAATGCTTTTTACAGGCTCTTTCATATTCCTACAAAGAATAAAAATGATAATTATAATCTTGATGAACTTGATGATGATGGAATTTATGAAATTGACTGTTTAACTGGTGCTTTTATGTTTATACGTAAAATTGCATTGGAAGATATTGGTGGAGGGCTTGATGAAACCTTTTTCATGTATGGTGAAGATATTGACTTGTGCTATCGTATAAAAAAAGCAGGTTGGAAAATTGTATACTTTGGTAAATCTAAAATAATTCATTATAAAGGAGCCAGCAGCAAAAAACAGAAATCAAAATTAATCTATGAATTTTATAGGGCTATGTATATTTATTATAAGAAACACTTGGCTAATAACAATTCATTTTTTATTAATGGCTTAGTTTATCTAGGTATAGTTATTTTATGTATTTTAAAACTGTTTTTAAACTTATTTAAAGGCAAATAATGTAAATTATATATATCATTAAAGCTAAAAAATTACACAACGATTTTTAGGAGATTCCTATGATTAAACAAAATCAGAGAGTATTAAATGCAGCTTTTGTTGTTTTAGATGCATTTGTTATATGTGTATCATTGTTGTGTGCATGGTGGCTTAGATTTAAAACAACTCTTTTTGGACCTATTGGGGGGCATTTAGGTTTTGAACAATATGCTCTTTTTTTAGTTCTTGCTGTTTTACCGACTTATTTGATTTTGTATTTTTCTTTTGGTTTATATAAGCCATTTAGGACTCATAAAACTATATTTAATGAGGCTACTCAGATAATAAAGGTTAATATTGTTGCCTTTGTAGTTCTTGTAGCTATTTTATTTATTATAAATCAACCAAACTTTTCAAGGATTATGCTATTTCTTTTAGCATTTGTTGGAGCATTTTTTGGTATTGTTGAAAGATTTATTGTTAGAAGTGCATTAAGACATTTACGTTCCAATAATAAGAATTTAAAGCATATTCTTGTTGTTGGTGATAATGAACTGGCTTTTAACTTTGCAAGAAAAATAAGAAATAATCCATACCTTGGTTTTTCAGTTGCAGGTTTTTTAGGGCGTGCCAATAGGGTAGGGATGGAAATTGAAGGCAGTAAGATTATTGGTTCATTTAATGATTTAGATGATATTTTAGAAAAAAACACATTTGACCGTGTTGTTTTAGCTATTCCTTTAAAATATTATTATCGTATTGATGGATTGGTAAATAGCTGTGAAAAAGTAGGGATAAAAGCAGAGATTATTCCTGATTACTATAAATATTTCCCAGCAAGACCATCTGTGGACATGATTGAAGATTTACCGATTATTAACATCAGATATGTTCCATTAGATGACAGTTTCAACAAACTCTTAAAAGGAATTACTGATTATACAGTTGCTATTATAGCTATTATTATTACTTCTCCAATAATGATTATTACAGCTATTTTAATCAAGTTAACTTCTAAAGGACCAATTATATTTAAACAGGAAAGAATTGGATATCATGGTGAACCTTTTACAATGTATAAATTTAGGAGTATGAAAGTTCAGGATCCTAATGAGGAAAAATCTGAATGGACAACTGAAGATGACCCTAGGAAAACAAAAATTGGTTCATTCATTAGAAAAAATAGTATTGACGAACTTCCTCAATTTTTCAATGTTTTAAAAGGAGATATGAGTGTTGTTGGTCCTAGACCTGAAAGACCTTACTTTGTTGAAGATTTTAAAGAAACAATTCCAAAATACATGATTAAACATCAAGTAAAACCCGGTTTAACAGGATGGGCTCAAATCCATGGATGCCGTGGAAATACTTCAATTAAAAAACGTATAAAATATGATATTGAGTATGTAGAAAACTGGCATATGGGTTTAGACTTAGGAATAATGATTAAAACAGCTTTAAAAAAGAATCCTAATGCTTATTGATTCTTTAACACATTTTCATTTTTTCATTTTTATGCCTTTAATTAAAATTTATTAACTAATATCTACTAATTTTAGTCTATAAAAATAAAATTTTTTTTAATAAATTAGTTTTCAAATGGGGTCACTTATAATTTATATACTCACATAGTTAAAATTATAATTAACTTACAATGAGGGGTTTTGGTATGGAAGAAAATTTAAGAAATGAATATGAAAAAGTCAAAGATAAAATTTCTGAAGAAGACTTCCTTAAAAAAATTGAATTATTAATGGAAGAAAATGAAGATAATCCTTTTTATAATGAAATGTCTGCTGCTGAGATGATAATTGGTAAATTATCCTCTGAACAAGATGTTGATCAGATTACTAGTGATGAAGACAGTGACATTATTAAAATTGATGAATTGTTAGATCAACGTAGGGATGTAAATATTGCTGGTAGGATTATGCAGATGTCTAATCCTAAATCATTCCAAAGTAAAAATAAGGATGGTAAACTTTGTAATTTAACAATTGCTGATGATACTGGTTCTATTAAAGTTGTTTTTTGGACTGAAAACATTAGACTTTTAAAAGAATACAACGAAGGAGACCTTATTAAAATTATTGATATTGATATTAGAAAAGGATATTCTGGCCTTGAAGGTAGTTTAAAACGCAGATCTACTGTTAAACGTTTAACTGAAGAGGAGTGTCCTAACTTCCCAAAATACAATGAAGTAATAACTAATATTGAAGATATTGAATTTGCAGAAGATGTTACTTATAATATCATTGCTAGAATTATCAAAATCCCTAATATTCGTTCTTATGAGAAAAATGGAAGGGAAGGTAAAGTTGCATCTTTAGAACTTCAAGATAGCACTGGAAAAATCTCTTATACTTTATGGAATAAGAATGTTGACTTAATTGATTCTTTAGAGCTTCATGATGGAGACACTATTAAAATTGTAGGTGCTGTTCCAAGAGAAAACAGAGATGGAATCTCTTTAACTCATTGGGATGGAAGAATAATTAAAGGAGATTTTGATGTTCCTGATTTTGAAGAAAATATCACTCCTATTGGTGACTATCAAGAAATGCAAAATATAACTGTTTTAGGTGTTGTAACAAAACTTCAGGATGTTAAAACATTTATAAGAAGTAATGATGGTAGTGAAGGTAAATTAAGGTCATTCTCAATAGCTGATGGTACTGGTGAAATTAGGGTTACTCTTTGGGGAGATGATGTTGAAATTGATTTAAATAAAGGAGACATTGTAAAAATCATTGATTGTACTGAAAGGTCTGATGAATATACAGTAAGCGGTTATTCTATTAATACCAATTGGAATACTCAGATTGTTTTAAATCCTCCTGTTGATGAAGAACGTTTAGCTATTTTTGAAGAGATTAAATCATCTTTACATCCTGTAACTCTTGAATATATCCAGGAATCTGATGATGATGGATTAGAAAGAGATGTTATTGGAAGAATGATGGTAATTCATGAAGCTAGGGAATTTGAAAGAGATGATGGTAACTTTGGCGTAGTACGTTCAATTTTACTTGCAGATGGAACTGGTAAAGCTGAATTAGCTTTATGGGGTGATAAGGCTTCTGACAATTATAAATTAGGTAAAATCTATTTAATTGAAAATGCCAGAACAAGACTTGGAGAAATGGATGTTAGCTTAAATGTTGGCGCTTCTTCTAGAATCATTGAATTAGATGAAGAAATAGCTGCAAAATATAATATTCCATCTTTTGAAGAACTTGAAGAAGATATTTACACTTATAAAAGTATTGATGAATTAGATGAATATGATAGAGATATTAAAGTTATTGCAAGGATTATAGAGGTTTATGATCCTCGTGAATTTGAAAGAGATGATGGTTCTAGAGGGGTTGTTAGAAACATTGAAATAGCTGATGCTACTGGTTCTATTCGTCTTGCATTGTGGGATGATAATGCTGAAATGCCTTTGGAAGTTGATGACCCTATCAAACTTGAAAATCCAAGAGTTTTATATAATGAAGATCATCTTGAATTAGGAACTACAAGAAACACTTCTATTCTTGACCCTTCTGATGAAGAAATTGACTCTTTACCAACTCCTGATGAATTAAGAGAAACTATTTACCCACAAAAAGAAATTAATGCTCTTGAAGATGATGATCGTAATGTCCGCATAACTGGAGTATTTAAAGACCCTTCAAACAATATACTTCTTGCTAAATGTCCTAGCTGTGGAAATAGATTAGAACCTGATTCTGAAAATGATGATGGTGCAGTTTGTAGTTTCTGTGGAGATGTTATTGATGAACCTAATTATCTTTTAATGCTTTCTGGAAGATTTGAAGATGATACTGGGGAGGTACAAATCACTTTCTTTGATAATTTAGTTGAAGAACTTCTTGAAATGGATAAAGAGGAAATTATTAGCTATGTTGAAGAAGAAGGTGTTGGAATATTTGAAGGAAAACTTGATGATTTAAGTGGAATGACTATGGAAGTTATTGCCAATGTTAGATTTGATGAATATAATGAGGAAGTTAGACTTAGTCCTAAAAAAATTTTAGATAAATATTACTAAGGAATGATTATTATGGTGGAATTAGAAGATTTACCAAGTGTTGGTGAAAAAACTGCAGAAAAACTTAGAGATGCTGGTTTTGCAGATATGATGAGATTAGCTACTGCTACTGCTAAAGAATTAGCTGTAAAAGCCGAAATTGGTGAAGGTGTAGCTGAAAAAGTTATTGAAGCAGCTCGTAAATCTGAAAAAATAGGATTTGAAACAGCTTTAGATGTTTCTGAAAGAAGAAAAGAAGTTGGCCGTATATCTGTTGGAAGTCAAGGATTCAATGATTTAATTGGTGGTGGAATTGAAACTCAATCTATTACTGAAGTATTTGGTGAGTTCGGTTCTGGTAAGAGTCAGATTTCTCATGAATTAGCTGTTACTGTCCAATTACCTATTGAACAAGGTGGTCTTGAAGGACAATGTGTATTTATTGATACTGAAAACACTTTCCGTCCAGAAAGGATTATTCAAATTGCTGATGGTTTTGAATTAGATCATGAAGAAGTTTTAAGTAATATTCATATTGCTCGTGCTTTCAATTCTTCTCATCAAATCTTAATGGCTGAAAGCATCAATGAATTAATCCAACAAGGTAATAATATTAAATTAGTTATTGTTGATTCTCTTATGGCTCATTTCAGAGCAGAATATGTTGGTAGGGAATCTTTAGCTGTAAGACAACAGAAATTAAATCAACATTTACATGCTCTTCAACAAATAGCTAATACCTATAATGTTGCAGTTTTCATAACAAACCAAGTTCAAGCTAAACCTGATGCATTCTTTGGAAGTCCTACAAAAGCTATTGGGGGGCATGTTTTAGGGCATGCTTCTACTTATAGGATTTGGCTCAAAAAAGGGCTTGCTGGTAAAAGAATTGCTCGTTTAGTAGACAGCCCTCACCTTCCAGAAGGTGAATGTGTCTTTAAAATTACTAGTGATGGTATTGTAGATTAATTCTTCAATATTTCTTCTTTTTTTTCTTTTATACAAATTTTTTATATACTACCCATTACATAATATTAATTGTAAATTAATTTTGTAAAGGGTTTTTTATGAATGAAATTGAGATTACTATTTTATCTATTGTTATAATGATTGCTTTAGGTTATATCCTAAAACGTCTTGATTTTTTATCTGAAGATGATATTACACCATTGAATAAAATAGTAATGAATATTTTATTACCATGTATGATTTTTTCTGCACTTTTTTCTGCAGATTTAAGTGCAATTCATAAATTAGGTGTTCTACCTATTGCTATTATTTGTTCTTCATTTATTGTTGGTATAATATCATTTATTATTCTTAAAAAATTAGGATTTGAAGATAAGAGACTTTGGAGTGTTTTAGTTACTGTAATGATTGCAAATACTGCATTTATGGGATATCCTGTTAATTTAGGTGTTTTTGGAGATGCAGGATTTTTAAGAGCAATATTTTGTGATTTAGGTACTACATCTATATTTTTAATTCTATCCTTATTGTTAGTTCTTAAATTTGGAGGAACTCCTCGTGCTGCAGTTAAAGACATACTGCTCTTTCCACCATTGTGGGCTGTTGTTTTAGGTATTATATTTAATTTATACAATATTCCGATTGGTCCAGTAGTTGACAATGTTGTTAACTATCTAGGTGATGGTGCTATTCCATTAATTATGATCTCTTTAGGTTTATCCATTAATCTTGGTGGTTTAAAATGGAATAAGGACATGGTTTGCTTCACATCTATAATGAAACTTTTCATTTTCCCAATAGTTATGTTTGCATTTGTTACTGTCTTCCACTTTACTGGGTATGAGTATACAATTGCAATTGTTGAAGCAGCAATGCCTTCAGGTATGTTGTCATTAATGTTAGCTGTTAATTATGGTTTGGATTATCATTTAACATCAGATTGTATACTGATGAACACTGTATTTTCACTAGTTACATTGCCTATTATTATCTCTTTATTATAGGCATTTTTTAATTTTTTTTCAGCTGTTTTTTCTTTTAGTTTTACCTAATTCTTTTTTATACTTTTTTATTTACCTAAATTTTAACTGTTTTAAGTCCTTTTTTATATTAATCTATTTAAAGGGGATGGATTTTTTATTATATATATACTTTACTCCAAGTTTCTATTAGAAACCTTTATAAGAGTGTTCCTACTACATTAGTAATATCTAACGTTATAAAAATATTAGAATAAACTTTTTTTAGGAAATAATTTTTATTAACTTAGATAATGAATTGTCACAACTTGTACAAGGTGATTATAGAATGGCAGAAGAAAATAAAAATAATGAAGAATTAAGGATTGGTGTTTACGTCTGTCACTGTGGTGTAAACGTCGGTGGAGTAGTAAACTGTCCTGAAGTAGCTGAATATGCTAAGACATTACCAAATGTTGTTGTAGCAAAAGATTACAAATACATGTGTTCTGACCCTGGTCAATTATTAATCCAAGATGATATTAAAGAACACAACTTAAACAGAGTTGTTGTAGCAGCATGTTCCCCTCGTCTTCACGAACCTACTTTCCGTAGATGTGTAGAAGAAGCAGGATTAAACAAATTCTTATTTGAATTTGCAAACTTAAGGGAACAAGACTCCTGGGTACACATGAACGAACCTGAAGCAGCTACTGAAAAAGCTAAAGATTTAACCCGTATGGCTGTAGCTAAAGCTAGATTATTAGAACCATTAGAAGCAACCAAAGTAGCAGTAGACAACAGAGCTCTCGTTATTGGTGGTGGAGTAACTGGTATCCAATCTGCTTTAGATTTAGGTGATATGGGATTCGAAACCTACATGGTTGAAAGAAACCCTACCATTGGTGGAAGAATGGGACAATTAGATAAAACTTTCCCAACTCTTGACTGTTCCATGTGTATTCTCGCACCTAAGATGGTAGATACTTCCAAACACGAAAACATTACTTTAATTACTTACGCTGAAGTTAAACATGTAGACGGATACATCGGTAACTTCACTGTAACTGTAGAGAAAAAACCAAGATACATCGATGAAGAACTTTGTGTAGGATGTGGATCTTGTGTAGAAGTTTGTCCTATCGAAATACCTAACTACTACGACGAAGGTATCGGTATGGTAAAAGCTGCTTACATCCCATTCCCTCAAGCTGTACCATTATGTGCAACCATTGATAAAGATTACTGTATCGAATGTATGCTTTGTGACCAAATCTGTGAACGTGGTGCTGTAAACCATCAACAAGAAGCTGAAGAAATTGAGTTAAAAGTTGGTACTATTATTGCAGCAACTGGTTACGACCCATACGACCCAACTGAAATCTATCAATATGGATACGGACGTTACTCTAACGTAATTACTGGTATGGAAATTGAAAGGATGATTAACGCATCTGGTCCTACTGAAGGTCACGTAATTAAACCATCTGACGGTAAAGAACCTAAACGTGTAGCATTCATCCACTGTGTTGGTTCAAGAGATGAACAAATCGGTAAACCTTACTGTTCTAGAGTATGTTGTATGTACTCCATGAAAAACGCTCAATTATGTATTGACCACGAACCTGACACCGAAGTAACCTGTTACTACATGGATATCCGTGCATTCGGTAAAGGATTCGAAGAGTTCTACAAAACTTCCCAAGAAAAATACGGTATTGAGTTCTTAAGAGGTAAACCAGCTCAAATCATCGAAAACGATGACTTAACCTTAACCATCAGAGCTGAAGACACCTTACTCGGTAAAGTAACTGAATACACCTATGATTTAGTTGTATTAAGTGTAGGTCTTGAACATCCTGAAGGATCCGAAGAATTAAGACAAACCTTAGGTATTTCCAAATCTTCCGACGGATTCTACATGGAAGCTCACCCTAAACTCAGACCTGTTGACACCTTAACTGACGGTGTTTACGTTGCTGGTGTAGCTCAAGGTCCTAAAGATATTCCTGACTCCGTAGCACAAGGTTCCGCTGCAGCATCCAGAGCAGCAATCCCAATGGCTAAAGGAGAAGTAGAAATCGAACCTATCGTAGCTCGTACCGACGAAGTTGTTTGTGGTGCTTGTGAAGTATGTGTTGAATTATGTCCTTACGGTGCAGTTTCAATTGTTGGAGATGACGCATCTTCCCATGCTGAAATTAACGTTGCATTATGTAAAGGATGCGGTACCTGTGTAGGAGCATGTCCTTCCGGTGCTATGGATCAACAACACTTTAAAACCGATCAAATTATGGCACAAATTAGTGCTGCTCTTGAAGATGTGGGTAAATAATCCTAGTGATTATTCCCTTTCTTTTTTTTCTTTTTTTAAATCATAATTTTTACATTAACTAGCTATTTTTTAATTCAACTGATTTTCAATATATTCCATTTAAGGACTTATTTTCACAAACATTATAATATAGAATTGCCAATATAAGTGTATAATAATACATTATTTATTGGATAATAGGTGTTATAATGTCTGAGTATGAAAATGAACTACATAAAATTGAAAATATTATTGAAAAACATACTGCTTATATGAGAAATAGTATCAATCTTATTGCTAGTGAGAATATTACTAGTGTTGAGGTAACTGAAGCTATTGCATCTGATTTTGAGCACAGATATGCTGAAGGACAATCTCATGAAAGATTATATGAAGGATGTCAATATGTTGATGAAATAGAAGATTTAGCTATTGAATCCTCTAAAAAATTGTACAATGTTAGCTATGCAAATGTACAACCTATCTCTGGAGTTACTGCAAATTTAGCATCATTCTTTGCATTCTCTAATTATGGGGATAAATTAATGGCTTTAGAAGTCCCTAATGGTGGACATATTTCTCACGCTAAAGTAAGTGCTGCAGGTATCTGTGGATTAAAAACTATCTCTTCTCCATTTGATCCTGAAATAATGAACATTGACATTGATGCAATGAATAAAAAAATATTAGAAGAAAAACCAAAAATTGTTCTCTTTGGTGGAAGTCTCTTCTTATTCCCTCATCCTGTTAAAGAAGCTCGTGAAGCAGCTGATGAAGTTGGAGCAAAAATCATGTACGATGGAGCTCATGTATTAGGTTTAATTGCTGGAGGCCAATTCCAACAACCAATAGCTGAAGGAGCAGACTTAATGATGGGAAGTACTCATAAAACTTTCCCAGGACCTCAAGGAGGAATCATCTTATCTCATGCTGAACATAAAGAGGTAATTGATAATGCAGTATTCCCTGGTGTTGTAAGTAACCATCACCTTCACCATTTAGCAGGTCTTGCTGTAGCTAATGCAGAAATGTTAGAATTTGGTGAAGCTTATGCTAAACAAACCATCAAAAACGCTCAAGCTTTAGCTCAAAGCCTTTATGAATTAGGATTTGATGTTTTATGTGAAGATTTAGGATTTACCGAATCTCACCAATTAGCTATGAATGTTTCTAATATTAGATCAGCATCAGACATTGCAAAAGATTTAGCTGATAATAATGTTATTTTAAATAAAAACCTTTTCCCTGGTGATGACGTAGATAACAGTGACAATCCTTCTGGTATCAGAATAGGTACTCAGGAAATCACTAGAAGAGGTTTAAAAGAAAAAGAAATGGAAGAAGTTGCAGAGTTCATTAAAGCAGTTGCAGTAGATAAAAAAGACATAAAAGATGATGTAACTGAATTTATGAACCAGTACACAACTGTTCATTATGCATTCTCAGAAAAAGACGGTTATCAAGTACATAAATTATAGGATATTATGAGAATTGGATTTGCAATTACTGGAGCAGGTCATTTACTTAATGAATCAGTTCAAGTAGCTGAAAAGTTATCTAAGAATCATGATGTCACTATATTCCTTTCTGCTGCTAGTGAAGAAGTTCTTAAAATGTATGGACTTTATGAACGCATTGTAAACATTACTGGCGGCAGATACAGGGAACTGGCTACTGATTCAAATCAGAAGTTCAGTTACCCTATTACTGGAAGATTATCTTTAGGTAAGTATGATTTACTTATTGTTTCTCCTGCAACAGCAAATACAGTTGCTAAGATAGTCCATGGAATTGCAGACTCTTTAGTTACTAATGCAGTTGCACAGGCAGGAAAAGGAGCTGTAAAAACTGTTATGGTTCCAGTAGATATTCATCCAGGACCTGTTGATACAGTTTTACCTTCCAAGCTTGAATTGGAGAAATGTCAAAATTGTGATGAATGTATTGCAGCTATTACCTGTGAAAATGATGCTATCATCCCAGCTAAGGAAATAGATCTAATGAAATGTGTTGGCTGTGGATTATGTAAGGACAGCTGTCAATATGGAGCAATATCCGAAGGTAAAATTATAACAATTTATATGAGAGATATAGATATTGAAAATACTAAAAAACTAGCTCAAATAGATGAAATCGAAATTGTGGAACATCCACATGATCTATTAAATTACATTTAGCTATTTTCACAAACAAATTCTATCTCATCTCCTTTTTTTAATTTATCTTTCAGTGAATTTGCTTTAACTTCAAGAACATATCTTGCATTCTTTGAAGGTTCATATTTACTCCAAGGTTTTAATGTAGCTATTTCAAAAATTTTCTTATTTTCATCTAAGAAATAAACATCAATGGGAAACCTCATAAAGGATGTGTGAATTGCCGAAGAGTACTTAGTTTTAATTACAAGAGCATAATTAATATTTTTTTTAAACATTAAACCCTTTAATCGCTGAAAATAGCTATCTGCAAATTTTAGCCTTATGTGAATTAATTTGTCAGTTGTTTTGTTGTATATTATGGTTGCCATTACTATATTTTCTTATTTTTTATTTATTTTAAGTTTTTATCAGCTGTTTTTGTGAAATTGATTTTGAATTGTCAGCTTTTAATTTAGAAGATACTTGTTTTTAGTTGTTTATTTTAAACACATCTTATTAGCTAGTTGTGGATTTAAAAGATTTATTTAAAAAATTATTTATTTAAATAAAGTTAATATTTTATTAAAGAATGCATTACTGCTTGAAAATTAGTAAGTTGATTCTGGAAAGGTAATAATTCATAAATTCGCCAGAACTTAGATTATGTGTTGTGTATGGATGAAAAACATTTTAATTTTCTTAAAAAAAACCATTGAACAGTTTAACTTATAGGGAATTGATTATTCAATCGGTTATAGGTTCAGTTTTAGGAATAGTGGTAGGTATTTTCTATGCAATCATTGGAAGTTATCTAATTGGTTATGGGTTTAATGTATTATTTGCTTCAGTTATGATTATATCTCTTGTATTTGATATTTTTTATTTTTAAACCAATATTTGAAAGATATATTAGATTTAATTCTGATTTTGGTGAAAATCATGTATATTACGAAGCAAAAGCATTTCTCTTTTTATTTGGTGGAATATTATTCACTATTCTTGTAGTTTCAATATTCCTTCTAGAAGGGTCCTCATTTATTACTCTTGCTGGATATGCACTGTCTTTCTTTTTTTCCATTTTTTGTTGTTTTTTTAAGAAGAGATTATTTGTATAATGAGAATGGTAACTTGTATTCGGATTTTTTGGTTTAATCTAATTATTTTTTTTTTAAATAAAGCTCTTGTTTAATATCAATTTTAAAATTGAATATTGATAGTAATATCGAGTTGAAAAAAGTTTACATTTTGTTTATCATCTAATTTATGACAACATTTATTTATTATCTAAATTAAAACATATATCATTATAATATTTTAATTATTGATTGTGTGTTGATAAAATGAGAGATAATATTTTTGTTTCTGAACTTAACCAAACTTATATCGAAGACTTAGAAATTGAAATCGTTGAAAGAAAAGGTATAGGACACCCAGACAGTATCAGTGATGGTATTGCTCAATCTGTAAGTAATGCTTTATGTAAAATGTATGAAGAAAAATTAGGTGAAGGTAACATTCTCCACCACAACACAGATGAAGTTCAAATCACTGCTGGAGACTCTGATCCTAAATTTGGTGGAGGAAGTGTAAGAAAACCTATTGACATTCTTTTGACTGGTAGGGGAATTCACGATTATGTAGATGAAAATGGTGTTGAATATCATTTCCCTCTTGAAAGAGTAGCTATTAAAGCAGCTAAAGACTGGTTAAAAGAAAACATCGTCAATTTAGATGTTGAATTAGACACTGTTATTGAATGTAAAATAGGTAGAGGTTCTGGAGACCTAGTTAACGTATTCGACAGGGAAAGTGCTATTCCTTCCTCTAACGATACTTCTTTTGGTGTAGGTTTTGCTCCTTTATCTGAAACTGAATCCTTAGTTTTAGCAACTGAAGAATTATTCAACTCCAAAGAATTTACTAAAAAATATCCTGCTACTGGTGAAGATATTAAAGTAATGGGATTAAGAGAAAAAGATAAAATCACTTTAACTATCTGCTGTGGTATGGTGGATAAATATGTTAAAAACCCAGAAGAATATAAAGCAGCTTGTGCAGTATTAAAAGAAGAAGCTGAAAAACTTGCTCCTAAATACACCAACCGTGATGTTGAAGTATTTATTAACACAGGAGATAATTTAGATTCTGACGATGAAGCTGGCTACTTCTTAACTGTAACTGGTACTTCTGCTGAAATGGGAGATGACGGTTCTGTAGGTAGGGGAAACAGAGCTAACGGTTTAATTACTCCATGCCGTCCAATGTCTATGGAAGCAACTTCTGGTAAAAACCCAGTTAACCACGTAGGTAAAATCTATAACATTTTAGCTAGCAGAATAGCTGCTGAAATTGCAGAAAAAATACCTGAAGTTAAACAAGTTCATATTATGCTTTTAAGTCAAATTGGTAGACCTATTGACAATCCTAAAGCAGCTTCAACCCAAGTTATTTTAGAAGATGGCTGCAAATTAGAAGATGTAAAAGCAGATATTGAAAAAATTATTGATGAAGGATTAGAAAACATTACTGACATTGCTCAAGATGTAATTGCTGGTAATGCAAGAACTTTCTAATTTTTATATTTTTTTTTATTTTTTATCATAATTCAATCAATTTTATATAATTAAGGAGAATTAAAATGCCGATAAAAGAGGCAGAAAAGTCATATGATCATAAAAAAATAGAAAATAAAGTCCAAAACTTCTGGAAAGAAGGGGACATGTTTTCTAAAGTAAATAAACTTAGAGCAAATGGACCTCAATATTCCTTTTTAGATGGTCCTCCATATTGTAGTGGAAAAATACATTTAGGAACTGCCTGGAACAAAGTAATTAAAGACAGCTATTTACGTTTCAAAAGTATGAACGGGTTCAGTTTAAGAAGACAAGCAGGATGGGATATGCACGGTCTTCCAATTGAACATAAAGTAGAGCAATTAATGGGTATTAAAAGTAAACAGGAAATTGAAGAAGAAGTTGGAATAGCTAACTTTGTTGATAAATGTAAAGAATTTGCAATGGATAACAAGATAGCTATGGAACATGAATTTGATGATTTGGGAGTCTGGATGGACTGGGAAAAACCGTACATGACTCTTGATCCTAAATACATGGAATCTGCTTGGTGGACCTTAAAAAGAGCTAATGAAAAAAACTTACTTGTCAATGATAAAAGGGTAATTAGCTGGTGTCCTCATTGTGAAACTGCACTTGCAGCAGCAGAAATTGATTACGAAGAAAAAGAAGATCCTTCTATTTTTGTTAAGTTTCCTGTAAAAGAATCCTTACTTGAAGATAATGATTTACCAGAATATTTCCTTGTTTGGACAACAACTCCATGGACACTTCCTTCTAACTTAGCTATTGCAGTAAACCCAGAATTCACCTACACATTTGTTAAAAAAGATGGTGAAATATTACTTTTAGCTGAAAACCTTCTTGAAGATGTCTTAGGGCCTGCAGAAATTGTACACAAAAAGAAAATACCTGCCGAAAATGAAGATGAAGAAGACACAGTAATCGAAGAAGTTGAAGTCATCTATGAAATTGTTAAAAATGTTACTGGTGAAGACTTACTTGGAGTAGCATATACCTATCCATTAGCTAGTGAAGTTCCAAAACAAGTTGAATTTGATGAAATCGATAATGTCCACACAATCTTACCGGGAGATCATGTAGAACTTGGTGAAGGTACTGGTTTTGTACATACTGCACCTGGACATGGTCCTGACGACTTTGAAGTTGGAAAAGAATATGGATTACCTATTTTCAGCCCAATTGATGAAAGTGGTACTTTTGTTGAAGATGCAGGAAAATATGCAGGTAAATTCTGTAAATCAGCTAATGATGAAATTATCAACGATTTAATTGAAAAAGGGTTAATGTTTAGAAATGAAACTCTCACTCACAGATATGGGGTCTGTTGGAGATGTAAAACTCCTATTATCTACTTAGCTACTAAACAATGGTTCATTAAAGTCACTGATATTAAACAACAAATGTTAGATGAACTTGATAAAGTGGAATGGATTCCTAAATGGGCTGGAGAAGGCAGATTTAGGGACTGGGTAGACAATGCTAAAGACTGGACCATTTCTAGACAAAGATACTGGGGTATTCCAATTCCTATCTGGGAATGTCCTGACTGTGGAGAGCTTAAAGTAGTAGGTTCAGTAGCTGAACTTAAGGAAAATGCATTAAATGAAATTGATGTTGATGATGAAGAGCTTGTTCACAGACCTTATGTTGATGAAATTAAAATGAAATGTGATAAATGTGGAGCTACTGTTGAAAGAATACCTGATGTTTTAGATGTATGGATTGATTCAGGAGTAGCTGGTTGGGCTTCACTTTATTATCCTCAAGAAGATAATGGATTTAACCAATGGTTCCCTTATGACTTTATTACAGAAGGTCACGACCAGACTAGAGGTTGGTTCTACTCTCAACTTGGTACTGGTGTAATTGCAATGGACAGGGCACCATATAAAAAGGTTTTAATGCATGGATTTGTATTAGATGAAGATGGAAAGAAAATGAGTAAATCTTTAGGAAACGTTGTTGCACCTGAGGAAGTTATTGAAAAATATGGTGCAGATGTTTTAAGATTCTACTTGTTATGGGCTAATAAACCATGGGAAGACCTTAAATTTGTATGGGATGAATTAAACAACATAAATAAAATGTTCAATATCCTCTGGAATGTATATGTGTTCTCAACCACCTACATGTCTTTAGATGAATTTGACCCAACAAAGATAACTGAAGATGATATTATTCTTAGAAATGAGGATAAATGGATTATATCAAGGGCAAATAGTCTTGTTCGTGATGTTGAAGAAGATTTAAACAACTTATACTTCCATAAGGCAACAAGAAAAATTAACAATTTCATCCTTGAAGATTTAAGCCGCTGGTATGTAAGGCTTATCCGTGGAAGAACATGGGTTGAAAGTGATGATCCTGATAAACTTGGAGCTTACTACAGCTTATATGAGGCTTTAAATAAACTCATTAATGTTTTAGCACCTATTGCGCCACATATAACTGAAGAAATATATGAAAACTTAGTTTTAGGTGTAGATAGTGAAGCTGCAGAAAGTATTCATATGAACGACTGGGGATATGATGCTGATGCAATTGATGAAGAGCTAGAAGCTAAAATGGACATTGTAAGAGAGGTTATTGAGGCTGCTGCAAGAGCAAGAGATATTGCAAGATATAAATTAAGATGGCCTGTAAGCGATATTACAATCGTAGCTCAAGATGAAGAGGTTCTAAAAGCTATTGATGATTTAAGTGAAATTATTAAAGATCAGTCCAATACAAAAGAAGTATTAACAGCCACTGAATTTGAAAACCTTTCATTTAATGCAAAACCAAACTTAAAAACTTTAGGTCCAAGACTTAAAGGTGATATGGGCATTGTTAAAAAGTATCTTGAAGAATCTGACGGCAATGCAATCAAAGAAGAATTAGATAGCAATGGTTCTATTGTTGTTGAAATAGGTGACAAATCCTTTGAATTATCTAATGATGATGTATTATTTGACAGTGAACTTCCTGATGACTTTGTAAGCTCTGAATTTGAATTAGGTAATGTCTTTGTAAATACTAACATTACTCCTGAGATTATGCAAGAAGCAATGGCACGTGAACTTATTAGAAGAGTTCAAGATATGAGAAAAGACATGGATTTAGATGTTGAAGCAAATATTGAAGTTGTTGTTAAAACCTCCACTAAATTCAAAGATCTTATAATGCCTCAATGCGACTTTGTTTCTAATGAAGTTAGAGCTAATTCCTTAATTATATCAGATATTGAGGAATGTTCAAGTGCTAATGATGATGACAATGTTCACATAAAAGAATGGGACATTGAAGGTGAAAAAGTTTGTATTTCTATAAAAAAATAAGGTGTTAAAATGACTTTAACAGATTCTGAAGTAGAATATATTAAAGGAATTCTTAAAAGAGACATGAACTCTTTAGAAGAAGGAATGTTAGATGTAATGTTTTCAGAACACTGCTCCTACAAAAGTAGTAGGCCAATATTACGTTTATTCCCTACTGAAGGAGAAAACATTATCTTAGGTCCTGGAGATGATGCAGGTTTAGTTTCTGTAACTGATAAATATGCTCTTGCTGTTGGTATGGAAAGTCACAACCATCCATCAGCTATTGAACCTTATGGTGGTGCTGGAACTGGAATTGGTGGTATTTTAAGAGATATTATCTCAATGGGTGCAATGCCAATAGCTTTACTTGATTCTCTTCGTTTTGGACCATTAGAAGATGAAAAATCAAGATACTTATTTGAACATGTTGTAAAAGGAATTTCTGATTATGGAAATAGAGTTGGAGTTCCAACAGTAGCTGGTGAAGTGGAATTTGATGAATCATTTAGAACCAACCCTCTTGTTAATGTAATGTGTGTAGGGCTTGTTGAAAAAGACAAGATTGTACGTGGAATAGCTCCAAATGTTGGAGATGTATTCCTGTTAATGGGGGGAACTACTGGTCGTGATGGAATTCATGGTGTAACTTTTGCTTCAGAAGAATTAACATCTGACAGTGAAACTGAAGACAGGCCTGCTGTTCAGGTTGCAGACCCATTCACTAAAAAGAGAGTGCTTGAAGCATCCCTTGAAATCTTAGAAAAAATCAATGTCAGTGGTGTTAAAGATTTAGGTGGAGGAGGACTTACCTGCTGTATTTCTGAATTGGCAGACTCTTCTGATAATGGTGCTTCTGTAAACTTAAGATCTATTCCTTTAAGAGAAGAAGGAATGACTCCTTATGAAATAATGCTTTCTGAATCTCAGGAAAGAATGGTCTTTGTAATTAATCCAGATGATGTGGAGTTAGCAAAATCTATCTGTGATAAACATGAAATCGTTTCTGCAGTTATTGGAGAAGTAACTGATGGAGATAACATGGTAATTATTGATGAAGGAGAAGAATTAGCTAATTTACCAACAATCCTTTTAGCAGACCCTCCTTCAATTGACCGTGAACTTAAAGAAATTCCAGAAGATGAAAATAAAGTTTCTGTCAAACATCCAGACTTAAAAGAGGCTATTGTTGAAGTTTTATCTTCACCTAATATAGCTAGTAAAAAATGGGTGTACAGGCAGTATGACCATGAAGTTCAAGTTAGAACTGTAGTAAAACCAGGTGATGATGCAGCAGTACTTAGAATAGATGATGAAACAGCTATTGCTCTTACAACAGATGCAAATACAATTCATACTAAATTGTCTCCTTTCCATGGAGGTGCAGGATCTGTGGCTGAAGCTATCCGTAATGTAATATCTATGGGAGCTACTCCTTATGCTGTTGTAGACTGCTTAAACTTTGGAAATCCTGAAACACCTGAAATATTATGGCAATTTAGAGAAACTATTAAAGGAATGTCTCTTGTCAGTGAAAAATTTGATGCTCCAGTTATCAGTGGTAATGTAAGTTTTTACAATGAAACTGAAGGAATTAAAATTAACCCAACACCTGCTGTAGGTGTAATTGGTGTTGAAAATATTAAAAACATCAGAACAATGGACTTTAAGAATGCTGGAGATAAAATCCTTTTAATTGGTGAAACCTTTGATGAAGTTGAAGGTTCTGAATATCACAGAGCAGTTCATGGAATTGAAGAAGGTAAGGCTCCAAGAGTTAGAGTTGATGAAGAAGTAGCTAATGGTAAAACTATATTGGAATTAATTGATTGCGATGATAAGAATGCTATTACTGCAGTCCATGATGTTTCAAATGGTGGTTTAGCAGTTGCACTTGCAGAAATGGTAATGGCTGGAGATATTGGTTGTGAAATCGACTTATCAGCTATTTTAGCATCTGATGATATTGATGATGTAGATTTATTATTCTCTGAATCTCATGGAAGATACTTAGTTACTGTTAGTGAAGATGCTGTGGATGATATGATGGATAAAATTAATGTTCCTGTTTCAATTATTGGGGAAGTGAAAGGGGAAACATTAAAATTAAATGATTTGGAATTAGAAATAAATGAATTAAATGACGCTTTCCATGGCGTTTTAGAAAAATATATGGTTTAATTAAAGTTACTGGTGTATATTAATGTTTTTGTCTAAATTAGACTCTTTAAAAGAGGCTTCAAGTAAAATTGAACAACATCAAAAGATCATGTCTAGTGAAGTTGTTAGTCTTGGGGAAGCTCATAAAAGAGTACTTGCTGAGGGAATCAAATCTTTTCATGATTCTCCTCCTTTTGACAAATCAGCTATGGATGGATTTGCTGTTAGAGCAGAGGATACATTTGGTGCTTCAAAATCAGCACCTAAAACTTTTAAAATAGTTGATTCAATTGGTGCAGGTGTAGCTTCTAATAAAACAATAGGTCCTAATGAAGCTATTGTAATAGCTACTGGCTCTCCAATTCCTGAAGGAGCAAATGCAGTAATCATGAAAGAATACACAGAAACTGTTGGCGATGAAGTAATTTTATCCTCTCAAGTTACTCCTGGTGAAAATGTAAGTCCAAAGGCTGAAGATATTAAAAAAGGGTCAGTTATTTTATCTCCTAAAACTTTTATCAGATATCAAGAATTAGGTTTAATAGCTTCTGCAGGTTACAGTGAAGTGGAAGTTTATAAAAAACCAAGAGTTAAAATAATCATTACTGGAAATGAACTTGTTGACCCTACAAAAGAGGAATTAGGTCCTGCTCAAATTATTAACTCAAATCAATACTCAATTTCAGCTATGGTTCATGATTCAGGAGCTGTTGCTGAAGTTGGAAGGGCTCATGATACTTTTGATGAAGTCAAAGAAGCTATTTTAAAAGCAACTGAAGAATATGATGTTGTAATAACTACTGGTGGAACAGCTATTAGTAAAGGAGATGTTGTACTGGATGTTATTGATGAAATAGGGGATATGCTATTACATGGTGTTTCAATAAGGCCTGGTAAAGCTTTTGGTTGTGGAGTAGTTAATGATACTATGGTATTTGCATTTTCAGGTCAGCCTGTTGCAGCTATGGGACAATTTGACATGTTTGCAAGAAGATATCTCTTTAGAATGCAGGGCAGGGACTTTGAATTTGATATTGTTAAAAAAGAATCTGAATTAAAAATACCTTCACAACTTGGAAGAACTGATTTTATTAGAACTTATTCAGATGAGTCACATGCTCGTCATATATTAAATCGTGGTTCTGGCGTAATTAGGTCAATGGTTGATGCAAACAGCTATATCATAATAGACGAAAATGATGAAGGATATCAGAAAGGCGATATGGTTGATGTTGTATTCTTTGATTCAATGATTTGGTAAACTTAATGGTGTTTTAATGAATGGGATATGGTATTATATTATAGCTTTCTTCCTTGTCTGGATATTGTCTTTAACTTTCAGAAGACAACTTTCTAATCATGGTTTTGAAATAAATTTTCCCACAATAATGTGGAAAACAAAAAGATTTCATAATGTTATTGAGAAGATAGCTAATTTTTCTCCAAGATTCTGGAAATGGTTTATGAATGTTGGAATCATCATCTCTTTTATAGCTATGTTTTTCATAACCTATTCATTAATACAGTCATTATCAACACTGATAGAGGCTCCTGCAGTTTCAATAGTGCTTCCAGGGGTTGAAATGCCAGGATCCACAATCTATGTGCCATTGGGTTATGGATTAATCTCACTTGCTACAGTTTTAATAGTTCATGAATTCTCACATGGAATATTATCAAGAGTTGAAAAGATTAATATAAAATCTGTCGGTCTTTTACTTTTTACAATACTTCCAGGAGCTTTTGTAGAACCTGATGAAGAAGAATTAGTTAAAAGCAGTAGACTTAGTCAGTTAAGAGTCTATGCTGCAGGTTCAATGGCCAACATTGCACTAGCTATTGTTGCATTACTTATTTTTTCAGCGGTGGGAACCTATGGAATCCCTAATACTTTTGATGAAAATGGGATTGAAATAGATAGGGTTGTTAGTGATTCTCCAGCTAATGGAGTTTTAAAGGAAGGAATGATTTTAGAATCAATTAATAATCATACTATTAAGGATTCTAATGATTATATGGAAGTTGTTGAAACTTTTGTACCTGGTGAAAGGGTATCTATTGGAACAGATCAGGGAATTTACAATCTTACGCTATCTGAAAATCCAAGTAATTCTTCTCGTGGTTTTGTTGGTGTTCAGGCAGCTAACCATTTTGAAATTAAAGAAAGTGTAAGTTCTGTATTTGGAGATACTATTCCTTGGATTCTATTTGAAATTTCAACATTAACTCAATGGATTTTTATATTAAATCTTGGAGTAGGATTGTTTAACTTGCTTCCTGTAAAACCATTGGATGGTGGACGTATGTTTGAAATTGTATTAAGTTACAAATTAAAAGAAGAGACTTATAAACCAATTACAAATGCAGTTTCAATAGTATTGGCAACCATTATAATATTCAGTTTAATTTATGGTTTTATTGGATAAAAATAAGATTTTAAAAATAAGAAAAAAGTGAAAGAATATAAAAATTCTTTCGTATTTATTTTATTTAGAAGTATCTAGCTAAGATTCCTTCTAAGATTTTGTAGTGACGGCCTTCGTCTTTAGAACTTTCTTTAAAGAAGTCGGTTGCGTCTTCAAGACCTGCTTCTGCAGCTTTTTCGGAAGCTTCTCTTTTTTCAGCGTTAGCCATTTTTTCTCCTTCTAACATCATTTCGATGTTTTCTTTGAGGGTTTCTTTAATGACTCCGTTCATTTCAGCAAATCTTGCTGCATGTTCAGCTTCTTCCCATGCTAATCTTTTGAATACTTCAGCTAATTCCCCATAGCCTTCTCTGGAAGCTTGTCTGGACATAGCTAAGTACATACCTACTTCTTGGGTTTCACCCATAAAGTTATTTTGAACTTCTTTTTCTACATCGGTACCTTTGGTAGTTCCGATTTTGTGTTCGTATTTGATCATAATTAATAACCTCCAATTGTTATTTTGTACTTATTTCTTATATAAATTATAACTCTTTACAAGCTTTTGCTAATTTTTGACCTAATTCAAAGCTAGCATCACTTTCTTCAGCAGTTGGTCTGAAGTAGATTTCTTGAGTGTCGATTACATCGAATCCACATTCTTTAAGAGTTTCAGCTATTTCTTCAGGTGCTCCACCTTTTCCACCCATGGAACCGAAGGTTACAGCTTTACGGTTAATACCGGTTCTGTCAAATCTAAGTCCTTTTAAGTAGTATAAGATATCTCCAATACTTGGGAATGGAACATCGTTGATGGTAGGGTCTCCAATAGCTACTCCTTTACTGGTTAATACGCTTTTTACGATTTCACTTCTTTCATCTTCGTGTAAGAAGAAGATTTCTACATCGTATCCTTCAGCCATTGCACCTTCTGCAATTTCATGAGCCATGTGTTGGGTAGAGTAGTGCATTGTGTCGTAGATAATGGTAATTTTATCTTCACATTCACCAGTAGCCCATGCACTGTATGCGCCAATTACTTTCATTGGGTCGGTCCAGATTTGACCGTGGGATGGTGCAATCATTTTAATTTGTTCAAGTAATCCAAGTTCAGTAACTTCGTTGAATTTTTTAAGAACGAGTTTTGAAAGTGGAGTAATTAAGTTTGCATAGAATTTTTTAGTTGCATCCATTAAGACATATTCAGGGATTTCGTGGTCAAATCTTTGTGGGAAACATAAGTGTTGACCAAATGCGTCGTTAGGGAATAAAATTCCGTCTTCAACGAGTAATGTGAACATGCTGTCTGGCCAGTGTAATAAGAATGCATCTAAGAATGCTAAGGTTCTTCCGTCAAATTCTAAAGAATCACCAGTTCCAACAGTTACAAATTCAGCACCTTCTAAGGAAGGGTAATGTTTTAAGAGTCCTTTTACTGCAATTTCAGAACAGTAAATAGGTGCTTCTGGGAATCTTTTATGTAAGTCTACTAAAACACCACTATGATCTAATTCAACGTGGTTTTGGATAATGTAGTCAACTTTAACTTCGTCTCTGCCTTCTTGTTCAAATGCGTCTTCAATACGTGCCATCATTTCTGCGGTTTTTCCTGGGTATGCATTATCGATTACAGCAACATGTTCATCACCAAATACAATATATGCATTGTAAGTAGTTCCATCTAAAGTATAACCGTGATAACTTCTTAAATCCCAGTCGAGTACACCAATCCAGTATACTCCTTCACCGATTTTTTGTGCTTTTGCTTTCATTGTAATAAACCTTCATTATAGTTAGTTCGTTTCATATTATACTATGGGATAGTGTAAATATGAATAATCATATCTATAATTATCTGACTATATATAATTATGTTTTTAACGAACAGTTTGTTTTTATTTTTATTTTAGATTAATAAGGCTTTAATTTTGATTATTTTATCATTTTACTGTTGGTTATATCTTTTTTTATCAATAATTCGTTATTTTTTCATTTGTATTATTTTTATCAATTGGTTTGTTTTAATCTATAAGAATAGTTAAATTTATTAATAATATCTAACCTTAAATAAATATTAACTGAATT
Source organism: Methanobrevibacter woesei (assembly GCF_003111605.1). NCBI lineage: Archaea > Methanobacteriati > Methanobacteriota > Methanobacteria > Methanobacteriales > Methanobacteriaceae > Methanobrevibacter > Methanobrevibacter woesei. The sequence goes on along the minus strand of NZ_MZGU01000006.1, from coordinate 208,842 downwards.
TTATTAATGGTAATTTATGGGAGGAATTCTTATAAAAAAACAGAAACCAATTCAAATATTTTCTAATAAGGAAGATCAAATTGGAGTAAATGTTGTGAAAAGTCCTGTTAAACTGACTATTCTAGAGATGCTTAGAGATGGAGATATGGAATTTGATGAAATTGTATCTAACACTGGAAAATCTAAATCAACAATTTCTGTTCATTTAAAATCTTTAAGAGAAGATGGAATTATTTCTTATAGGATGGATCCTAAGGACAATAGGAAAAAAATTTTTTATCTTAAATCTAAATACTTAGGTTCAGTTAATGTTTGTGATAATAAGGAAGTTGATGAAGTAAAATCTGATTTTTTAATTGATAATATTGTTAATACTGATGAAGAATTCTCATTATTGTTATTCCATACATTAAGATCCATGTTAATCCAAGAAGGAATAAACATTAATCCAATTTTACATGATACTGGTGTACGTATTGGTGAAGCTTTATTTAATAAAATATATAATCCAGATTTAGATATTTTCATTGAAAATTTAGCTGATTTCTGGAAAAATAAAGGTTTAGGTAAACTTTCAGTAGATTTGGGCCAAATTATTAAAATAACTACTGTGGACTGTTTTGAATGTGCTTTACTTCCAAAAGTAGGTCAGCCTGTTTGTTTTTTAGATGCAGGTATATTTGAAGCTTTATTTGGTGCTTACTTTAAATTACCTGTAAATGTAATTGAAGTCAAATGTTACACTATGGGTGATGAACAGTGTACATTTGAAATCGAACCAGTAGGTGTAAAAAAAAGTTAAGAAGAATTATTCTTCAAATTTAACTATGGTGGTTGTAAGATAAGGTTTATCTTCAGAAAAGCCTTTAATTACCTTTTCATTTTCCTGTGTACAGTTTTCAACTGAATATATTTTCTTTTCTCTATTTTTTGATTCAATAGATTGTTCTAATTCTTTTGTATTTCTAGATGCTTTCATTAAAACAACTGAATCGCTGTACTCAAGAATGTCGTCTAATCTGTCATCTATTTTAGGTACAATGGTTAAAACCTGATTCTGTTCTACAAGAGATTCATTAATAGCTGAAGCGCAAGCTGTAAATGAAGTAATTCCAGGAACAGTTTCTACAGTGTATTTCTCTTTTAATCTTTCCTGCACATAAGAGAATGTTGAAAATATTGATGGATCTCCAAGTGTTATGAATGCAACATCTCTTCCACTATCTAAATAGCTGGATACTAAAAATGCAGCTCTGTCCCAGCATATATTTAATTCTTCTTTGTCTTCAGTCATAGGAAAGATTGGTTCTACTACCATTAATCTTTTGTAGTCTTTTCTTTCTTCTAAAAGTGGTCTAACGATTGATAGAGCTATACTTTCTTTTTCTTTTGAGGATTTTGGTGAACAAACAACTGGTACAGTTTCTAATATTTTTGCTGCTTTTAAAGTTAATAATTCACTGTCTCCAGGTCCAACACCTATTCCAATTAATTTTCCTTTTTCTGCCATCTATATCACATTAAAATAATAAGTTTTATGAGGATATTATTTTTCAAATACTCTTTCTATAAATTATTTATATTATAATTAACTAATATATTTTTCATGCCTGATTCTATTTTTTGCCCAAATTGTGGAATGTTAAAATCTAACTGTAAATGTGGAAAATATCCTTCCAAATCAACAAATACTCTTAAATTTAAGGAAGATGCTGATTCTTCTAATTCTGTTGATTTATTTAGTTTTAAAAAACCTAAATCCAATTTTATTAATGATGATATTCCTATTGTTTATTCCATTGAAGAACATAGGTTAGAGGATGAGGTTATTTCTGAATTAAGTAGAGATAATCCAAATATTGATTTGGAGATTATTGAAAATTTTCCTTTTAGACATCCTAGGGATAATCAACTGCAGATTATACAGGATATACAGGATGCAATTAGGCAAGGTTATAAATATATTATTTTAGAGGCAGGAACTGGTATAGGAAAATCTGCAATAGCTACTACACTAGCTAAGATTTATGAGTCTGCTTATATTTTAACAATGACAAAGCAGCTTCAATCTCAATATTGTGATGAATTTGAGTTCCCATTAGTTAAAGGAAGAGCTAATTTTGGATGTTTAAACAGTCAATTAGAAACTACTTGTGATATGGGGGACTGCAGAACAACTCCAACATCATCTAAATTTGTCTGTCCTTTTGGAATCAGTGCAAATCCTACATTGGATGCTGAACTGGCTTTTGAAACATATGGTGGGGATTTATTTTTCCAATCTGAGAATCATTGTAACTATTGGCAGCAAAAGGCTAATGCAATTAATTCTCCAATTACAGTAATGAATTATGATTATGCACTTGCTGAGTTTAATTATGTAAGGCATTTTAAATCAAGAAGTCTTTTAATTTTAGATGAGGCTCATAATATTGAAAATAAACTAATGAGCTCTCTTGAAATCAATCTTTATAACTCCAGACTAGAAAAAGACATTAATAAAGTAATGTCCAGTGAAACTTTAAAAGATGGCCAAATTAAAGATTGGATAATGGAAGTTGAAGCTATTAGGGATGCATATAATGATGTTGATGTTAGGGATATCTCTAAAGAAAAAGCAGATAGATTTAAATCAAATGTTTCAAGATTAGACACTCTTATAAGAAATCTTGAAAATGAGCCTAAAAATTGGGTTATTGACTCCAATGAAAAGGATACTGTATCATTCAAACCATTGAAGGTTAATCATTATGCTAAAAATAGATTGTTAAAATATGGGGATGTTGTTTTATTCATGAGTGCAACTATCCTTTCACATAAGCTATTTTCACAATGGTTAGGGCTAAATCCTAAGGATGTTTATCATATAAAAGTGGATAGTCCATTTACTAAAGAAAAAAGGCCAATTATTTTAGATTTAGCTGGAAAAATGTCTAAAAAGACCATTAAAAAAACTGCTCCTAAAACTATAGAGATTTTACAAAAAATCCTTAAAAAACATGAAGGAGATAAAGGTTTAATACATACTCACAGCTATAATTGTCAGAATTATATTATTAACAATTTAAACAATTCCAGATTGATTTCTCATAATTCCAGGAATAGGGAAACAGTCTTGAATCATTTTGAAAAAGATGAAAACCCTCTTGTTTTGGTGTCCCCTTCTATGAGTGAGGGTGTGGATTTACCTTATGATAAATGTAGATTCCAGGTTATTTATAAGATTCCTTTCCCATATTTAGGAGATTTGCAGATAAAGTCTAGACAACAAAAAGATAGACGCTGGTATGCATATAAAACTGTAATGACTTTAATGCAGGCTTATGGTCGTGGAATGCGTGCAGAAGATGATTCCTGTTACACTTATATCTTAGATAGTGATATTAAAATGCTACTTAAAAGTCCGCTGTACAGGTCATTAATTTCTGACTACTTTAAGGAAGCAGTTGTAACCTTAAAATAATAAACGGACCTGGAGGGATTTGAACCCTCGACCTTAGGATCCGAAGTCCTACGTCATTCCTGACTAGACTACAGGCCCTTAATTTCAAAAAAAAATAAAAAATTATTCCTCTTTTTTATCAGAGGATTTTTTGTCTTTAGAATTTACAGAAATTATTGGTATTTCTTCTATTTCTTCAATTCCTGAAAATATTTCATCAATTGATTCATTATCTAACTGAGCTTTTTTATATTCTTCATCTTCTTTATTATTGTCTGTTTTTTTCTCTTCTTTTTCTTCTTTTACTGGCTCAATATTTTCTTCTTCTTTGTGAGTTGGTTCTTCTTCATTTATTTCCTTATCAACTGATGTTGTTTTATTAAAAGTAGGTTTTTCAGATTTAATCGCTTTAATTTCTTCTATGTCAGATGAAGATTCTTTAAAATTAGTTTTAATAGAAGATATATCGAATTCACCTATCTTGTAATCTTCTCTATTTAAAGGAATTTTACTTTTTGGTATAACTTTTTTTTCTTCTTCTTTTATTTGGGGTTCTTTTTTAGTTTTTTTCTCTTCTTTTTCGATGTTGTCGATTTTTTTAGTTAGATCTCCAAAAGGATTCTTTAAAGAGAATAATTTGTAAATTCCAATTATAATAAGAAGTATTCCAATAAATGCAGCTATTACAATAATTACATTAAGTTCTCCTGAAGCTACACTGTCAATTACTCGTTCACTTGTTTGAGTGATTAATAAAAATATTGAAACAATAAGAAGGATTATGCCAACAGCTAAGCTGACTACTGCCATTATTGGGTAGTTACCTACTCTAGCATGAACTATATTGTTAAATTGTTCACTTATTTTATCTTCACTGTCGTAAAGAACATCTTCTTCATAATCTGTTTCGGAGTCATTAATTTCAGTTGTTATTATGAAATCTTCATCAATTTCTTCTAGAATTTCTGCTTCTTCTGAATCTTTATTTGGGCTGTAGATGAATTCATCATCAATTTCAAAGGTTTCTTCTTCGAAATTTTGTTTTTCTTCTGCATTTAATTCATGAATAAGTTCATCTGCATCGACAACTTCATACTCTTCTATTTCATCAGCATCATCTGGTTTTTCTTCAGAAGTTTCTTTGACACCTTCCATCAAATCCTTTAAATGGGATATATGATGCTCTTTTTCTTTAGAATCTTTCATAATCTCTCCTCAGTGATTAATCGTATTCTCTCCAAGTATGTTTGCATTTTAAGCATTGGAAAAATCTAGTTGGAGCTTCATCAGCACTTCTTGTTTGTTGTAACCACCATGCTGCTTTATTATGTCCGCATTCTGGACAGGTAATTGTGGTTGTTGGGTGTGTGTTAATGTCTTCTCCTCTCATTATGACATTGTTTTTTGATTCAACTTTTTCATCTACTGCATATTATCTTTAGGAAGTAGCATAGCCCCACATTCTGGACAAAATTCCATTTTATCACTCCAATAAATGTTATTTTTTCATTAGTTAAATAAAATTATATGAACATTAATTTTTTTTTTAAATTATTTAAATATTTACTATTTTTTAATGTTATTATTGACTTTAAATGCATCTTCTATGATTTTAGCATGGTCAAAAGCCAAATCTATTTTTTTCAAATCAGATTTTGAAAATATTTTAATGTCACATGCATCATCTGCAGCTTTCATCTGATTGAAATCTCCTTTAGCTATATAGGCAACAGTTACAGTATGGCCTCTTGGATCTCTATCAGGCTTTGAATAAACATTAACTAAGCTAGTGAGTGTTACATCAATGTTAGTTTCTTCTTTAGTTTCCCTAATAGCTGCATTTTCTACAGTTTCACCATATTCTACAAAGCCTCCGGGTAGTGCCCAATGGTCTTTATAGGGATTATTTTTACGTTTAATTAGAATAATATTCTCAGATTCGTCAAAAATAATGGTATCAACAGTTAATGACGGATTTTTATAATCTCCCATCATATCACTTAAAATAAATAAAAATAATAATTATTGAAGTTATAATGTATCTTCAATAAGTTTTTTAAATTCTTCACTTTGTTCAATAAGCTCTTCTGCTGCTTGTTTTAATGCAACTCTTGGTCTTTTTCCCCTTTTGGTTTTAATAGTCATATTAGGTTCTCCAGTAAGAGGGTGATCAATGTTGTAAACAGCATATTCAACATCGGGATTTTGCATTAAAATATGTCTAAGAGCATTACATACACCATGGCTTTCTCCATGAATAGTAATTTCAAGTTCTAAAGTTTTGTCCACATTAATTTCAATGTTAGTATCATTAGCCATTTTATCATCCATAAAAATTATTCATTAACATAATTTGTTGAAACTTCACGTTTCTCTTTTTTACTGCATCTTTTACACTGAAGTTCATTTTCTTTTTCAGTTGTTTGCATATAACCTCTACAACGGGTACACATTGCTTTTAAAACACCACATTCTTTATCTACAGTGCTTAAATCAACATTATCTCCAGTTATTTTAACAACTGTTGCTTCTATTATATCTCCTATTCTAAAAGCATCAGTTAATTTATCTAAGTATCCTTCTTTCACTTGAGAAATGTGGATTGCTCCTATGTAAGGGAGAGCTAATGGTCTTGTTGTATTTTTTAATCTGTCAATATTTACATTTACTCTTTGAGCTTTAACATCAGTTATTTGTCCATAAATGGTGTCCCCAACTTCTAAAAGTGCTGGTTTTCCTGATTTAGGCATAACGGATATTGTTTTCATTTTTGAGTTAATTTGAACATTCCCTAAAATAGATGATTTAATGTAGCCCTCATTATCATAAGTACCTTCTCCAGGTAAAAATTGTTCAATAATTCCTAATACATCTCCGGGCATTACAAAATCTCCATCTTTTACTTTCATTTAATCACCAAAATAAGGAATTCATTAATTTAATATTATAATTATATTTATATTGCTATATAAAATTATTTATAACGTTCATGGAATAAAATTTCATCAAGCTGATATTTTTCCCATTCTCGTTTGTTTAATACTATTTCTAATTCTTGTGGTGTTATTAATGGTTTTTTATACATTTGTGAATCATCAATAGCTATTCTTGGACAAGCTGTTACAACAAATGCTTCCAAATCCATATATGGAAGTAATATGTCTGGATTGACATTATCTACCATAATAATGTATGCTTCCATATTTAAATCTTCTAATTCTTTTTTAATGGCTTTTGCAAGATTCATCCGATATTGTCCTTCTTTTGATGAAACAATTATTCCCCATTTTTTTGCTTCTTTAGCTTTTGTAATCCTTGCAAATCGTATCCTGAGAATTCTATCTGCAAAATCTCCCATTTCTCTAATTTCACCATTGTAAGGATCTAAAGCTAAAACAGGACTTTTAGTAAATAAATAAATTCCTAGAGGATGGAAACTTCCACTACCAATGAATAGGTAGATTTCAGCATCTAAATTTTTAATAGATGAAAAGTTACATCCTAAAACTTGACCTTTTCTTGTGCTTTTAGAAGAACCAAGAACAACCTCTTTCCCATTATCTTCAAGATAGTCTTTAATTTCATTTAAAACATGTAAATGCTGTGTTGTTGTAACTAAAGCTATTTTAGAGTAATCTTCAATTTTTTCAAGGCACTCATTTAAAATAGGTTTAATACGAACATTGGAAAATGCCTCAACAAAATAAACTGGAACCTCATATTTCAAAGGCAATGCTGTATGACCGTAATGTATAACTAAATCAACAATGCCCTTCATTTTGCTGTCAGATACATCACAAGCACCAAAACAAGGGTCTCCAGATATGATTACTGTTGCATTGGTTTCTTCTTCAATTTTTTTAGCTAGTTTAACAGCCTGCATTTTAAGCCCTTCTGGAAACTGGAGGCCAACTGTCCTAGCATCTCTAGAGTTAATTTTTTTAATAACTCTTTCTACATCCATATTGTACATTGACATTTTAATCTTCAATTGTAGATTGGATTACAACTTCTCCATCGATTACATCTATCTTAACAATTGAAAAGATTGGAATTCCAGTTTCTGTTTCAACAACTCTTTTTCCATCTCCTTTTTCAATTGTAGCTATTACTCCTTTAATATCAACACCGATATCTTTTAAAGCACCGATAACGGATATTAAGGTTCCACCAGTACTCACAACATCGTCAATTAAAAGTATTTTTTCGCCAGCTTTTAAATCGTTGATATACAAGTTTGAAGAGCCGTATCCTGTTTCTTGATAAACTTCTTTTTCACCTTCAAGGCCATATTCTCTTTTTCTAATTATAACAAATGGTAATCCAGTAGCTAAGGATAATGCAGTTGCTAAATGTATTCCCATAGCCTCAATAGCTACTATTTTATCAACATTTAAATCAATGTGTTTTACTGCAACATCAATTAACTCTTTTAAGATTTCAGGGTCCATTGCAGGAACTCCATCACTTATAGGATTAACAAAATAATTATATTCACCTTTTTTTACAATTGGGGATTCTTTTAAAGATTTCTTTACTTTTTCTAACATTCTCTCACACAAAAAAATTATTAAGTATATATTAATTATAAATATAAATTATTATAATTATTAACTTTTCTAATAAAACAAATTTTTGCTGTGTGTTATCATGCTAGGAAGTTTAGGTGAAAATCTTACTAATACGATGAAGAAATTAGTAGGAATGTCAGTTATTGACAAAAAAACAATAAAAGAAGTTGTAAAAGAGATACAACGTGCATTGATTCAATCTGATGTAAATATTGCATTGGTTTTAAATTTATCTAAGAAAATTGAGAAAAGAGCTCTTGAAGAGGAACCTCCTAAAGGTATTACACCAAGAGAATATGTAATTACCATCATTTATGAAGAAATGGTAAATCTCTTGGGAAGAGAAGCTGTAGGCCTTGACATTAATCAAAAACCTTATAAAATTCTCTTTTTAGGATTGCAAGGAAGTGGTAAAACAACTACTATTGGTAAAATGTGCAGATTTTTACAGAAAAAAGGTTTCAATCCTGCAGTTGTCTGTACAGACACATGGAGGCCTGCTGCTTACGAGCAATTAAAACAATTAACTGAAGAGATGCAAATTCCATTATATGGGGATCCTGAAAATAAAGATGCTCTTGATTTAGCTAAAAAAGGTTTAAATGAGTTTAAAAATAAGAAAGTCATTATTTTCGATACAGCAGGTAGGCATAAGGAAGAATCTGATTTAATTGCTGAAATGGATCAATTGGATGACATCATTCAACCTACTGAAGCTATTCTTGTTATTGATGGTACAATTGGTCAACAGGCTGGAGAACAAGCTAAAGCATTCTCACAAGCTACAGATATTGGTTCAATCATCATTACAAAATTAGATGGTTCTGCTAAAGGTGGGGGAGCTATGTCTGCAGTAGCTGAAACTGGTGCACCTATCAAATTCATCGGTACTGGTGAAAGAATTGATGACTTTGAACTATTTGACCCTGAAAGGTTTATCTCCAGATTACTTGGAATGGGGGATATTAGAAGTTTAATTGAAAAAGCTGAGGAGAACATTGATGAGGACATTGCTGAAAAAACAATGAACAATATGATGTCTGGTAAGTTCTCTCTTATAGACATGAAGAATCAGTTTGATATGATGGGCAAAATGGGTCCAATGCAACAAGTATTAAATATGATTCCTGGTTTAGGAGGTAAAATCCCTAAAGAAGCTTCTAAAATGACTGAAGATAAAATTGACTCCTTTAAAGTCATGCTGTCATCTATGACTCAAGAAGAATTGGAAAATCCTAAGATAATTAAACAGTCCCGTATTCAAAGGATTGCTAGGGGTGCTGGTGTTGATGAAAGTGAAGTTAGAGCTTTACTTAAGTATTACAACAACACTAAGAAAGCTATGAAAGGATTTGGTGGAAGAGGCCGTTTAAGAGGCAGCACCATGAACCGTATGATGGGCCACTTTATGAAATAATGATAATATGGATCAATTAGCTATTTTAAAAGCAAAAGAACTTCTTGAACTTACAGAAGGAAATATCTGTAACCATTGCCTTGGCCGTAAGTTGTCTTCACTTGTAAAAGGTGAGGATAACTTAGATAGGGCAAAAAAGATATCTGAAGAATTAAATATAAACCAGGATGATGCAGACTGTGTTATCTGTGGAAATATATTTGATAGGATTAATGATGAGCTATTTGACAAGATTTATAACAAAATTGAACATCTTGGAGTTGAATTTGACACATTTCTTGTTGGAACAAGTCTTGACAAAGCTATTAAACAAAAAGATGATGAAATTTCTGATTCTTTAGATGTAGTTGTTGAACCAATTAAAAAGGAATTAAATAGGATTATTGGAAGTGAAATCGAAAATAACTCCAATAAAGAAGTCTCTTTTGAAAAACAGGATATTGTTATTAATGTTGACATCAGAAAGAAAACAAAAGTAAGATTACAAATCAACCCTTTATTTATTGAAGGAAAATACAATAAATATCTTCGTGGAATTCCTCAAACCAAATGGCCATGCACTAAATGTAAAGGCAGGGGCTGTGATGAATGTAATGGTACTGGCAAACAGTATCCTGAATCTGTAGAAGAATTATTGTCTGAAAGGATACTTGAAGTTACCAGAGGATATGAAGCTAAATTTCACGGTGCTGGAAGAGAAGATATTGATGTATTAATGCTTGGTTCAGGAAGGCCTTTTGTTTTAGAAATCAAGGAACCTAAAATAAGAAAGATTAATTTAAAAGAGTTAGAAGAAGAAATTAATAAGTCTGCTAAAGGTAAAACTGCATATCACGGTTTAAAATTTGTTGAAAGAAATAGAAAAGCTGAAATTAAAGTATCTTCTCCTGACACATACAAGGTATACAAAGCATTAGTTAAATGTGATGAACCTTATGATAAAAGCAAATTAAAGGATTTAGAAAAGTTAGATGAGATTAATCAGCAGACTCCTATTAGGGTTTTAAGAAGGCGTGCTGATAAAGTTCGTATAAAACATGTAAAAGAGCTAAAATCTGAAGTTATTGATGATTATACCTTTGAAATAACAATTAAAACTGAAGGTGGATTATATATTAAAGAATTAATCTCAGGGGATGAAGGCAGATCAAAACCTAATGTTTCAGAAATATTGGGAGTAAATGCAGTCTGTGCTCAATTAGATGTTATTGAAGTTAGTGAAAAATAGTGGAGAGATAAAATGGCTAAAGAATTTACACATCTTACTGACAGTGGAGTCCACATGGTTGAAGTTGGAGAAAAAAAAGACCAAAAAAGGTTAGCTATTGCCAGTGGAAAAATAGATTTAGATAAAAACACAATAGCTATGATTCAAAATGAAGAAATAAAAAAGGGGAATGTTTTAACAACTGCTCAAATTGCAGGAATTCAAGGTGTTAAAAACACTTCTTCAATAATTCCACTTTGCCATCCATTAAACTTAACTGGTATTGAAATTGATTTTGAAGTTAAAGAAACTGAAATAATAGCTGTCTGTTCTGTTAAAACATTAGGAAAAACTGGTGTTGAAATGGAAGCTTTAACTGGTGTAAGTGTAGCATTACTTACAATATGGGATATGGTTAAAGCAGTTGAAAAAGATGAAAACGGTCAATATCCAGATACAAGAATTAGTGATATTAAAGTTTTAAAGAAAGAGAAAATTTAAAGTTTATATATTAGTAGAAAAATAATTAATTATAATTTTTATTTTAACAAATTTATTATAGGAGATATTATGGCAAAAAAAGATAATAAAATTTCCATGCCTCAAACAGGTGCAGGGTTAGTAAGATATTTTGATGAAGAAAGTGTAGGCCCAAAACTCTCACCAGAGCATGTAGTTGTTATTACTGTTATTTTAGCAATTTTCTGTTTTGTATTAAGATATTCTGCTTAATCTTTTTTTATTTAAGATTAAGTTAACTTACTATTTTTCTCTATTAACTTATTTTAGGTATTTTCATGTTAACTAAAAGAATCATTCCTTGTTTAGATTGTGATTTACAGGTTCCTGAAGGTAGGGTTGTTAAAGGGGTTGAGTTCAAAGAGATTAAATATGCTGGAAACCCTGTTGATTTAGCTACTCGTTATTATGAAGAGGGTGCTGATGAGATTGTTATTTTAGATATTACTGCATCCTATGAAAGAAGAGGAACTATGGTTGATGTAATTAAAAGACTTACTGAAAATGTTTTCATTCCAATTTGTGTCGGTGGTGGAATAAGAAAAGTTGAAGATTACATTAAAATGCTTAAAGCAGGTGCAGATAAATGTTCTACAAATACTGCAGCTATTAAAAACCCTGAACTATTGACTGAAGCTTCTAAAGTTGTGGGATCTCAGGCTGTTGTAATTGGAATTGATGCTAAAAGAAGATATGTGGATAATCCTAGTGATGCACCAGACAAAAACGTTATTGAAACCGATAAAGGATATTGCTGGTTTGATTGCAGTATCTATGGTGGAAGGGAATTCACAGGTATTGATGCAATTGACTGGGCACAGAAATGTCAGGATTTAGGTGCTGGTGAAGTTCTATTAACTAGTATGGATGGTGATGGAACTAAAGAAGGATATGATTTAGAATTAACTAAAGCTATTAATGATGCAGTTGATATTCCAGTAATAGCTAGTGGTGGTGTTGGAGAACCTAAAGATATTCTTGATGCATTTACAGTTTCTGATGCAAGTGCTGCTCTTGCTGCAAGTATATTCCACTTTAATGAATATCCAATTGCTGAAGTTAAACATTATTTAAAAGAAAATGGTGTTAATGTCAGACTATAATATCATTGACCTGGAGTTAACTCAACTTTCTGGTCAGACCTCTCAACCTCCATGGAAACAGGAAAATGATGAATATAGGGAGGTTGTTATTGTTGAAGGAGTTCCTGTACTTTTTAAAGCTCATGAATTAAATAAGTCTATTGAGTTTAGCTATGAATTTCCTTTAAATTCTGATTTTCATATTAAAAAATCTATCTTAGATAAAAAAGCTAGTGAAATCTTTGATTTGGATTTTAATCTCTCTAAATTTTATAAATATTTAAATCAGGATGAAAAACTAGCTGAAATGACTTCCTTTTGTGAAGGTTTAAGACTATTTCTTGCAAAGGATAAATTTGAGTCTATTTTATCTTCTATTTGTTCTGCTAATAATTCAATAGTCAGGTGGACTAAATCTATTGATTTAATAAAGGAAAAATGGGGAAAATCCTATGAATTTCCATCAGGGACTTTTTATGGGGTTCCTTCTTTAGATGCAATTATAAATTCTTTTGAAGATGATCAGGAAGAGTTTGATAATTGTGATTTTCCAGATATTTCCCTTTGTGAAAACAATCTTAAAGCTTGTGGAGTTGGTTATAGGGCACCTTATATGAAAAAAGCCACTGAAATTCTTTCATTGGAAATGGATTTTGGTGAAATTTCTAAAATGTCTTATGATGAAGCTTTTGATACTATTTTAAAACTTCCAGGTGTTGGGCCTAAAGTGGCCGATTGTATATTGCTATATGGATTTAATTTTAGAGAAGCTTTCCCTTCTGATGTGTGGATTAAACGTATTGTTTCTCATTTGTATTTTGAGGGGAAGGATATTAAAGTTCCTAAAATAAGGGAGTTTGGAATGGAGGAATTTGGAGATTATGCAGGATATGTGCAGCTCTATCTTTTCCATTATGCCCGCCGCTCTGGACTAATGAATGAACTTAAAAAGTAGCTATTTTTTTGATTTATTGTTTCTTTTTCAACAGTTTCAATGGAAACTATTATATATAGTACTCTACAATTTAATATTATGAATATTAGGTATACTACAATTATTGTAAATGATATGGAGGAAAGTGTTAACTTCTATAAGGAAGTTTTCGGTTTTGAAGTTGAAAAAGAATTAAATATGCCTGATAAACAGATTAAATTTTTAACAGGTGAAAATGGATCTGGTGTTGAACTTATTAAGGAAGAAGATACTGAGATAGGTTTAAATGCAATAGCTGTTTCCGTAGATGATGTGGAAAAAGCTATTGAAGAGATAAAATCTAAAATTCCAACAGTTGAAGTTCAAATTGTAGATGTTCCAAATGGAAAGTTGGGTTTTGTCAGTGATCCAAATGGTGTAACCATTGCAATTTCTCAAAAATAAGGGGGTTTCTATGGATAATTTTGATGAAAAACCTTTTGGTGCTTTATTGGCAGCTCTTAAAAAAAATCAACATAAATTTTTAAATGATCGTTTAAAAAAAGATGATTTAACCACTATGCAGGCAGTTTTCTTAATAAAAATTCATGTTCAGGACTGTTGCTCTCAGAAAGACTTAGCAGATTATTTTTATGTAAATAAAGGAACTGTAGCTAAATATTTAAGGGATTTGGAAGACAAAGGATTTGTTACTCGTGAAAGAATCCCTGAAAATAGGCGTCAATATAAGTTAAAGTGCACAGAAAAGGCAATTGACATTATGGCAACTTTTAAAGAGATTAATGAGGAATGGGAACAAAAAGTAGGTTTAAATGAATTAGGTCATGATTTTGTTGAAAAATTTAGAAAATTAACAGTTAACAGTGTAAAACTAAATGAGGAGGAATTATGAAGTTCGAAAGTAGTTTAGAAAAATATGTATTAATTGTAGCTACTTTAACTGCATTTTTTACAGTATTTTTATCTTCAGGAGTTGGGGTTGTTATCCCTTCAATAGCTGTAGACTTTGGTATGAGTAATATTGTTCAAAATTGGATTACAACAATATTCTTCTTAGCAGTTGCAGTATTTACTATTCCAGCAGGTCAGATATCTGGAAAATATGGTCTTAAAAAGTCAATGGTCTGTGGGTCCGCGCTTTTTATTATAAGCTCAATTTTTGCAACACTTTCAGTTTCATCTGAAATGTTTTTAATTACAAGGATATTTCAGGGAATTGGTGTAGCATTTCTTAATGTAGCTTCAATGGCTATTGTTGTTTCTGCATTTAAGCCAGAAAACAGAGGACAAGCTATTGGACTTAATGTAACTGGTGTTTATCTTGCAACATCATTATCTCCAGTTATTGCAGGATTTTTAAACCATCAATTTACATGGCATTCAATTTTCTATTTCACAATTCCATTTTTAGTATTCTGTTTAATTGTTCTTATTGTTAAAATAGATAAGGAATGGAAAACCTTTGAAAATGTTCCAATTGATAAAAAAGGTTCTGTTGTCTACAGTATAGGTATATTGTTATTTGTTTATGGTTTCACTACCTTAAATGAAATGTCTGGTGTTATTTTAACCATTGTGGGAATTATCTTCTTAATTGCATTTGCATATCTTGAGTTAAAAATTAAAAACCCAGTATTTGAAGTTAGATTCTTTAAAAATCCTAAGTTTTCATCATCAAACTTTGCAGCATTATCAGGTTATCTAGCTACCTTTGCAATAGTTATGATTGTTAACTATCATTTACAGTACATCAGAGGATTCTCTTCACAGACATCTGGTCTGTTATTAATGATTACTCCAGTATTTCAGGTTGTTTTAGCTCCTTTAGCAGGACGCCTATCAGATAAAGTCAATCCTCAAAAATTGTCAGCTATTGGAATAGCTATTGGTGCAGTGGCAATTGGAATAATTGCAACATTAAATGAACACACTCCACTTTATGTTTTAGCTATTGCTTTAGCATTGCAAGGTATTGGATTTGGAATATTTTCTTCCCCAAACAACAATGCAATTATGAGTTCTGTTCCTCCAAAAGACACACCAATCGCTTCAGCTTCAGTAGCAACAATGAGGGTTATTGGTCAGACTTTAAGTTTAGGAATGTTAACCTTAGTATTTGCATTTGTAATGGGTAATGTACCTATTATTCCTGAGTACTATCCATTGTTAACTTTAAGCTGTCAAATAGCTGCTGCAATCTGTACAGTTCTCTGTGTAATTTCAGTATTTGCTTCTTTAGTTGGAATTAACTCAAAACCAGTTAAATTATAGCTAGTTTTAAACTAGCTATTTCTTTTTTTTAATATTCATAAACAAGAACTCTATCTAATTTAAATCCAGTGACTTCACTTGTTTTTAGAGCGAAATCAACTATCTTTTCACATTCTTCAAGTGTAGGATTTATTTCAAAGATTATAATGGATATTCTGTCTTTATATTTTATGATAAAATCTACTGGATAAAATTTGTCTCCAATTAACATCTTTTCACTGTTACTTAGTTCGTAGAGTTCATATTTTCCTTTTATTACTCCACCAAGAAGTGAAAAAATTTCATCTTTTTCCTCATTATTTTCCATTTATATTTCCCCTATAATTGTAGTAATTATTTTAAAAATAAGTTAATATAAATGGATTAGTTCTTTATTGAGGCAATTTAACAGTTAAAAATAAGTTTTTAAGTAAAATTATAAAAAAAGAATGGAGTTAAAGAATTTATTCTTCAACTACTTTTAATTTGAGCATTTTGTCTCCAGCTTGGATTTTGTATACAACATCCATACCATTGATGACTTGACCAAATACTGTGTGTACACCATCTAAATGTGGTTGTGGAGAGTGAGTAATGAAAAATTGGCTTCCACCAGTGTCTTTTCCTGCATGAGCCATTGAAAGAGCACCAGTTCCATGTTTGTTAGGGTTTCCTTCAGTTTCACATTTGATTGTGTAACCTGGTCCTCCAGTTCCGTCTCCTCTAGGGCATCCTCCTTGAATTACAAAATCAGGGATTACTCTGTGGAAAGTTAAACCATCATAAAATCCTTCTTTGATTAATTTTTCAAAGTTTGCAACAGTGTTAGGTGCATCTTTTTCAAATAATTCTAATTCAATTGTTCCTTTTTCAGTTTCAATTATAGCTTTTTTCATAATATCACTTTTTATAATTTTAAATATCATTAATAATATATTTATTTATATATAAAGTATTTGGAGTTTTTAAATGAACACTAATGAAATTATTGATATTGAAGATAAATATTTTATTAACACTTTTACAAGACAACCAATTGTATTGGATCATGGAGATGGTGTAAAAGTTTATGATAAAGACGGAAATGAATATATTGATGTTTTTGCAGGAATAGCTGTTAATATTTTAGGCCATAACAATAAACGTGTTGTTGAAGCTATTCAAAAACAAGCAGAAAAGTTAATTCATATTTCTAATATTTATTACAATGAGCCAGCTGTTGAATTTGCAAAAAAACTTATTGACTTAACCTGTCTTGACAGAATTTTCTATGCAAATAGTGGAGCAGAAGCTAATGAAGGAGCTATTAAAATAGCTTTAAAATACACTGGTAAATCAGAAATAATTACTACCAACAACTCTTTCCATGGAAGAACTTTATTAACTTTAGCTGCAACTGGTCAGCCTAAATATCAAGAACCTTTTAACAAAAATCTTCCTCAAGGATTTATTAATGTGCCTTACAATGATATTGATGCTATTAAAGCAGCTATTACTGATGAAACTGCAGCCATTATGGTTGAACCAATTCAAGGTGAAGGTGGAGTCAATGTACCTGATGAAAACTACTTAAAAGAGATTTCTGAAATCTGTAAAGAAAAAGGAATTCTCTTAATCCTTGATGAAGTTCAAACTGGTTTTGGAAGATGTGGAACTTTATTTGCTCATGAATTATTTGACATTAAACCAGATATCATCACTATGGCAAAAGGCATGGGTGGAGGAGTCCCAATTGCAGGATTTTTAGTAACTGAAGAAGTAGCTAAAGGTTTCCAACCTGGTGATCATGGTACTACCTTTGGTGGAGGTCCTTTAGTTTGTGCAGCAGCTAATGCAGTTCTTGATGAACTCTATGAGAATAATGTATTAGATAACTGTGTTGAAGTTGGTAATTACTTCAAAAATGAGCTTGAAAAGTTACAAGAGAAAAAAGAAAAAATTGCAGATGTTAGAGGCTACGGTCTAATGATTGGTGTAGAATTAGATTGTCCTGGTGCAGAATATGTGGATTCAATGAGAGAAAAAGGATTTTTAATTAACTGTACTGATGGAAATGTCTTAAGATTTGTCCCACCTCTCATTATAACAAAAGAAGATATTGATAAAGTTATAGTAGCACTTGATGAAGTGCTTTAAATTTTCCAATTCTTCTTTTTTATTACTTTTTCAAAAGCAGTTGAAAGTTCTAATTCTTTTATTTTATCTAAACTTGCCCACATCCAGTCATCATGTTCGTCACTTATTTTTACTTCACCTTTTAAGTCTTTAAGGTACATTATTATCTGAACTGTTCTTTTATGAACATAATCATCTTGAACAGCTTCACAAAAATCACCTATCTTTCCATCAAGACTAGTTTCCTCTTTTATTTCACGAATAAGTGCTTCGTCAAAGAATTCACCAGGGTCTACTTTTCCTCCAGGCAACTCCCATTTGTGAGGGTTGGTTCGTGATTTTGGATGCCTTCTTAAAATTAGGATTTCATCATTATCATTTTTTATGATTCCTCTCATTGTAAGTCCATAAGGTTTGTCCATAAGTTTTCCTCCTTAATTATTATCTATTGATTAAATTATTTAATTTTAAATTTAGCAGTGGCAATTTCTTTTCCTTAATTAATTATAAATAAAACAAAATTTAAAAATAATACTATAATATATCTTATTTATTTTTTAATGGGAGATAAAATGGATTTAAATATTAAAATTAATGATAAAGGTCATTTAGATATTGGTGGAGCAGATGCAGTGGATATTGCTGATGAATTTGGAACTGCTCTTTTTGTAATTGATGAAAATAGGATAAGAGATAATTATAATAGATTTTATAATGCATTTTCAAAATATTATCCTGATTTCAGAGTATACTATGCATGTAAAGCTAACACAAACTTAGCTGTTTTAAAAATCCTTGAAGAAGAAGGCTGCTGTATTGATGCAGTTTCTCCTGGTGAAGTTTACACTTCTAAAAAATTAGGTTTTGATGGAGACAGAATTCTTTTCACTGGAAACAATGTTACTACTGAAGAGTTAAAATTTGTATATGAACAAGGAGCAGTCATTAACCTTGATTCAGTTTCTGCATTAAAAAGATTAGCTGAAGTAATCGATCCAAATGGAGTTAAAATCTCTTTCAGAGTAAACCCAATGGTAGGTGCTGGACACCACGACCACTGTATTACTGGAGGGGTAATGAGTAAATTTGGTATCATGGAAAGTGAAGCAGTAGAAGTATACAAACTCGCTCGTGAATTAGGCTTTAATCCAGTAGGTATGCATTCTCATATCGGTTCTGGAATTTTAGACCCTGAACCATTTAAATTAGCTATTGAATCTACAATGGATATTGCAGGAAAAGTACATCAGGAAGCTGGAATCGACTTCGAATTTGTTGATTTCGGTGGAGGTGTTGGAATTCCTTACACTCCTGAAGAAAGTATAGTGGATATTGACAAATTTGCAGAAGAAAACATCAAATTATTCAAAGAAAAACTTGAAGAATATGATATGGGCAATCCAACAATGTATCTTGAACCTGGAAGATACTTAGTTGGTGACGCATCTGTATTGCTTGTTCGTGTAAACAGTGTAAAACAAAGCTACAGAAAATTCATTGGAGTAGATGCAGGATTTAACACTTTACTTAGACCAGCAATGTATGATTCATACCATCATATTGTAGTAGCTAATAGAATGAATGATGAAGCAGTTGAAAAAGTAGATATTGCAGGAAATGTCTGTGAATCCGGAGATTTATTTGCAAGAGATAGAATGATGCCTGAAGTTGAAGAAGGCGACTTATTAGCTATCTTAAATGCAGGTGCTTATGGATTTACAATGTCTTCCAACTACAATTCAAGACCTAAAGAAGCTGAAGTTTTAGTAAAAGATGGCGAATGTTTTGTTGTTCGTGAAAGAGAAACATTTGATGACTTATTTAACAAACAAATCATTCCAGATCATTTAGAATAGGTTGATAATATGGATTTAAAAGGTTTAAAATTCTCTAAAATGCACGGAATAGGTAATGATTTCCCAATAATTGATGAATCTAAAGGCGTGGTAATTCCTGAGGAAGATAAACCTGAAGCTTGCAGATTCCTCTGTCATAGAAACTTTGGAGTAGGTGGAGATGGAGTACTTTTTGTTGTACCATCTGATGTAGCTGACATTGGATACAGAATGTTCAATCCTGATGGAAGCGAAGCAGAAATGTGTGGAAATGGTATCAGATGTTTTGCAGATTTTGTTTATAGGAAAGGCATTTTAAAAGAAGAAAAAATGACTGTTGAAACAAAATCTGGAATTAAAACCATTGAAATAACACTTGAAGATGGCGAACCAGCACTCTTTAGAGTAGATATGGGAACATCCACCTTCAAAGTAGATGAAATTCCTATGACTGCAGATGTAGATGAATTTTCAGATGGAAAATTAGATGTTTTAGACACTTCTTTTAATGTTACAGCTGTTAGTGTTGGAAATCCTCATGCAATCATCTTTGTTGATGATATTGAAGCTGTAGATATTGAAAAATATGGTCCAGCTATTGAATGTCATGAAGTTTTCCCAGAAAAAATTAATGTACACTTTGTTCAAGCAGTTTCTAAAACTGAAGCAGTTATGAAAACATGGGAAAGAGGAGCTGGTGTTACACTTGCTTGTGGAACTGGTGCAACCTCAACAGCTATTGCAGGTGTAAAATTAGGTGTATTTGATACTGAAAATATATTATTACATCTTCCTGGAGGCTATTTAAAGTTCAATGTCTATGAAAAAGATGGAAAACTTGGAGCATGCATGGAAGGGCCTGCTAAACTTGTATATGATGGAGAAATCCAAAGAGGATATTATTAATCCTCATTTTTTACTTTTTTTTATAAATAACCATTTATTAAAACAACATCTTCAAAAAAGAAGTGTTCACTTTCAGCTATTTCTGCAATAAAACCCATTTCATCAAGTCTATCTAAGGTCTTCTCATTATCAGAAAGTGAAGACTGAATTAGTTGGACAATTCCTTTAGGGTTTAAATGATTTTTCACTTCATCTAAAAATAAGTCAATAACTTTTCTTCCATTTAATCCACCATCAAATGCATAATTTAAATTGTCTTCTATAACATCATCATTATCGGTAGGTAGATATGGAGTATTAAATAATATAACATCAAACTTTCTATCTTTTACAGGTTCAAATAAATTACCAAATAGGATTTCAATATTTTCAATGTTATTAGCTTTAAAATTCTCTTCAGCTAGTTGCACTGCATCAAAATTAATGTCTGTTACTGTAATCTTGTCAGTGATTTTAGAAGCATACATTGCAACAATACCAGTTCCAGTTCCAATTTCTAATACGCTGTCTCCATGTTTTATTTTTAAATTGTCTGCAAGCATATAGCTATCTTCAGCAGGCATATAAACAGTTTCTGATGTATTTATAATAAATTCCATAGTTTTACCTTAGTTTAAAATAGGATCTAATTGTTTTGATAAAAACAATATATTTTCAGGACTAATTTTTAGCACTCTTTCACTTAACAGGTCATTAATCTTTGTTGAAGTGATGCTATTTAATTTATTTTTAAATTCTTTTTTATCTAGGGAACTGACTTCATGGCGTGAGTCAATAAGTGCATTTCTAGCTTTCTTATTTTTATGCTGGAATAGAGCCTTGGTAAATTTAGAATATAATCTAAAATCATCTTCATTAATCTCTGAAATTGCTAAATTTGATAATTCTCCTTTAAATTCAGGAATTTTTGGGCTTAATTTAATTACAGTAGAATCAACCTTTGGTTTTGGAATAAAAGATTCAGCAGATACATTTGTTAACAATTCAACTTCACATTTAAAATAGAGCATTGCTGAAAGTCTTGAATAATCTTTAGTTCCAACTTTGCCTTTCATACGGTTTGCAAATTCTTTCTGGTACATTAAAATAGCTGTATCAAAGTCATATTCTAAAAATTTAAAGGTGATTGGAGAAGAGATTTGATAAGGTAGATTTGAGATGATTTTATTAAATTCTGGGAAATCCACATTTAATGCATCATCATTAATCAATTCTACATTTGTTATATTCTCATTTTCCAACCTTTCTTTGAGTATGTCAAAAATAGTTGGGTCTTGCTCGATAGCTATAACTTTTTTGGCTTTTGATGCTAATTCACAAGTTAAGGTTCCTATTCCAGGCCCTATCTCAAGAACGATATCTTCTTTTGTTATATTTCCGAAATCAATAATTTGATCCCGTTTATTTCTATCAATAAGGTAATTCTGACCTAAATTTTTATTTAATTTAATATTGTATTTATTTAAAATGTCTTTAGTTGTTTTTGCTAAAGATTGTTTATCCATATTAAACCTTACCTTCTTGTTTTTTGTTATGAGGTCTTTTAGGAATGTTTGTAAATAAATAATATTTTTTCTTACCTCTTTTTGATGTTGTGGTATCTAATTCTTGTTTAACTCTGTTAACTAACATTCCAACAGGATCAGTTAATGCAGGAACTCTTTCTTTAATGTCTTCGAAGCTTTCAAATGGTTTTTCTTTTCTAGCTTCAATTATTTTCCACATGTGTTTTTTACCGATTCCAGGAATTAATTCAAGTTTATGGAGTCTTGTACTTACAGAGCCTGCAGTATTAAAGAATTCTACATATTTTTCTTCTTGAGATTCAATTATATCTCTAATAGCATAATCCATTTCAATTCTACTAGTAGCTGTTAAATTGGTGTAGTTTAATTTTCCATTAATTCTACCAATTTTATCTCTTTTTCCAGAGCCTATAAATACAGTTTCTCCAATTTCTAAATCAATTCCATCTTTTGGAGTTAACTCTAATAAAGTGAAATAATCATTACCAATAGCCTGAGCAATAGCCTTTCCTTTAAATTTGGACATATCGTTTTGTACATACCCTAAACTCAAATAATCTAAAATTATTGCGTTTTCTTCTTTTTTTTCAGAGGGTATGTTATTTTTTTTGTTTTTATTAGTCATGATATCACTTCATTTTCGAGAGTCTAAAGTAAATTTTTTCAAAAATTCTTTAGCTATTATTAAAGTTTATCTTGATATGTAATAAAGATATCTAAAAAAAGTTTAAACTAATATAATTAAAATTAAAAAAAAGAGGAATAGTTTAGTAACTATTCAATAACTTCGTATTTTTCTAATATTGCAAGGATTTGTTCCATTTCATCTTTTTCAAGATGAACGTTTTCTTTTGCAAATATTAATCTTAAGTCTGATAAATCAGTAGGAATTAAATCAACTATACGAATTGCAAGTTTTGGTTTTACAAACTCTTCAAGTTCTTCAATAATTTTTTCGCTGTCTTCAACAGAATATTTTTTGAATCTTGAGAGATGATTTAAAGTAATATTTTGTTCGTAAGTTAATTCGTTATTTTCAGAAAATTCTTCAAGAATTTCTTTTACTTTGACAGATTGAATTGGTTCACTGTCAATAACTCTTTTTCCTATCATAGGAATCATTCAGTTTGTAATTTTAAATGATCAGGTCTTACAATTAACTCTTTAGCTTTGTTTCCATCTTTTAAGGATACTAAGTATGCTTTTCCTTTGGTACCGATAATTTTACCAGTTTTTCCATGGAATCTGTGATGAGGTTGACCTTTTTGAATACTTGGGTTAATAATAATGTGAACTAAATCGTCAACTTCAAATCTTTGGAGTTTGTTTGTAATTGGGTTAGTTCTTCCTTCTCTTGCTACTTTAGTCATTTTTTGTCTTGATCTACTTCTGGATCCTCTTGATCTTTGCATTGTATAAACCTCTCTTAATATTAATAACGTCTGGGTAATGAATCTATGTTATCAGCTACCTAGTATAAAAATGCCCATATCATACTAGTAACATAGAAAATAAAAATTATAAAATTAATCAAAATATAGTATATTTGATAATGTTAAATTATTTATATAAAGCTATTAATATACTTTTAGTTTTTTAGTTATGTTGAAAAATTTTTTTAAAAAAAGTAATTAAAGAGGATTAATTTAATTCCTCTATTTATGCAATTTGTGGATTTTCACCTTTTTTTGCCCATTTAACAACACGCATTGTGATTGGTTGAGCAATAAATGTCCAAATAAACATTATTACAAAGTGTACTAAAATCATAATAACGATATTTTCCCAGGACACAGTAAATGCAAATGCTAATCCAATAAAGATTGTGTTATCTACAATTTCCCCAACTGCAATAGCAATAATGGATTTGTGTCCAATATCTCCATCTTTTGAATTATTTTTTAAGATGGTAGTTAATCTAGCATTAATAAAGTTACCAACAAGGTAGGATATAAATGATGAAATTAACATTCTTGGTGTTTGTGAGAAAATAAATGTAAAACTATCTTGTCCAGCCCAATAGCTAGCAGCAGGTAATAATAATCCTACTGTTGAGACTAAAACAAATAATAGGTTACATAGTACACCGAAAATAATTGTTTTTTGTGCAGTTGACTCTCCATAAACATCGGCTATTACAGATGTAAGAATGAATACAACTGGATAAATTATTACTCCACAAGGCACTGTTAATCCCCAGAATCCTAAGTCTAAGATTTTAACAGTAACAATGTTTGTTGTAACAAATGCTACACAAAAAATAGTGATAAGGATAATTTTTTTCTCTATATAATCAAAATTTAGATTTATAATGATTCCTCCGAATAATCACTATAATTTAATATCTAAATAATGTTTTATAAATATTAGTTTAATTTAACTTAAGTTTTGTTAAGTTAATTTTAGTAAAAAGGAGTTTTTAGTTTTGAAATTGATTAAAATTTAATAAAAAAGGTGTGTAAGATTTGAAATTAGTTTTCAAATCTTCTTCTGTCAATTAATTCTTGACGTTTACCTGCATTCCAACCACCAGATGCAGATTTTGCACGACCTACTTGTTGTACGTATCCAGTAATTCTATCATACCATTCTACATCTTCAGTTTCACCACAGGTAGGACAACTGTTGTTTAATCCTTTCATTAAAGTTTTACATTTTAAACAGAAACTTAATGCAGAACTGTAAGCCCAGAATCCAATATCTGATTTTTTAGCTATTTTGTTAGTTAAACTCATTAATGAATCTGGATCAGAATAGGATTCACCCATGAATGCATGGAAAATATGTCCACCAGGAGTTAAACTGTGGTATTTTTCTTCAATTTTTATTTTGTCAATTAAAGAACCTTGTGTGTCAACTGGTACATGTGAAGAGTTAGTGTAGTAGCTAGCATCAGCACTACCTTGTACAATAGCTTTATCACCAAATTGTTTTTTATCAAGAGTTGCAAACCTGTATGCAGTAGATTCTGCAGGGGTTTGGATAACACTCCATCTAAGTCCAGTGTCGTCTTTTAATTGGTTAGCTCTTTCATTAACATATTCTAAACATTTGACCCCGAATTTATTTGCATCGGGATTTTCAATTCCTTCTCCAAATAATGCAAGTAACATTTCATTAAGACCAACATATCCAAATGAAAGTGTGGAGTTGTCTATTCTGTAGTAAGGTTCACCATCAACATCTTGATCAAGGAATGGTAAGATATGGTAGTCGTTTAAGCATTTTAAACCTTGTTCTCTTCTAAGCATTAAGGTTTCTACAGCTAAATCCATGTATTCATCTAAGTATTCGAATACTTGGTCTTCGTCTTTAGATTGGTATCCGATTCTTGGGAAGTTTAAAGTTACATATGCAAGGTTTCCTGTTCTTAAACAGTCTTGTTCCCAGTCACCAGTCCAAGTATCTTGTAAACAGGTCCTACATCCCATATAATTTGCCATATTTCCTCTGTATTTAGGGAACATATTTACAAAGTAAGAAGAACCATATTTTGCAGATAATTCGTGAACTAAACGAATATCTTCTTCATATTCACTGTTTAAGGTTTCTTTTCTTAAAGTGTAGATAGTGTTAGGGAATAAATGAGGTTTTCCATCTTTATCTCCTTGTAATAATGTTTCAGTGAATGCTCTTTGGATTAATCTGGTTTCTTCTTCAAAGTCTCCGTAAGTTCCAACTACTTGTCCTTTAGGACCATATGCTGTTACATCTTGTAAGAATTTTGGAACTCCGAATTCTAATCCCATACTTGTAAATGGTACTTGGGATCCTCTTGCAGCATATGCCATATTTAAGTTGTAAACAAGCATTTGGACAGATTGTTTGATTTCTTCATAGGTTCTGCCTCTTGCAAATGGAGCTACAAATACATTCCAGAGGGTCATTGCTTGTCCACCAGACATGTTTTGTTGTGCAGCAAGCATGATTTCTCCAGTATGGTTCATTAAAGTTTCCATATGATTTGGAGCACCTGCAACAGAGGTATGGTCACCAGTACCATCTACTTTAAGACCATATCTGATAAATGCTCTAATATCATGTTGCATACAGTTTAATGGTCTTCCTGCAAAGAATTCTAAATCATGTATGTGGATATCTCCAGACATGTGAGCATCTGCTAAATGAGGGGGTAACATTTTTAAAAGAGCATATTGTTTTAATGCTTCGTCTGCTACATGTTTGTGAATGGTTTCAGGGTTGTGAACCATATTTGCGTTATCTCTGTTACCATTTTCAATTAAGGAAGTAATATTGTAAACAGGGATACCTAAACGAGTGTAGTTACTCCTGATGTCTTCTAATCCATATTCAATAAGTTTACTGTTAACCATTTCCCTAATCATTGGAGCGGTTAAGTATTCTACATTTAATTTTTTAAGTTCTTTCCACACGTCAGAAGCAATTTTAAATGCAGTTTCTTGGGAAGCTCCAGTTTCTTCAACTAAAGTATTTGCGATTTTTGATAAATCGAATGGTTCAATTGTATCTCTTGAAGTATGAACTTTTAATTGAGCAGTAGCTAAGTATTTGTTAGCTATTTCATTGTCAATATCTTCTAAGTTTTCATATACAATCTTTTTAATTTCTTTAGTTGTAATTCCTTCATGAAGTTGGGATACAACATCAGCAATAATTTTGTCTGATTCAAAGAAAGGTACTTCAACCATTACTAATGATTTTAATAATTTTTCATAGCTGAATCTTTCTGTAATTCCATTATTTTTCTTTACATTAATTTCAACAGGTTTTGATAAAGACATTTGACTTCCGTCCATAATACACACCTTTTTTAATAATTATAATCATGAAAAATTGACGATAAAATGGTCAATTTCAGTTATGTTATACTTTGTAATTTCTTGTATAAATACTGTTCGCCTTTAAACGAACATAGTATAAAAGTAAGTTTTAAAGTTCTCTAGAAAAATACATCTAGTGAACTTTGTTTGGATTTATCACTTTCAAATAGTGAGTTAATTCCATACTCTTGAATTTCAAGACGCTGTTTTAAATAAGGAGAAACAGGGTATCTATTAACAAGTTCTTGGGAAATATCAAGATATTTTGTAACAGAACCTTTTGATACACTAAGAATTAGATTTCCTCCACATTTACATTTTCCAGAAAGTGGAATACGTCTATATTTGGAACCACATTTGGTACACCTGACTTTTTGCTTGGAAAATGCTCTTGAGTTACCCATAATGTCTGGTAAGAAATGAGAAGATAATACTTTTTCAACAACTCCTCTTTGGTCAACAGCTCTAATCAACTCTGCAAGTTCGATTTGAGCATCAACCTTTTCTTTCATTGAAGGTAATCTCTTGTAAAGACATACAGTTGGTCCTGCATGGATACTTGAGGTATGGTGTGAAAACATTAAACCTTCATATTGTTCAGGGGTTCCAAGATGGTTTCCAACATTATCTACTAAATCAAGAACTTCTGCAGGTTTTAATGGGTCTTTAGTTTTTTCATAAAACTCAACTGGGAACCTTTCAAAGATATCTAAGTTATGAGATTCATCGTCAATCTCTTCAGGATCAATTCTTGAAGATAAAACTAAAGGAGCATCCATACTTCCTCCTCTTGTATTTGGAAGGTAATTTTTAGAGAAGTTTATTAATGCATCTAAAAGAAGCATTACAGAATCTTCGTCACTGTCACAGTTTCTACGTTTAGCAGAATGGAAATAAGGATGAGCATAACAGCATAATGCTTTTGTAAATCCAACAATTCTTCCTAAAACACCTGCAGATGTATGTGGTGCTAATCCTGCTATTAAATGACCAATTAAATCAGATTTTTCTTTTACATTATAGAAACTATCCATTTCATATAGTTTTACAAGCTCATCATCAATAAAGTTAGCTACATTAACTAAATAATTAGCACAGTTCTCTGAAATAACCACATCTTGTACTCTAAGTTCAATAATTTGATCTTCACTTTCAATTGGTTGACCATAACAGTCGTGCTCATATCCCATTTCTAGGAGTTTTTCAACAGTAACACCAACTTCTTTTGGTATAAAATGGGTTAAAGGTAAATCTGTTGAATCGTGACGTATTGTTGCATCTTTAAATGTGAATACTTCATTTTTTGCTCTTAAAATTCCTTTTTCAAGAGGTTCTGGAAGTTTAGATTCTGAAATCATACCTACAACTCCCTTCATTTCATCTACTTTTCTAATATTCACATGGTCAGATGCTTTTTTAAGCATTGAAGAAAGATTGATTGATTTTATACCTGCTTTTCCAATTTCTGTTGGAGCACCACAGTAAGGACAGATTGAATTTTGAGATGTAAGTTTACAATCGGGATTAGTACAAATTCTCCTTGCCATGTCAATTTTGATGCTACCTTTTTTTGCAGCAGTAGCTACTAATCTTCTACTTCCTCCATTATTTCCAATTGGGAATAAAACATGTGGTGCAGGACGCATTAATCTTTCTTTAGATTTTTCAGGCCTACCTACACGGGTACCAATGTAAACTGGAGCTTTTTTCTTTATTTTAATTGAACTTACTCTGTTAACTGCTTCCATTGTGTCTTTTAAAGGAGGTAATTTAGTTTTAAGAGTATTAATCAAAGAATAGCTATGATCTTTATCAATAATTATTTTATTTTCCCTTACAATGTGGGGGACTCCAAGAATTTCTAAAACTCTTTTTTGATAGGATAATGGAAGTTCCAGTCCTTTTTCAGGGTCATATTCCTCTTTATGTTTTAATATTAATTCAATTAAAGAGTTTAAATCTCTAATAGTTACATCATGGTAGCAGTAAGTGTATTCTGGATGCAATGCAATGTTATATTTTTCAGATAACTCAAAAGCTTCACTAGCTGTTAAATCTCCCTGCTCTAATTTGTTTAAATCTAAGGTGTTTGTTTCTTTGTTGAAGTTTTCACTTTCAACTAATGTTCCAATCCACCATTCTTCACACCATCCAGATTCAAGAAGAGGCTGGTTATTCCTTAAAAATTCACCAAATGCAACTAACATGTCACCTAGGAATAATATTTCACTAAGTTTTCCTTTGCATTCTTTAGCTTCTTTAATAGTTTTAATTTTAACTACATCTCCATTTTTAAGTTTTACAATAGGCCCTTCAATGGAGTCAACGGGAACAACACAGTTACCTTTTCCCGGATGTTCTATCTTAAGTTGTGTTCCAACAGCTAAAAAGTCTAATAAGGTCATTGTTGCAGGGTGAACACCCATTGCTGCAAGACCAGTGTTTCTTGAACGCCCATATCTTAAACGGAATCCTCCTTTTTCTGAAGGGTATCCTAAAACAGGTCTTCCACCAATAATATCCTGAATATATTTTGGTTCGGTTACAATATCACTGGATGAACTGTCATCTGAGCTGTCATCGGTTTTTGGTTTTGAATATTCAGAAAGCCAGTCCCAATTTTGTAATTTAAGTTTTTTGGATATTTTAAGGATTTTTTTGGATTTTTGAACTACTCCTTCAATCATAGCAAGAAGTGCTCCACCACGGATATTGTTAGTTTCTACTCTTTCAAGGTCTCTATGTGATACTTCTACTTGATCTGTTGGTTCTCCTGTAACTTCTACTGGAATATGGTTTGCAGCAAATCTTACTTCTTCAGGAGTTGGAGAGTATTGTAAGTTAGTAACTTCAGATTCATAAAGTTCTACTTCTTCCACATATCTTTCAACTTCATCTTCAATAGGTTTAAAATCGTTAATTCCTATTGCTTCTTTAATTTTATCTCCTAAAAGTACAGCTAATGCAGCAGCAGTTCCTCCAGCACTTCTGATTGGTCCTGCAAAATAAACTGCAATATATTCTGAGGAATCAAAGTTCTTCTTAATTTTTACCTGTGAAATTCCTTCTAAAGGTGCTGCTACTACTCCTTCAGTAAGAATAGCTAGTGCAGTTCTTAAACCTTGGTCACATCTTTGTTCACGGTCATAATTTGCCTTTTCACCAGTAAGTTCAAATTTTCCAGATGCAATTTCTGCAGCTATTTCAAAGGCAACTGATTCACGGTCAATATCCTTTTCTAATTCTTTTATACGATTAGCTACACCTTCAGGACCAACAAGCCCTTCAACTCTTTCAGCTAAATCCTTTGCTAGTGGAACTTCAGTTTCTAAGTTAACATCCAATCCTTTTGAGCGAGCTTTATTAGCTATTTCGTATAAGTGGTGTGTTTCCTTTTCTAATCTCTCAAAATAATCCATAATATCTGTTATTTATATATGTAAAATTAACTATTTAATGTTAATGAAAGTGCAGTTGGTTATTAATTTTTAATGTTGTAATCAAGGAATATTTTCACTTTAAACACAATTTTATAACATGTTTAATATTTTTCTTTATTTATTGCTATTATATAAATAAATTATAGATAAAATTAAATAATGTGTAAAAATTTTAATTTATATTAAGATAATCTCAATTTTGTTTTAAGGAAGATATTGTAAAGATTTAAATACTTAGCAACTATAAGTTATTAATATTGTAATATATAGTTGACTTTATGGGTACTGGACTTTTATGTGGTGGTCTAATGTCTATAGAAAATATTGAAAATACTGAATCAAAGGAAATTGTCGAATCTGAGAATAATGAAGACATTAATACTTCTTCTGAAGAAGTGTCAGGAGATAATATGGAAAATAATGAAGAAGTAGATAGTGAAAATGAGAATTTAGATAAAGTTCAAAACTTAATTAAAGAGAAAGATGAAAAACTAAGTAACCAATCCCAAGAACTTCATTATCTTACAAATGACATAATTCCTAATCTTAAAAAAGAAAATTCAGAGCTTAAATCATTAAAAATAGAATTAACTCAAGCTTTAGAAAAAACTACTAAAAAATATTATGATCAATTAGATATTAACGCGGATTTAAGTGATAAATTAACTAAAACAAGCGCTGATTTTGCTGTATCTAAAGTTAGAATGGATAAATTAGAATCTGAAGTTGAAGAAGCTAAAAAAGAAGCAGATTCTAAAGTTAAAGAAGTTGCTTCAGAAGAAATTGAAGCTTTAAAAGCTGAAAATGAAAAACTTTCCAGTGAATTATCTGAAAAAGTTAAAGAAGTTAGTTCATTAAATGATAAAGTTCCTGCACTTCAAAAAGAAATTGATAATTTAAGAAAAGATCTTATTGAAGTGGGTAATTATAAAGAACAAGTTAATGAAAATGTGAAAGCTGAAATCAATAGCTATAAAAATCATATTAAAGCATTAGAAGAAGAGTTAAGAAATAAACAATCAAAATATGATGAATTATACACTGAATCTCAAAGAACTATTAATGGTTTAAATGAACAAGTTCAAAAACTTAGAAAAGCTATTGATGATCACTCTAAAAGAGGGTTCTTAGGTAGACTCTCAAAAAAATCAATTCTTGATGAATAACTATTCATCTATTCTTTTTTTTTTAAAATTATGACTAATGATAATTATTTTATAAATTTAGCTATTGAAGAGGCTAAGGTCTCTCTTAGGGAAGGTGGACTTCCAATTGGTGCTGTCCTTGTTAAAGATAATAAAGTAATCTCAAAAGGACATAATCGTTTAATTCAAAACAATTCTGTAATTTTACATGCTGAAATGGATGCTATTGAAAATGCAGGTCCTTTAACACATGAAGATTATAGAAAATGTACCTTATATACAACTCTTTCTCCATGCCCAATGTGTTCTGGTGCTGTAGTTTTATATAATATTCCAAAAGTAGTTATTGGAGATAATTCCACTTTAATGGGAGCAGAAGAGTTTTTAAAGGCAAATGATGTTGAAGTTGTTGTTTTAAATGATGTAAATTGTAAAAATCTTTTTGAAGAGTTTACTCGCAAAAATCCAGAGATTTGGCAAAAAGAATTAGCTAAAGTTGGAAACTCTACTGAAAGTAAAATATAAAAAAAGAATTCTGAAGTATTTAAACTTCAGATAATTATTTTTAAGCTTCTTGTCTTAATCTTTTAACAACAAAGTCTTTATCTAAAGATAATAAGAAAGAAGCAGCTCTAGGGCCTTGTTTTTGACCAAGAATCATTTTATAAATAGCTTGGAAACCTTTTTGTGGTTTTAAACCTTGTGCTTCAAGAATTTCATACATTGCATCATGGAGTTCTTCAGCTGTTTTAAAGGTTTTTTCTTCTATTAAACTAGCTAAATCTTTTAAGAAGGTAGTTTGTTCATCGGTAAGTGGTAATTTTGGAACACTTTTCTCTTGCACTTGGAATTTTACAAATTTAGGAGCGTAAGTGTCTAACCAATTAATTACATTATTTACACGTTCCTGATATTGTTTTAATTCTGTTTCAGTTAAATCAGAGAATTCCTTATCTTCAAAGCTTTTAGTTAGTTGGGAATTGTTTTTAAGAATTGTGAATATTTTTTCAAGGTCATTTCCAGCTATTTGGTAAGCATTAACAAGGAATCTGTAAGGAGGTCTAAATGGTAAAGGTTCTCCTTCATTGATTTGTGCCATTTCATAGATTTTTCTGAATTTTTTATCTTCTTTTTCAGATGGTGCTTCTTCTTCATTGAAAAATACTTTTTCAACTTTATCAAATTGATCCATGAAATCTAAAAATGACATTTTAGGTGAGAAATCTTTTGATTTCATTGGTTTACTTCTAAATAAGTAATAGTTAAGACTTTCAGCTGGTCCAATTTCTAACCATTGTGCAGGGGTGAAGAATACTCCTTTAGATTTACTCATTGCATCTCCATCAAGAGTAATCCATTCATAAGGAACTGGATAAGGTGCTTCGTAATCAAAGATTTCTTTAGAAATAATGCTACTTACATCGTAAGACCCGCCACTGGCAGCATGGTCTTTTCCAAATGGTTCGCAAGTAGTTCCAAAGATTTTCCATCTTGCAGCCCATTCAACTCTCCAGGTAAGTTTTCCATTTCCTGTTTTAATATCCATTTCTCCTTCATGACCGCAGTCACATCTGTATTTTACGATATCACCATCAAAGTCATAAGCAAAAGTGGTGTTTACACGTCCACATTCTTCACAAATTGGATTGTAAGGTAACCAGTCATCAGCTAATGGTTCTCTTCTATATTGGTTGAAAATTTCCCTTATTTCTGGAGCTTTTTCAAGTGAAGTTCTAATGTATTCGTTGTAAACTCCTTCTTTGTACATTTCAAAACCAGATTTAAGTTCAATATCTATTCCATAATCATCTAAAACTCCTAAAAATGGTTTTTCAAAGTGTTCTACAAAGCTTGCACAGCATCCTTCTGGACATGGGATGTTGGAGTAAGGCATACCAAGATATTTGTCATAGCTTTCAGGAAGTGGAAATGGTACTTTTCTAAGTGGGTCGTGGTCATCAGCAATCCATATAGTTTCAACTTCCATTCCTCTTTTTTTAAGTTCACGGCCAATTGCACTAGCTATAAATACATCACAGGAGTTACCAATGTGAATAGACCCTGAAATGGAAGTACCACTTGCTATAACATGTTTATCAATGTTTTTTTCACTTAATTCATCAGCTATTCTTTCAATCCAATGTTTCATTAAATCACCTATAAAATAATAATCTAAAATATGCTATTTTAAAGTTAATGTAATCATAAAAATAGTTATATAATATTATATCGTGCTATTACTATAAATAGGTTAGTTTAAAAAAAAGAAATAGAAATATTGAAAAATTCAATATTTAAAGATTTAATGGGTTTTGAAAACGTCTGAATCAGATTGATCTAACCATTCATTTACAATCTTAACTGCACAGAAGTCTCCACACATTGTACAAGCATCTGAATCTTCAGGTGGTCTTGCATCTCTTTTTGCACGAGCATCATCTGGACAAATAGCTAAATTATACTGTGCTTCCCAATCGAGAGCTTTTCTTGCATCTGCCATTAATAAATCTTTTTCTCCATTATGTACTCCTTTTGCCATATCTCCAGCATAAGCACCAATTCTTGTAGCTATTACTCCATCTTTTACATCTTGAGGAGAAGGAAGTGCTAAATGTTCTGCAGGAGTTACATAACAAATGAAATCAGCTCCAGCTTTTGCAGATTCTGCAGCTCCAATAGCTGATACAATATGGTCATAACCTGGTGCAACATCACATACAATAGGTCCTAACATGTAAAATGGTGCTCCAGAACATAATTTTTTCTGGATAGTTACATTTGCAGGAATTTCATTGATTGGGATGTGTCCTGGTCCTTCAATCATTGTTTGAACACCTGCTTCACGTGCTCTGTCAACTAATTCTCCTAAAATAATTAGTTCTTGAACTTGTGCTCTGTCTGTTGAGTCAGCAATTGCCCCTGCTCTCATTGCATTTGCAAGAGACATTACAACATCATGTTCTTTAGCTATTTCTAAGATATAATCGTAGTTTTTGTATAATGGGTTTTCAATTTCGTTTTCAACAATCCATGAAGAGATAAATGCTCCACCTCTTGAAACTAAACCTGCTTTTCTTCCTTGTGTTTTAAGTCTGGATAATGTTTCAATGTTTACACTACAGTGGATTGCCATAAAGTCTACACCATCTTTTGCTTGTTTTTCAATGGTGTTGAACATTATATCTTCATCCATGTAAATTGCTGACCCTTTGTCTCTTATGGTTTCAATAGCTGCTTGATAAATTGGAACAGTACCAACAGGAAGTGGGGACATTCCTAAGATTCTTCTTCTAATTTCATCTAAGTCTCCACCAATACTTAATTCCATTAAACAGTCTGCACCATTATCGATAGCTATTTGTGCTTTAAGTTCTTCTTCATCAAAATTAACAATATCTGTTGATGTTCCGATAGTTGCATTAACTTTGGTTCTAAGTCCTGCACCAATACCTGCTGCTTCAATGTCTCTGTTTACATTGGAAGGAATTACAATAGTTCCATCAGCTACTGATTTTAATATGAAATCTTCACTCACATTCTCTTTTTTAGCAACTGTTTTCATTTCTTCTGTTAAAATACCTTTTCTTGCATCACTTAATTGGGTCATTTTTATACCTCAACTATTCAATTATTCTTTATTTTTATCAAATGAACATGAATTTTTATTCACTTTTAATTGATTATACTTAGTGTAGACTCATTTAATAAATAAAGTTATCGTATCAATTTTAATTCCATTATATTTGATAAAAATAAGTTTTATTTTAATTTGCTATTTGTTGTTAATTTTTTATTAATAAAAAATCATTAAATAGGATATTAACAAATCAATTATTATGAAAATTTTCATTAATGCAGACACATATAAAGAGGTAGCTATTGACACAAAAAAGAAACTAGAAGAGATATGTAGCAGTTATGATATTGAAATTGTTGGTAATGCTTCAGAGGCAGACATGATTTTTTCAATAGGTGGAGATGGAACATTTTTAGAATCTGCTAGACTATCAAATGGCATTCCAGTTATTGGAATTAACTGTGGAACTTTAGGTTTTTTAACAGATGTTAATCCAGATGATTTGGAAGAAACAATTGCTAATATTTTAGATGGCAAATATTATATTGAAGAGAGAATGATGCTTGAGGGTAAAATAATAAAAGAAAACGGGGAAATAATTAAAATACCTCATGCACTTAATGAGATTGCTGTTTCTAAAAATACATTCGGAGTTGTGAGATTTGATGCTATTGTGGATGGTAAACTAATAAACTCATATACTGCTGATGGAATATTAGTTTCTACTCCTACTGGTTCAACTGCATATAACTTATCCTGCGGTGGTCCAATTGCAGATCCAACAGCAAAAATTATTACATTGACTCCAATAGCTCCACATACAATATTAAATAGGAGTATTATTCTTTCTGATGAGTCTGTTGTCAGTATAAAAATTACTGAACTTAGAAATGACACCAAATCTTTTGTATTGTATGATGGTCGTCCAATGGAAGTTACAACTGGTGACACTATAAAAATAAGAAAATCCAATTATATTACAAAGATTGTTAAACTTAACTGGTGTAGTTTTATTGATAATATTAGGGATAATGTAAAATAAATAAAAAAGAGGGATTAAAATCCCTTAGATGTTGTAAAATTCATTCATTCTTTCATAAGCTTCATCGAAGGTTGGTGCTTTAGTTTGACAACCTTGAGCTTCTACAATAAATGAGGAAACTGCAGATGCAAATTTTGCAGATTCTTCTATAGATTCTCCATTAAGGAATCTAGTTAAAAATCCTGCTCTATAGGAATCTCCAGCACCTGTAGGATCAATGGCTTCACGTAATACTGCATCCACTTCAATTTTATCTTCATTTGAGTAGATAACACTTCCATTTCCACCGCAGGTTTTAACAATAATATCTGGACCTAATTCTCTTAATCCTTGAATATCTAAATCAAGATTAAATTGGATTCTTTCAATTTCATGATGATTTCCAAAGAGAATGTCTGTGTTTTTTATTACTTCTTTAAGGCTTTCTGGTTCGTACATTCCTAAATCTTGTCCTGGGTCAAATGATACTAATAATCCTGCTTCTTTAGCTTCATGACCACACTTTAAATTAAATTCAGGGCTTCCAGTAGCTAAATGTATTGCTTCTGCATCGTTTATTGCTTTTGTTGGAGCATTGCTGTTTTCAAACTCTTTAGAAGCACCCCAATAGAAGTAACTGATTTGATCTTCATTTTCATCAGTTAATACAAATGCAGTTGGAGTAGATTCTCCTGGAACAACAATAAATGAGTCTGTATCAATATTCAAGTCAACCATCTGCTTATAGTAAGGGCTATCTTTGAAATCTCCACCAACAGCAGAAACTAATGAGGTGGATAATCCAAGATTAGCACCAATAACTGCAACGTTTGCAGCTGCACCACCGTTAAATGTTTTTAAATCATCAATAGGTGATGAATAATTAGCTTTAGGAAATTCTTTAACTCGTATAATATAATCAAGAGCAGTATGTCCCACTGCTATTAAATCAATGTTTTTTACCATAATATCGCCTTGTAAAAAATGCAGTTTTTATTTTAATGTTTCTCACTATTTAAAAATTTTGAAATTGTTTATAAAATTTTGATTCTTAATAATAGTATTGTTGTCAATAATTAAATTAATTACTGAAAGCATTTGAAAAGTAATTATTTTATTGACATAAAACCTTGTTTTACTATTTCTTTTTGCCCTTCATTCTGAAGATAATTGATGAATTGCTCAACCTCTTCCTTTTCATCGTTTACTTGAATAAGACTGATGACATGACGTGTATCATATTGTAATATTGGATTTCCTTTGAAAAAACTGGCATTTAGAAAACTATATAAATTTTCAGAGTTTTTAACCATTTTAAAAGCATCAAATTGGGAGTTAACTTCACTGACAATTGTAAATGGGATATCGTAATGTTTTAAACTATCCCATGCCAACCTTTGTGCTGATCCTTTTACTGATACAAACCTTAGATTTTCCATGTCTTTTAGACTTTTAATTTTTTTTGAGTTTTCATTAGCTACTAAAACAAGATAATCAAAAGCTATGGGAATAAAGTTTAAATCTCTTTCAAAAGCAATCAATGGATCATCTAAAGCTAGAATATCAACAACTCCTCTTTTTCCCAATTCAAATGCATCAATATCTGTGCTACTGTAAACAGACAAATCAAAAGGTTGCTTTATTGATTCTAAAAGACCAGAAATAATATGTCCTCCTCCAATAGTTATTTTGTCAGTTGGAGATATCTGATTTGTATATTTCTGGTATTCCTCAAGTAGCATTAATCCCTCTTTGGTCAGTTCACTTCCAGAAGAGCTATTATTAACAAGTTTAAATTCTAATTTTTCTTCTGCTTTTTTAATTCTTCTATTGAAAACTGCATGAGATATGTTAAGTTCTTTTGCAGATTTTCGTTGAGATTGTGTCTTATTTAAGGAGTTTAAACTTTCATACAGTTTATAATCATAAATTTTCCCATTAATCTCTAAATTTATTAATCCATTGCTTTTGATTTTCATAAATATTAATATATATGATATCAATATAATTAATTATATTGAATTATTTTAATGGATATTAGGAAAGGATAAAATGGAATTGATGAAAAGTTCTATTGATGCAATAATTGGTAACATAAGAGCTGCAGAAGAATATTTAAACGAAGAAGATATTGACAAATTTTTAGATATTATTGTAAGTTCTAAAAATGTTTTCCTTATTGGAGCTGGAAGATCTGGTTTAGCTGCTAAAGCTTTTGCAATGAGATTAATGCATTTAGGAATTAGTTCATATGTTGTAGGTGAAACTATTTCTCCAGCTATTTATGAAGATGATTGTATAATTGCTATTTCTGGTTCTGGTGAAACAAATACTATTGTTTCAGCAGCAAATATTGCAAAAAATAGAGGATCTAAAGTTTTAGCATTAACTTCATACCCTGAATCAACATTAGGAAAATTAGCAGATACAGTTCTTTTAGTTAAAGGTAGAACTAAAGTGGAAGCTGATGATGAAAATTACATGAAACGTCAAATTCATGGTAATTATACTTCTTTAACTCCATTAGGAACTGCTTTTGAATTAACTACTTTAGTATTTTTAGATGCTTTAGTTTCTGAATTAATGGAAATTATGCATCAAACAGAAAGCGATTTAAAAGCACGTCATACTGTGCTTGAATAATTCATTTCTTTTTTTTAAAATATTACTCTTTCTGGGTTTGTATAGATATTAAAACGGTTTCCTCTTAAAAATCCAACGAGGGTGATATTTCCTTCTTTAGCTATTTTACAGCCAGATAAACTAGGTGCTGCATTTGAGACAAGCATTTGTATTTGGGCTCTGTCTATTTTTATAACCATATCTGCCGGCATTCTACCACTATATATAATATATGATTTTCTTAAATCAACACCTTCTAGTAATCCTGCACCAATAGCTTTATCAACTGCAACATGTCTACTTACATCTTCTTTTACAATGAATTTGTCTTCGTAAACTAATGCAGCAACATGTGCTCCTCCAGTGGCAGACCAGATTGCAGCTTTTTCTTTTAATTTTTCCATATTTTCTATTAATTCTTCTTTTGTCACTTTTAGTGTACTGGGGAGTGGATTAACTTCATTTATCTTGCAGCGTTGTCCACCAGATGCATCAGAACATAAAACTGTTTCTTTATCGGCTACATTTTCTTTTTTTACCTGAACATTAATAATGTCATCAGAAATAGCTATTGATTTGATGTCTTCTACATTATCAATTAATGATTCGCCAAGGAGATAACCTGCAGTAAATTCTTCTAAAGAGTCATAAATAACAGAAAATCTACGAGTAATTGTATTGTTAATTATCATTTCAACTATTTGGTCATTTACAACAACTTCCTTTTTCTCTTCTTTTATTCCATTTTTGTAGATTACTGCATCAATATTTTCTGTTAATTTCAAGGGAAATCCTCCTTTATAATTTATTATTTTTTAGTAAATTATTTATATAATTCTTATGGTATGTAGTTCATATCAATATAGAATAGGTGCCAAAGACTAATTTTAAATTAGAATTATAATTATTTTTATTTAAAAAAAGAGAAAAGTAGAAAAATTAAATTTTCTACTGTACAGTAACGGTGGTATAAACTAATGCATTTGCATAGAACATATTATCTATAATACCTACCATGAAAGTGTATTTTCCTTCAGGTAATCCAATTCCAATGGATGCAACACTATTTTCATCAGATATTGAATAATATGCAATATCATTGTAAACAAAGTATACTCTTTCTCCAGCTATAGGTTTACCGTTACTGGTTACTGTAAATTCTAACCTTCCATTTTTATTAATTGTAGTGTTTGTAACTTTAACACTTGTTGGCATTTTGTTAACAGTGATTTTATTTGAAGTTACTGAGCTACCACAAGTAGCTGTTATGATGTAGTTTCCTGGGTTGAGGTTGATGTTTAGTTTTGCTGTACCGTTTTCGTTGGTTATTCTTTCGTAGATAACTCCGTTAATGTTTAAGTATACTTTTTGGTTAGCAATTGGGTTTCCTTGTCCATCAACTACGGTCACATAGTATTGGGTGCCGTTTTTGTAGTATTTAATAACATTGTCTGAAGTTAAAGTACTTAAAACAGTTATTGTGGAATTAATGGAAGTTCCATTAAATGTAGCTGTTACAGTGTAAATTCCAGGGTTTAAATTAATAGCTAAACTAGCAATACCGTTTTCATTAGTAATTCTAGTGTAATCAATACCATTGATTGTAATGGTTACAGTTTGGTTAGCTAATGGATTTCCATTACTGTCAGTTATAGTCACTTCGTATCTAGTTCCATTTTTGTAAAACATCTCAAGATCTTCAGTAACTATTGGTGAAGTAATAGTAGTCTCATTATCTCCTTCTGTAGAGTTTTCTACAGGGATGTCAGTAGTGTCATTTTCTACTGGAGATTCAGGTGTGTCAGTTGTGTCATCTGGGATAGTTGGGATATCAGTTGTCTCATCTCCAACTACATCTACAGCTGTATCATTTACATCTGCAGCACTAACTGCTGAAATGGATAATAAAGAAACTAATAAAACCATAAATATTAATAGTTTTTTGGTAGTTTTCATTTTATCACTATTTTTTAAGATATTTTAAATTTCACATCCTGTAAAATTTTTTTTACACTTTACGTGTAACAATATAAGTATACTCTTTATGCAGTATATAAATTTTATTAGAAAAGATTTTTTTTTTAAAATTATTTAATAAAAAAGAAAGATATGTATTAATGTTTTTATTTAATAGTGTATGATGTGTAAATTATTCGATTTAATATTAATATAATATAATAAAAAGAGGTTTTATTATGAATGAAGAAGATTATATGGAACAGTTAAAAATAGCTGGTGACTTCCATGGTGAAATTTGTGGAGGGGTAACAGTTGGAACTAAAATGGCTATGTATGGTCTTGAATTAATGGGAATGGAATTAAATCAGAAACATAAAAACTTAATGGTCTTTTTAGAAAATGAACGATGTACTGCAGATGCTATTCAGGCAGTAACCAAATGTTCTATGGGTAAAAGATCTTTAAAACAAATGTATTATGGGAAATTTGCAGTTACTTTTTACAACATGGATACGGGCGAAGCTATTAGGATAACTGATGCTGATGCTAATAAAAAATCTTCATGTAAAGAAGATATTCCAGACATGATTGAAAGGTTTAAGACAACCCCTCCTGAAGATCTATTCAATGTACAAAAAGTAAAAATTAAGGAGCTTGATGAATCTCAAATTCCAGGAAATCCTCATAAAACAGAAGTTTGTTCAGTTTGTGGCGAAAAAGTCACTGATAATCATCATGTAATAAAGGATGGTAAAGTGATGTGTAAGGCATGTGCTGAAGGCGGTTACTACGAGGTAATTGATGAGTAATATCGTATAACTTTTCACATATCTTTTTATTTAATAATTTTTTTATTTTTTTTATTTCACTTATTTTTTTTAATATATTATTTTGAAGTTTTATATTATTATTTTACTATTTAATATTTTTGTTTTTAATAATTAAACGATTTTTATACGATATGTATTGTACTATAATGATTAATTATTATAGAAAAAAAATTACTTTGTTATATTTAAGTATTTCTTTTTAATTCTAATAAC
The DNA here is from genome assembly GCF_003111605.1 of Methanobrevibacter woesei. NCBI lineage: Archaea > Methanobacteriati > Methanobacteriota > Methanobacteria > Methanobacteriales > Methanobacteriaceae > Methanobrevibacter > Methanobrevibacter woesei. The sequence goes on along the minus strand of NZ_MZGU01000006.1, from coordinate 167,429 downwards.
AAAGTCTTTTTATTATAAATTGAAAAATATTAACTACATAATACTAATGAACAGTGCTGATAATGGGTTCATATGTATTATATTTTTGATATGTAGGAAAGATAAAGAGGTTTGAAATTATGAGTTCATCTTTTAAAGCTCCGGCTGAAGCTGCAAAAGCTGTTGCAGCAACAGGCGGAATAAAAAATAATTCACCTATTGTGAATTTAATCTTGCTCTCTTTCTTAGCAGGAGCATATATTGCATTCGGAGGTTTACTTGCTGAAATTACTAATGCAGGTATGCTTGCAGCAGGATTCCCTGTTGGATTATCTAAATTCGCATTTGGTGCAGTGTTCCCTGTCGGATTGATGCTCGTTGTAATTGCGGGATCTGAATTATTCACAGGTAATGTAATGTATATGGTCATGGGATGTTTAAACGGTGAAGCATCCATTGGCGGTCTTGCTAGAAACTGGATTGTAAGTTGGATTTTTAACTTTGTTGGAGCATTATTCGTTGCATATGTATTAGCATATCTTGGAGGTGTTGTTGCAGACCCTACAATTTCTGCTGGTGCAATGACAGTAGCTGAGACAAAGATTGGTCTTTCATGGGATCAAGCATTCATTAGAGCAATTGGTTGTAACTGGCTTGTATGTTTAGCTGTTTACCTTGCATTTGCATCTGATGATATTATTGGTAAAATTTTCGGTATTTGGTTCCCAATCATGGCGTTCGTTACCATTGGATTTGAGCACAGTGTTGCAAACATGTTCTTCTTACCATTAGGTATGTTCTTAGGCGCTGAAGGTGTAACTTGGAGTACAATTATCCTCAACAACCTTATTCCTGTAACTTTAGGTAATATTGTTGGTGGAGCTATTTTCGTAGCATGTATATATTACTTTGTTTATGTGAGAAAGTCATAGTTTTAAATTAACATTTGGAGATTGTAAAAATGGTTGAGATTAAGTATGTACCAACAATCTGTCCATACTGTGGTACTGGGTGTGGACTTAATTTTGTTGTAAAAGATGGCAAAATTGTTGGTGTAGAACCTTATAAAAGACACCCAGTAAATGAGGGTAAAGTTTGTCCAAAAGGAAACTTTGGTTATGAATTTATTAATAGAGAAGACAGATTAACTACTCCTTTAATAAAAGAAAATGGTGAATTCAGGGAAGCTTCTTGGGATGAAGCATTAGATTTAGTTGCTAACAAACTTAAAGAAGTATCTGATGAAGATCCTAATAAAGTAGGATTCTATGCTTGTGCTCGTTCACCAAACGAAAACATTTATATTACTCAGAAACTAGCTAGGGTAGCTTGTGGTACTCAGAATGTAGACCATTGTGCACGTATTTGTCACGGTCCTACTGTTGCTGGTTTAGCTACTACCTTTGGTTCAGGAGCAATGACAAATGGTTTCGACAGTATTAAAGAAGCTGATGTTATATTCTGTATTGGTTCAAACAACATGGAAGCACACCCATTATTTGGACGTAAAATAATCCAAGCAAAACAAAATGGTGCTAAATTAATTGTTGCGGATCCAAGATACACACCAACTGCAAAATTAGCAGATGACTATATCGAGTTTAAAACAGGTACTGATGTAGCTTTATTAAATGGTATGATGAAAATCATTTTAGATAATGATTTACAAGATGACGAATTCATTAAAAACAGAACTAAAGGCTTCGAAGAAATGAAAGAAGTTGTCATGAAATATGACGTTGAAAAAGTTGCTGAAATTACCGAAGCTACTGTTGAACAAATTACTAACGCTGCATTAGATTATGGAAGAGCAGAAAAAGCAGCTATTGTATATTCCTTGGGTATTACCGAACACTCTCACGGTGCTGATAATGTAATGTCCTGTGCTAACTTAGCAATGTTAACTGGTAACATTGGTAAAGAAGGTACTGGTGTAAATCCATTAAGAGGACAAAACAACGTACAAGGTGCTTGTGATATGGGAGCTCTCCCTAGTGACTATGTAGGTTACAGAAAAGTAGCTGATCAAGAAACTACTGATTGGTTTAATGAATATTATGGAACTAACTTACCTGCAAAACCAGGTTTAACTCTTGTTGAAATGATGAATGCTGCTCATGCAGGAGATTTAAAAGTACTTTATATTCATGGTGAAGACCCAGTTCTCTCTGATGCAGATATTAAACACACCAAAGAAGCACTTGCTAACTTAGACATGTTGATTGTTCAAGAATTATTCATGACTGATACTGCAGAATGTGCGGATGTTGTTTTACCTGCTGCAGGTTGGGGTGAACAAGAAGGAACCTTTACCAATGGTGAAAGAAGAGTTCAATGTTTACACAAAGCTCAAGAACCACCTGAAGGTGCAATGTTAGATTGGAAGATTATGGAAGAAATTGCAGTTAGAATGGGAGTTCCAAGAGAAAAATTCCATTATGAATCTGCTGAAGAAATCTTTGAAGAAATCAGAGAATGTGCACCAATCTTTGCTGGTATGAACCGTGAAAGATTAGACACTCCTGAAGCACTTCACTGGCCATGTCCTTCAGAAGATGACCCATGTCAACCATTAATGCACAAAGATAAATTTGCACACCCTGATGGTTTAGGTGTTTTCCAAGCTCTCGAACACTTAGGTCCTGTTGAAGTACCTGATGAAGAATACCCATTATTATTAACAACTACTAGGATATTGTTCCATTATCACGCAGCAATGACTAGAAGATGTAAAACTTTAGATAATGAGGTTAAAACTGGATTCATCGAAATAAATACTGAAGATGCAGAAGAATTAGGTATCCTTAATAATGAAATTGTTAAAGCAAGTTCTAGAAGAGGAGAAATTGAAATTCCTGCTAGGGTAACTGATGATATTAAGAAAGGAATTGTAAACATTCCTATGCACTTCTCTGAATGTGCTGCAAACATGTTAACAAATTCTGATTCTTTCGATCCAAAATCTAAAATGGTTGAATTAAAAGCATGTGCTATTAAAGTAGAGAAAATCGAGGGGTAGTTAAAAATGGCTGTAAATGTAGATGATATGTATTATGCGTACTCTGCTAATAGTGATATTGCAAGTAAAGGTGAATATGGTGGGGTTGTTACCACTATAATGAAATATTTATTAGAAAACAATATCGTTGACGCTATTGTTGCTGTAGAGGAAGGAGTTGACATTTACGATGCAGTACCTTGCCTTATTACCGATCCTGAAGATGTAATTAAATCTGCAGGTTCAATTCATTGTGGTACCTTAAACTTAGCTAAATTTGTTTCAAAGTACCTTGATGGTTGCCGTGACATGAAAATAGCTGTCACTTGTAAACCTTGTGATGCAATGACTATGAGAGAATTAATGAAAAAGGGTAAAATCATTGAAGACAATGTAATCATGATTGGTGTAAATTGTGGTGGAACCATGTCACCTGTTCCAACCATGAAAATGATTGAAGAAGTCTATGAATTGGACCCTAAAGATGTCGTTAAAGAAGAAATTGCTAAAGGAAAACTCATCATGGAAACTAAAGATGGCGAAGAAAAAGCTATCAGTATTGATGAACTTGAAGAAGACGGAATGGGTAGAAGAGAAAATTGTCAAAGATGTGAACTTAAAATACCTTCAAATGCTGACTTAGCATTAGGTAACTGGGGAGTTATTGGTCCTTTAGCCGGTAAAGCTACTTTTGTTGAAGTATTCAGTGAAAGAGGTGCTGATGTACTTGATAAAGTTATTGAAGCTGGCGTAATTAACACTGAAGAACCAATCGAAAAAGGAATCACCATAAGGGAAAATATTAACAATATCATGCTTAAAAACTCTGCCAAGAAGAAAGCCGCTGATATTGAAGGTACTACTGGAGACATTATTGATGTTTTCCATGCATACCAAGATGAATTCTCCAAATGTATGAAATGTTATGGTTGTCGTGAAGCATGTCCATTATGTTTCTGTGAAGACTGCTGTCTTGAAGCAGAAGGTCCTGAATGGGTACCTGGTGGATACACTCCTGCAGCACCATTCTTCCACTTAACACGTATGGTCCATATGGTTGATGCATGTACCAACTGTGGTCAATGTTCTGAAGTATGTCCATCTGAAATTCCTGTTTCAAAAGTTTGGGCAACTGTAAACAACAAAGTAAAAGAAGTATACGGATACATGAGTGGATTTGACACTGGTGAGCCAATTCCATTTACTGAATATCCAAAAAAAGATAATGTACACAAATAAATAGAGTTTTTTAACTTTATTTATTCTTTTTTTTACTTTTTTTAAAATAATAAAAAATAGCTATTTTTAAAATAAGATTTAATCTTCTTTTTCATGAGTGTAAGGTTCACGATTATTAATACCTTTTATGTACTGTTTTTTAAGTATCTCATCATCTGCACCTTCACGCATATAGCTTAAAAGTTCAACAAGATTATCATTTCTAAGTAAACATGGTTTTACTTTACCATCAGGTGTTATTCTAAGTCTTGTACAGTTTTTGCAGAAGTTGGTATTTTCTATTGGTTTTACAAGTTCTATTTCTCCACCATCAATGAAGTATTTTTTACGATTCTGCATAAATTCCCTTGTTTTTATATCATCAGCTATTTTGGTTAACTCTTCTTCTAATGAAGTTAGATCATAATGGTACTCTGCATTGAATTTAGAGTCATCGCAGTTTTCACTTTCCATTAACTCAATAACTTGAAGGACGATACCATATTCTTTTGTGAAATAGAACATGTCTTTTACTTCATTTTCATTAATACCTTTCATTAAGACCATGTTGATTTTTACAGGGTTTAATCCAACCTCTACTGCTTTTACAATTCCGCGCTTTACTCTGTCAAGATAATCTCTTTTTGTTATGAATTTATAAGTTTCAGGATTTAATGTGTCAAGACTTACATTTACTCTATCTAAACCTGCATCTTTTAGCTTTTCAGCATATTTTTCAAGCATTGTCCCATTTGTTGTAATTGAAATATCTCTGAAATTTAATTTAGATATTTTTTCAATTATTTCAACAATATCTTTTCTAATTAATGGTTCTCCTCCAGATAATCTTACTCTTTGAATTCCAAGGTCTTTGGAAATTTCACAGATTTTATAAATTTCTTCAGGAGTCATTTCATCTTTAGAATTTACCATTCCATCATGATGACAGTAAATGCAGTTTTCATCACATCTATTGGTAATTGTGATTCTTAGTGAAATAATTGGCCTATTAAATGGGTCTTTTATAGCTTTCATTTTAATCTAATATTATTTTTAGTTCAATTTTATAAATATCTTCAATGTTGAAGTCAGTGTCTAGAGATTTTACCATTGCAAAAATAGATTCTTTCATAATTCCACAGACAAAGGTGTTTATCTCAATTGGTTTGTTGTTAATAGCTAATGTAATTTCTGCTTTTTCAACATTTCCTGATTCGATGCTGTTTATAGTAGTTTTTATCTTTTCAAGACTTTTAATATTGTAATCATCAAGTTTCAATGATTTTACAAGCCCTTCAACAGCATTTTTGATATAATTTTCTACAAATTTGTTAATAACTATTTCTTTATCATTAACTTTAATTAAGGTTGTTGTATCAGATAAGGAGATTATATTTTCTTTTAGATTAGGGTTGGCAATAACTAAATCAATTTTTTCAAAGTCTTTTACATTATATTGTTCGGTATTTAATGTTTTTATTAATCCGAGAGTTATTTTTTCAATAAAATCACTAACAAAGCTGTTTAATCCTACAACTTTTCCGTCAATAGCTAAATTTACATTTGTTTTATCTAATTCCTCGATTTTAATGTTTCCTTTAATTATATCTTTAGCTATTGATAAACCTTCATTATAACCGCAGGTTTTATGGAATAGTGTGTCAATTATGTCACAGCCTTTTTCTTCAATCATGTCAACTACTTCTTCTAATCCTTCTTGGTTTATTGATTTAGCATCTACTTCAGCTATTGTAAATTCATCAACAACATCTGGAGTAGTAGCTATTTTTGGATATGGATAACTTTTAAATCCTTCTATTATAACAAAGTCTACAGTTTCCATAGTTTTTATTAAGAATAATAATCTATCTAAATCAAGAAGTTTTCTAACATTAAAAAAGGTGGTTGCTCCAACTCCCACTACAACATCTGATCCTGCACATCTGTGTTTCCAGGTATCAGTATTTTCTCTATCCATTTCCATTTGGTGGTGGGAATGTTTAATGGAAGCTACTTTATATCCTCTGTTTTTTAACTCTTCAATAATTTTTACAGTTAATGAGGTTTTACCACTATTTTTTCTACCTACAACTGATACAATTTGCATAGTATTTACTCCTAATATATAATATACATGTTTTAGTATAAATTAGTTTATTTCTTTTATGTGTACTTACTACACATTTTAGGTGAACAAAAATTTTTAAGCTCAATCTGGCCGTTTTATCATTATTTTCGATTGATATTTTATTACAGTAAACGAACAGTTTATTTTAATTTTTTGCATAATATTTTATTTATATTAATTTATATATTATTTTAATCGATATTTTTTCTTAATTTTTTGTATTTACATTGATTAATCATTATTTAATTAAATTAACTATTTATAATTCTATTTTTTTTTAAAAATGTGTACTATTAACACAGTAATATTTAAATCTTCCGACTTGAGTTTAGTAGGCAACTATTTATTAATAGGATACAAAAGTTTATATCATTACACATGGTGGATAATATGCCAAAACATATTGCATCAGGTTTGAAATATTTGGCTGCTGTCAAGTTAAAAAATCAAGGTAAATCTCAGCAATTTATTGCTGATGAGTTGAAAGTTGATAGATCTACTGTTTCTCATTATTTTAATGGCAGAAATTTATCTTGGAATTCAATTGATGTTGCAAGGACTATTACTGAGTTAACTCCTTTCGATTTTTTAAAAATGGCCAGAGCAATTATTGATGAACCTGACCAATGTCGTAAAATTGTGAATATTTGTAAAAATAAAGAATATAATGCGATTATTGAAGATACATGTATTGGTTGTGGATTGTGTGTAAGTTTGTGTTTTATGAATGCTGTTTCTTTAGTGGCATTAAAATCACAAATAGACTCCATTAACTGTTGTGGTTGTCTTTCTTGTAAAGATGGTTGCCCAACTAATTCAATTAAAATTTTGGAGATTTAAAATGATCAAAAATATAAAAGATATTAAAGACAATGACTTTAAAATAACAAGGTCAGCAGACGAAGAAAGAAATTTGTCTTTTAGAAATGATGTCTGTATTGGTTGCGGTATCTGTGAATCTACTTGTCCTGTAGGCGCAATTGAATTAGATGCTGTAGCTCTTGATTCTCGTAAGAGATTTGACGTTTATTTCAGTGGTCATGATAAGATTGCTCAAAACATTCATAAAGATGTAAATCTCGAAAGAGTAAACATCAATGAAGACAAATGTGTTCTTTGTGGTATGTGTAGTGGATTATGTCCAGTAGATGCATTAGTATTAACTATTGATGGCGTCCCAATTTCTGAAATTGATGCTTATCCTCATTATGAATCTTATTCTGAAATCGATGACGATGAATGTATTTACTGTAAAAAATGTGAAAGTGCATGTCCTCGTGGTGCAATCACCATCGATAGAGTATTACCTCAACGTAAAGACTTAGTTACTGGTGAAATCTCTGTAGATGATGATGAATGTATTTACTGTGGAGTATGTAGTGAATTATGTCCTGCAGAAGCTATTTCAGTAAACAGTGAAAATGGTAATGAATCCATTGAAATCAACACTGATAATTGTGTTTACTGTCTCGTATGTAAAAAAGCATGTCCTGTAAATGCTATTACTGCTGTATGTAGGTCCTGTTCCTATGGTGAATACGATTTAGATGAAAGAAAAGCTGTTGTTAAAGGAAGCTCTATTATTGATGATGATCTTTGTATTTACTGTGGATGGTGTGAAGGTGTTTGTCCAACAAATGCTGCATCCGTTGCTAAACCATTTGAAGGAACAATTGAAATTAGTCAAGAAGATTGTCAAAGTTGTGGAACTTGTGTAGACGTATGTCCATGTGATGCTTTAGCATTTTTAGTAACTAGTGCACCAGGTCAAAAATTAGACCCAATGAGTGTAAAAGATCAATATTGTATCCGTTGTGGAGCATGTGCTAAAAGCTGTCCAAATGGTGCTATCACTGTAACCAGAACTGCTGTAAACAATACTCCTACCAAATCAGCAACTTGGATTGAAGCTTTAGATGCATTAAAAAACTAGGTGATTAAATGGAACTTAAAGTTAATCAAGATAATTGTTTAGGTTGTGGGGTTTGTGTTATTGCATGTCCTGTAAATGCTGCTATTAGTCCAGAAAACGCTGGAGGTAATGGTGCTAAAACTGAAGAAGTTATTATGATGGTAGAAAATGGTTTCATCAAACTTTTCAGTACTGATAAATGTGAAGAATGTGGAACATGTCAAATGTTCTGTCCTGTAAATGCTATATGGTTAGAATAGGGAGATGAATGTATGCATTACGCTAATACTTATTTAGAAAAACCTGTTGTTCCTGATGTAAAAATTACTGGAGAAGGTACCACTGATGTACTCAAATGTATGTTAAACACTGGATCTGACATTTACCAAGGAGCATGTAAAAAAAGAGGTTCTACTCTTAAAGAAGAATATAAGAACGCTTCAGGTACCTGTTATATGGACCCAAGGGACATGGCAAAATTAGGTGTTAACAACTGGGATACTGTTCTCGTAAAAACTGAATGGGGAGAAGTAGTAGTAAACGCGGCTGTATCAAGAGATGCACCTCATGAAGGAACTGTATTTATTTGTAAAGGACCTTGGGCTAATACTGTTGTAAGTCCTGATACTTACTGTTGTTCTGACCCTACATACAAAGGTATTCGTTGTACTGTAGAAAAAACCGACAGAAAAGTTTTACTCATGGCTGATTTAATGAGATGGGTATACAAAAAATACGTCGATGAAGAAGATGATGATGTTGTTGAAAACATGGAATCCTTAGGTGAATTACCTGTATACAAAGGACGTAAATGGGAGGAGTTGATTGACCATGACTTATGAACCACCTGTTACAGATTATGATTACATTGTCGAAAACTGTACATGCGCATTCTGTGGATGTAACTGTGACGACTTAGATTACTTAGTAAAAGATGGCCATGTTGTTGCTGTAAGACACGCTTGCAGATTAGGTGCAAGTAAAATTATGGAAGATATGGACCAAAGATTATTAGTTCCAATGATAAGGGATGAAAACGGAGAACTTATGGAAGTAGATTGGGACACTGCTTTAGACAAAGCTGCTGAATACATTGCTAACTCTATTAGACCAGTATTCTACGGTTGGTCTGAAACTTCCACTGAATGTATGAAAGAAGGTTTAGAATTAGGTGAATACATCGGTGCTGTATTAGATAACCAAGCAACCATTTGTCACGGACCAAGTTTACAAGCTGTACAAAACGCAGGATATCCTATTCAAACTTTAGGAGAAGTTCAAAACAGAGCAGATATGTGTGTTTACTCTGGAAGTAACGCAATGAACTCTCACCCAAGACATTTAGCTCGTTATGCTGTATTCTGTCGTGGATACTTCAGACAAAGAGGAAGATTTGACAGAACTGTTGTAACTATGGATCCAAAATTCTCAGATACTGCAAAAATGTCTGATAAATGGATTGGATTTGAACAAAACGGTGACTACGGTTTCTACAACGCTATCAGAGCTGTATTAAGAGGTAAAGAATTATACCAAGATGTAATTTCTGGAATTCCTAAAGAAGATATCTACGAATTAGTAGAAGAAATGAAAAATGCAGAATTTGGTGTTCTCTTCTTCGGTTTAGGTTTAACCCACACTTTATCAAAACAAAGAAACATTGATATAGCTATTAAAATGGTTCAAGACTTAAACAAATACAGTAAATGGGGTCTTACTCCAATGAAAGGTCACTTTAACGTAAACGGTTTCAACATTTTCATGGCTTTCGAAACCGGATTTGCATTTGGTGTTGACTTCTGTAGAGGATACGCTAGATACATGTTAGGAGAAACTAACACTATTGATTTATTAACAAGGAAAGAACCAGACTGTTTCATGGTTATTGCTGCAGACCCAGGTGCTCACTTCCCTAATGGTGCAAACCAACACTTAGCTGATATTCCAGTTATCCAAATTGATATTCACTGGGGTCCTTCCACTGAACTTGCAGATGTTGTTTTACCAGGTTCATTTATTGGTGTAGAATGTGGAGGAACCAGTTATCGTATGGATGGAGTTCCTATTTTCATGAAAAAAGCAATTGACAAACCTGAAACTTGTCGTGATGATGAATGGATTGTTCGCGAATTAAAAGAAAGAGTAATGAAACTCAGAGAAGAGCCAAACGTAGCTCCTAAATACGAACCAAATCCAAACGCATTATAAGGTGATATAATGGAATATATACTTAAAAATGGTATTGTTTATGATCCAGCTAACAAAATAAACGGAGAAAAGAAGGATGTCATGTTCAAAGATGGCATTATTGTAGATGAAGTTTCTTCTGATGCAAAAGTAATTGATGTAACTGATAAAATAGTTATGCCAGCTGGTGTTGACCCTCACGCTCACGTTGCAGGTCCTAAATTAGTTGTAGGTAGGTTATACAGACCTGAAGATTCAAGAAGAGGAGTTACTCAAAAAACTAAAGTAACTAGAGGAGAATCTGGATTCTCTATCCCAAGTTGTCCTGCAACTGGTTACAGATATTCAAGATTAGGTTACGGTACTGTTGTAGAAGCAGCTATGCCACCTCTTGAAGCAAAACACACTCACGAAGAAATCGCTACTATTCCAAACATAGATGTTCCAGCATTACCATTATTCGGTAACAACTGGTTTGTAATGGAATATGCAAGAGAAAACAACATTGATGATTTAGCAGCATTTGTATCTTACTGGTTAAAATTAACCAAAGGATACGGTATTAAAATTGTAAACCCATGTGGTAGTGAAGCATGGGGTTGGGGTATGAACGTACATGGTGTAAACGATAAAGCACCTTACTTTGATGTAACCTCTAAAGAAGTAGTTATTGCATTAGCAAAAGCTAACGAAAAATTAGGTCTTCCACACTCAATCCACATCCACCCTAACGACTTAGGACACCCAGGTAACGTACCTACTACTCTTGAAACTTTAGATGCTGTTAAAAACATTAAGAAAAGTCCTAAAGCAACCATAAGGGATCAAACTATCCACTGTACTCACCTTCAATTCCACTCTTACACTGGTAACAGTTGGAAAGATGCAGCATCTGGTGCTTCCGAAGTTGCAGACTACATTAACAAACACGACCACGTAACTTGTGATGTAGGTCAAGTAACTTTAGATGAAACCACTACTATGACTGCAGATGCACCAATGGAATATGATTTATTCAAATTATCCGGTTTAAAATGGGCTAACAAAGATATTGAATGTGAAACTGCAGCAGGAATTATTCCATGTATTTACTCAGGTAAAGCTCCTGTTGGTGCTTTACAATGGGCTATTGGTCTTGAGTTATTCTTACTCATTGATGACCCATGGAAAGTATGTTTAACTACTGACCACCCTAACGCAGGTCCTTTCATCAGATACCCAAGAATCATGTCCTGGTTAATGAGTAACCAAAGAAGAATGGAAATGATTGAAAACGGAGAAGTACACAAATGGGTACAAAAAAGAACCACTCTTGCAACTCTCGACAGAGAATACGACTTCTACGACATTGCTACTATTTCCAGAGCAGCACCTGCTAAAATCCACGGATTTGCTGACAGAGGAGCTCTCACTCCTGGTTACAGAGCAGATATTGCTGTATATGACATGAACCCTAATGATATTGATCCATCCAGACAATATGAAGACATTGAAAAAGGATTCTCTAATGCTTTATACACTATTAAAGATGGTCAAATCTTAGTTAAAGATAAAGAAATTGTAAAAGTTAAAGAAAGTCAAAATGTATGGGTTAACGTAAAAGGATATGAACATGAAGAACAAGCTGTTGTTGATAAAATCATGCCATTCTTCACCCAATATTACTCTGTAAAATGGGAAAACTATCCAGTACACGACCATTACGTATCCAACCCAATTAGAGTAGATGTTGAAAGATAAATGAGGTGTTTAATTTGAAAACAATAACTTTTGATCAAATAAAAACTTCTTCCATTGCATTAGAAATGGAGGAAATCATTCCTGATGAAATTTATGCATGGACTGAAGATGATTTTGCTAAATACCAAGTACCTATTGGTAATTCCAGATTCCCTATCACCGATTTCTTTGACATTACTGTTGAAGGAGAAGCTAATGGTCCTGAAGAAGTTAAAATGATTTTCAACGGTGACTTAAACAGAGTTAAATACATCGGTTGTAAAATGTCTGCTGGTGAAATCATCTGTAATGGTGATGTTGACCTTCACGTAGGTGCAGAAATGTCTGGAGGACACATTAAAGTTAACGGTAATGCAGCTGCTCATGCAGGAAGAGAAATGAGTGGAGGATTACTTGAAATCACCGGAGATACTAAAGAATTTACTGGTGCTTCTTACATTGGTGAATGGAGAGGTATGACTGGTGGAGAAATCATCGTTTACGGTAATGCTGGAAAACAATGTGGTGAATGTTTAACAGGTGGTAAAATCCGTGTTAAAGGTAACTGTGATATTTTAGCAGGTATCCACATGACTAAAGGTATTATTGAAATTGATGGAGATGTAAACCGTTGGCCAGGAGGTCAAATGAAAAACGGTAACATTGTAATCCACGGTTTCTTAGGTAGATTACTTGAAGGTTTCGTTTACGAAGGTCTTGTAGAAGATCCTGAAGTTGACGGAGAAGTATTCAAAGGAAAATACATTAAATATACTGGGGATATTGGTCTTAACGGTAAAGGTTCTTTATACTTAGATGCTGAAGCTAACAGAGAAAAAATGTCTGAATATGGAGAAATCGACGACGAATATACCTCAATTAGGGAATACAGGAATCTATAATTCTTCTATTTCCTTTTTTCTTTCTTTTTCTTCTTTAAATTGATATTTTGAATTTTTTTTATAGAGATGGTGTTAATTTGGTTAATGAAATTTTATTAACAGCTGATGAAGCTATTGATTATATAAAAAATGAAGTACAAATTAATGACACATTAGAACTTTCTTATAATCGTATTTTTGCTCCTGGTGAAGTATTAAGTATTATTGATGCTGATGAAGAAACTGGGGAAGGAATTAGAGTTAATTTACAATTAAATGGTGAAATTTTAAATCAGTCTGTTGAAATTGACTTAAATGAAATTAGAGATGATTTATTGGAAGTTCGCCATATTAAAGATGGTGAATTAACTGTCATTGAAATTGATTTCGATTAATCTTTTTTTATTCTTTTTTTAATTTTCATTTATAAAAACCATTTAGTTCGAATAAATACAAACAATTATTTATACTAGAAAGTTCATATTTATTTGTAACTAAGGTGAGTTAAATGAAAAGCTTAAATTTAACAGTTGATGATGCTATAAATTACTTAAAAGAAAATGTTGAAATTCACGATAAATTAGAGATTTCTTATAATAGGATTTTTGCTGAAGGTGAAGTTTTAAATAAAGATCTTTCTGAGTATTTTGGAAAACCTGGATTTAAAATGTTAATTAATTTAGATGGTGAAACTCTTAATCCTACTATAGAAATTGACTTTGATGAAATTCGTGATGACTTAATTGAGTTCCATCATTTCCCTAAAAATGGTGATGAAGAAGTTTATGTTTCTGTAATTTCTGAATAGTTTCAGTTGTTACATGTATATTTTTTATATTAATTATATTAATTAAAAAAGAAGTAGCTATAATTTTTATAGAATGATTAATTATTTTTCATTCTACTCTTTTAATTTTATTTTTAATTATAGCTTTTTTTATTTATTTTCATAGTTTTTCCATTTCTTCAAATGGTATTAGTTTTTCAATAGCTTTGACTTTTACATCAATATTCTGTTCTTTAAGAGCAGCTATTAAGTTAAGTCCACTTCCTGTAATAACTCCAAAATTATAGTTGTCTACTTTGGCATTGTAAACTAATTCTCTTGGTTTACCTATTTTATAGATTGAAAATCCAATATTGTTTAGTATATCTAAAAGATGGATTGTATAATCTCTTGCAACATAAGGGACTTCTTTTATTGAAGCCAATATTTTGTCAGGCCCAATATTTTTATTTATTGAAGTCATATTTTTTGATATGAATATTTTATGAGGATCCAATGAAGAACCGCTATAGGAAATCATATCAACAAATAGTGGGGGTTCAGTTAATTCTAAAAGGCCTCCATATTTAGGATTACTCATTATACCATTTTTAATTAATATTCCATCAATTGAAAGACTACAAATAGTAGCTATTCCGATTTTGCTTGGATCTTTTTCATTAGGCACTAATTTATAATAAGGATTAAGGTAGTCCTTATTGGAATTATAAGTTTTTCCCATCATATCTAAAATTTCATCAATATCCTCTTTGTTTACATAGGATACATTGGATATGATGTCTCCTTTTTCTTTTTCAATATCAAAATTAACTTCTTCTATTAAATTCCAGCTTTTTGAAAGTAAAAATGGAATTTTTTCATGATAACTAGTGTCTGCTGCTTTTAATATTGGTTTGCAGTTATTGATTGGTTTTAAAGTACTAAAGTCTCCAATTTCTTCTGCAATTTTAATATTTATGTTGTATTTTTCTTCCTGAGCAGCACAAAATGGAGTAATTCCACCAACAATGGCTATTCCAACCATTCCATCAGTAACAGGAACTCCCAGTGTGTTTTCTCCAGTATTTCCAATTGTTATAACTCCATTTATTCCTACTTCTTTAAGATTTTTAACGATTGTTTCACATTTTTCTTTAGCTACACTTGGCACTACTCTAAAGTTAGCAGGAATAACTCCATTTCCATCATTCACAACATCCAATACTGATGTCATACCCTTTGAAATAAATGCATCTAGTGGGGGAATGGATGTTTTCTTGTAGGAAATTAATTCTGTGAACTTGGTAGGAACATAATCCTCAATTTTAAGTAATCCTCCATAGAGAGGGATTGATGGTATTCCTTCATTTAAAAAGATTCCATCTGTTGTTGTTCCACAAACAGTTTTTATTTCATATTCATTCCTGTTTTCTATGGGGTTTACATTGATGTAGTTACTTGCAGATAATCCGCTTCTAAATACATCCATTATAATATCATATGCTTCTTTATCATAGATTGTTGAGGTGTTTACAACTACATTTCCTTTTTTAGTTCTGTAATCAAAATCAGTGAGGTAAATCATCTCTTCAAATTTTGACTGGATAAAATCAACCTGGTCATAGACCAGTCCCTTTTCAATCATTTTACGACCTAAATCTGTAATTTGTCGCCCTGAATATCCCATTTTTTCAGTATATCCCTTTTCATCTAAAATCTGCATGTGATATCTTACTGCTCTTTCACCTAGATTGAATCCTTTTTCTTTTAATTCATTAGCTATTAGTTTGGATCCAGTTGGCTTTTTTTGTTTATCCAATATCCTTAAAATTTCAATCATTCGATGTTCTGATTCTGTCATTTAATTCCTCCCCCACAGAAAAAGTTTAAATTTTAAATATAATCATAGCTGACTTATCAAATATCATTATATTCAAAAATTAAATAAAAAAAATAAAAAAGAATACTTAGATATCTAAGTATTTTCTTTGTTCATATCCGAATACTTGTACACGGTATTCGTCCCATTCTTTGTATTTTAATTCTAAGAATTTTTGACTGATGTGGTCACCTAAAGCATTAAGGATGTATTCATCTTCTTCAAGGGAGTGGTATGCTTCCCATAAACTGGAAGGTAATACTTTAATTCCTAAATCTTCTCTTTGTTCATCAGTTAATTCATAGATGTTGATTTCAGTTGGATCACCAGGATCTATTTTGTTTTGAATTCCATCAATTCCTGCTTCTAACATAGCTGCAAATGCTAAGTATGGGTTACAAGATGGGTCTGGGGCTCTGTATTCAATACGTGTTGCTTTTCCACGTGCTGCTGGAATTCTAATTAAAGTAGATCTGTTTTTAAATCCATATGCCCTGTACACAGGTGCTTCATAACCTGGTACTAAACGTTTGTAGGAGTTTACAATTGGGTTAGTAATTGCAGTTAATGCTGGGGCGTGTTTTAATAATCCTCCAATAAAGTATAATGCATCTTTGGATAATCCAGTGTCACTGTTTGGATTTGAGAATAAATTTTTGTCTCCTTTAAATACAGATTGGTGACAGTGCATTCCACTACCATTTACACCAAAGAATGGTTTTGGCATGAAGGTAACTTGATAATTTTTTTGGTCAAAGCTTGCAATATTGTCTACAATAGCTTTAATTGCTTGTTTAAATGTGATTACTGCATCTGCAGTTTTTAATGCATCTTTAAATTTAAATGCAATTTCGTTTTGACCAGGTGCTACTTCGTGGTGAGATGCTTCTACTTCAAATCCTAATTCTTCTAAGTTGAAAGTTAATTCTCTTCTAAAGTCAGGACCTTTGTCTAATGGTTCTACATCAAAGTATCCTGCTTCATCGTAAGGATATGGATTTCCTTCTTCATCAATATTTACAATAAAGAATTCAGGTTCTGGTCCAATATTGTATCTTAATCCCATTTTGGTAATTTTTGCTAAACTTTTTTTCAATATGCTTCTTGGGTCTCCTTCAAATGGTTTTCCTTCAGGAGTCCAAACATCACAGATAAATCTACATACTGCAGATTCTTCAGGTCTCCAAGATAATCTAGAGTAAGTTCTAATATCTGGTTTAAGGACAAGGTCACTTTCATTAATGTCAACAAATCCTTCAATAGAAGATCCATCAAATAACATTCCTTCAGTGAATAAGTCCCCTACATCTTCTTCTTTAAATGGGATTACAATGTTTTTTACATAACCGTTAATATCAACAAATTGCAATCTGATGAATTTAATATTGTCCTCTTTCATTTTGCTGGTTACATCAGCTATCATTTCTTCGGTAATTTCTTTCATTAAAAATCATTCTCCATAACATGGCTTATATCGGAAACATACTTCCAACCATGGAAATAGATTTCCACCTAATGGTATTTAAATCTTTTGCATAATATGATATTATTTATTTTATTTTCAATTATTTAATTTTAATGAATTAATAGCTATTTTTAATTTTTTTAGTTATATTCATTGTTTTATTAAACTTTTGTTTAAAAAAAGGAAAAATAAAAGGTTATTAATCTTATTATGTTCAATTATTCTATTGAAAATGTTGCTAGATTTAATAAATCAAAATTTAAAATTTCAGGAGCAGTAACAATTTTTCCAATTCCTGTGATAATTTTAAAAGCTTCAATTGCCTGCATACATCCAACAATATTTGCAGTAGGTCCTATGACGGGTGGTTTTTCACTAGCTAACTTATTAAGTTCATCTTTTATAGTTTCATCTAATTTTTTATCTTTTGATGGTAAATTGAACATTGTTTCATAATCTATATCTTTTTCATTTGTAAAAACAGTAATTTGACCTAATGTGCCGTGAATAGCTCCATGAATAAATGGAATATTATTGAATTTGGCATATCTGGATACAATTACTCTTGTTAATAGATTATCTAAGCAATCAATAATGATATCACTGTCATCAACTATTTGGGAGATATTTTCTTCATTAATATCATCTTTAAATGCAATAACTTTAGTATATGGATTAATTTGACGCACTTTTTCTTTTGCAACTTCTGATTTGGATAATCCAAGATTTTCAAAGTTGCTTAAAACTTGTCTATTGATATTGCTTAAGTCAAAGTAATCATTGTCAACTACATTAAGTTCTCCAACTCCCATTCGGGCTAACATTTCAATTACTTCACCACCAATGCCTCCACAGCCCATAACAGCTATTTTAGCATCTTTAAATCTTGTTTGTTCACTTTTTGTTACAATACTCATTTGACGTGTTACTAATTCCCAATATCCCATCTCTTTAAATCTTTCAGGCATTGTTACCACCTAATAATGGTTGAATTCCAATCCAAAGTATTCTGAAACTTTTTCAAGTTCTTCAGGTATATTTAACATTTGAGTACATATGAAATCACATTCTCCACAGTCAAGACAGTTATCTGCTCTTGCATTTTCACCAATTAGTGTAAAGTACTGTAATGCACTTCCATGTGGATTGTTAAGCATATGTCCTATATTGTACTCTTTAAAGCAGTCTACAATATTCACTCCATGAGGGCACGGCATACAGTACCCACAGTATGAGCATTCATTGCCTCTGTAGCTTCTATATTTTCTTGCTACTTCACGGATTAATTCACTATCTGATTCAGAAATAGAGTTGGGATAGCTTCTAGATGCGATTTCAATATTTTCTTTTACTTGTTCAAGACTGCTCATCCCACTTAAAACACAGTCCACATCTTCTCTGTCCCAAAGGTATTGTAAAGCCCATTCAACTGGAGTTCTTTTAACTTCGGCTGTGTTCCACATTTTTTGTATTTCTGGAGGGATGTTTTGAACTAATCTGCCTCCTCTAAGAGGTTCCATTATCATAGTTCCAATATTAAGATTTTTAAGATAGTCTAGACCCATTATCCCACTTTGGTAATATTCATCTAGATAATTCATTTGTGTAAGAACAGCTTCCCATTTAGGGTATTCATCAACAATTTCAATTAGATAATCAATTTCTGTATGTGCTGAAAATCCAACATGATTAATTTTACCAGAACTTAGAGCATCATCTAAAAAATCAAGAACTTCTAATTCTTTAACTTTTTTCCAGTCATTTTCAGTTAATGAATGAAGCATATAAAGGTCGATGTAATCAGTTTGAAGCTTTTTTAGCTGTTTATCAAGGTAATCATCGAAATCTTCTTTTTTTTCTATTAACCAGCATGGTGATTTTGTAGATACAAGCACATCATCACGATAGCTGTTTTCTTTTAAAAATTCACCAATGAAACGTTCACTGTTACCGTCTCCATCAAGGGATTCGCAATGATAAGGATAAGCAGTATCAATTATGTTGATTCCATTTTCAAGTCCATATGTAAGCATTTTGCTTGCTTCTTCGGTGTCTATTTTGTCATTGCTTCCTTTTGTTGGAAGCCTCATAGATCCAAAACCTAAAATTGAGACTTTTTCTTTGGTTTTTCCAAGTTCTCTGTATAACATTATACCCTCCATTTGAAAATTAGATGACTTAATAATAAGTTTATTTTGAGGATATTAAAATATTTGTATAAAACCAGTAAATTTTGTTAAAAAAGTAGTTAAATTTTATTAAAAATAGTTAAAAGTATGAATTCCTGGGATTAAAGATGCCGGGAGCGGGATTCGAACCCGCGGCCTCACGGTATCCCAGGAATAAGTCAGAGCACTGCTTTATTACCCTATGAGCCGTGCGCTCTAACCAGCTGAGCCACCCCGGCATCAGACATTTATATATAATATTTTTATAATATATAAGTATTTCGTTTTTTTACCTATTTCAACTATTTTTTCATATAAAAAATAAAAAAATAAAAGATTAAAAAATTTATTCATTGTTTTTAAGATATGCTCCAATGTATGTTCCAACAGAGTAAAGTGCAATAATTAAAACTAACACAAGAATAATTTCTATTAATAGGTTTGATGATGAAGATTCAATTGAGGAACTTGCATAAGATCCAGCACTTGTGTTTAGTGAATTAAATCCTGCTGAATTTAAGTTGGAATTAATAGCTTCAACTTGACTGTTTACTGCTTGTATAGATTTAATTCCAATTCCAAACATTGCTCCACTACCTAATAAAAGACAGCTAATAAATCCACCAATAGTTATTATAAGATTTCCTTTTGATTTATTCCAGTTTCCACATAAATATCCGAGAATAAGTCCTCCAATAAATGCAGAAGCAAATGCACTAATTGTATAAAGAATAATGGACATATCTGAGTCTGCAGCTATAAAACAGATAAATGAAAATATGAAAAATATAATTCCCGCTGTTAATAGAGAAAATATAATTGAAGTTAAAGACAGGTTATTGTCTGATGCTTGGATAAATCCTTCAAAATTTGATTTTCCAAGTTTATATCCACATATATCGCAGAATTTATTTTCATCATTCACTTCATTGCCGCAATTTGGGCAGATAATTTTCATAGAAAAACCTCTTCTTTTTTTGTTATTGTATCTTTTATTAATATTGCTATTTATCTTTATTTTTTGAGTAAATTTTAATATATGTGAAAAAATAAAATTAAAATAGTACTATTTTATTGGTGAGTTTATGAGTAAAGTTAAAGATATGTCATTGGCACCAGAAGGTGTTAGAAAAATTGAATGGGTTCAAAAACACATGCCTGTTCTAGAACATATTAAAAAGGAATTTGAAGAAACTAAACCTTTTGAAGGAATTACTATTGGTTCTTGCTTACATTTAGAACCTAAAACTATTAATTTAGGATTAACTTTACAAGCGGGTGGTGCTGAAGTAGCTATGACTGGTTGTAATCCTCTTTCTACTCATGATGATGCAGTAGCTGGTGGTGTAGAGTTAGGTCTTAATATTTATGGTTGGAGAGAACAGTCTGATGAAGAATATTATGAAACTATTAATGCAGTTCTTGACCATAAACCGGACATCATTATTGATGATGGTGCAGATATGATCATGGTTCTTCACAATGAAAGGAGAGATATTTTAGAGAATATTAAAGGAGCATGTGAAGAAACTACCACTGGTGTTCATAGATTGGAAGCTATGAATAAGGATGGAGCATTAGAATTCCCTGTTGTTGCTGTAAATGATGCTTACACTAAATATTTATTTGATAACAGATATGGAACTGGTCAATCTAGTTTTGATGCAATAATGGGTACAACTAACATGTTAATAGCTGGTAAAATAGTTGTTGTTTGCGGATACGGCTGGTGTGGTCGTGGTGTTGCAGCTAGAGCAAAAGGATTAGGTGCAAATGTTATTGTTACAGAAGTTAATCCAATTAGAGCACTTGAAGCTAGAATGGATGGATTTAGAGTAATGCCTATCCGTGAAGCTGTTAAAGAAGCTGATTTAATTATAACTGTAACTGGTAATATTAATATTATTCATGGAGATGACTTCAAATACATGAAAGACGGTTGTATGTTAGCTAACTCTGGTCATTTCAATGTTGAAATTAATAGACAAGATTTAGAAGCACAATCTGTTAGTGTAAAAGAAGTAAGAGAAAGTATTGAAATGTTTACTATGAAAGACGGCAGAAAAATCTATCTATTAGCTGATGGAAGACTTGTTAACCTAGCCGCTGCAAGGGGTCAAGGACATCCTGCTGAAATTATGGATATGAGTTTTGCTGTTCAAGCATTATCTGCTAAATACATCTTAAACAATGAATTGCCAGTAACTGTTCAAAAAGCTCCTGATGAAATAGATAACACTGTAGCTAGCCTTAAATTAAAAGCTATGGGTATTGAAATAGACTCATTATCTAATCGTCAAGTTGAGTACATGAACGATTGGCATGAAGGAACATAATCCTTCTATTTTTTTCTTTTTTTATTAATTAACAGTAGTTTTTATATATCTTATTTTTCTAATTTTTATTTGATGAGCTATTTTAGACATATTGATAATGGGGAGGGTTCCACTAAATTGTTTGTTGGTGGAGTCCATGGAAATGAAGGTAAAACTGCTTTTAAGTTTTTAGATAAGCTTAAAGAGGAAGACTTTTCCAAAGGTCAAATATTTATCTATAACTTTGATAAATCTCCATATATTTCTACTTTAGATGAAAAATATTTTGAATCTCCAATGGGTAAGACCATTTTGGAGTTAATAGAAGATATAAAACCAGATTTTTATACTGAACTTCACTGTTACAACATAAAAAATTTTGAGAAACTTACTTCAATGGATCGTTTCAATACCATTGGTGTTCCTCCTTTAATTGATATGGGAAATCATGTGTTAATGGGTTCTATTTCTCCAATTATCAGAACAAAATATTTCTCTGTTAATAATATCTGTAAAACTTTAGAATTTCCATGTTTAGATAAACTGAACGATGATGTTGTTGCTAAGTATAACTTTGACATGGATCTATCCTTCAATACTTATTTTAATATTTTAAAAACACTAGCTATAGAGCCTAATCGTAAATCTTATGAAAATAAGATGGCTGAATTATATCCTAAGCAGGTAGATTTAGCTATTGATTTTGCTAAGAAAATTTTTGGTGAATTTTTCCCACCTTACTAATTTTGTTTTTCCATTAACTTTATATATTAGATATTAGCATATTATGTAATATCGGAATACGGAAACCGTATGCCGAGTATTAATGTTGGTTAAAATATATAGGATTTAAAATAATATAGTTTGAAAAGTTGGAAGGTTGGTTTGTAAATTCTCAAGGCTTATGATACTCTCTTAAAACCAATCTTCTAAACTTTTTTGACTAGAGTCTAGTTTTTTAAGTTTTGAAAAAGTGTTTACAACTCTGTCTTCGGAAAAACCATGTTCATCACATAAAAAAATAAGAGCTTCTTCTGTTTTTGGTTTATTCCATTTAATTTTGTAATCTTTATTTACATTAGGATTTTTAAATAGGTCAATAACTTCATCAATATTTTGATTAGTTTCTTTTTCTAATTTAGCTATTGATTCATCAAGTTTTCCTTGTTTTGCATATTTAAAAGCAGTTTTGGCACCTACTCTATATAATCCTTCATTAAAATCAGTTCCAATGAGAATTCCCATCTTAATGAGATCTTCTTGGCTAATAGCTAGTTTTTCAAGAACTTTTTTAAGTTCATAAAATTCCAAATTGCCTAAATTAGAATTAATGGTTAAATTTCTAACAACTCTATTTGCACCAAAAAGCAAACAATCATAATCCTGTGAAGAAACTGCCCATGCATCCCCCTTTTGAACCATATATGATGCCTGAGCTTCACCTTCTCCGGCAGCTTCAATATATGGAATTCCCATTAAATCCAATAATTTTTTAGATGATTCAATAATTTCCGGAGATAACTTTGCTGAACGGGAAGCATATTTCTTAGCTTGAGCCATATCATGATTTTCAAGGGCTTCTTTCCATTTTTTTTCAGATTCATCACGTATTTCTCTTCTTTTATCAACAGTATTCTTTTTAAGTTGTGATGATTTTCCGTCAAAAATGTAGATAGGCTTCATCCCTTTTTCAACAATTGATGCATTCCTATAAAGGATTCCACTTAAATGAGAGGTTATATTTCCATCATAGTCCATTAATGGAGTTCCATCTCTTTGGCGAATGCTTGATAAGAATTGATAAAGGGTATTAAATGCATCAATAGCTATTGTGCGACCTTCAAGATACTTAAAATTAATTGATTCCGGTTCTATAATGTCTTTTAATTTAACACCCATTTTTACCACCTTAAATTTTTGTAAAGCTACTTATTGGAAATACCTCTTTAATCCACATTAAAATATCCTTGTTGTTTATAATCACATAGTCTCTTGCAAGCATGTCTTCATCTGTTTTAAAAAGATTTTTTAATGTTTCATTTGGTTTTTCAATGTAAATATTATTGATTTCTCTTCTTGATTCAATTTGATAATTTTTTAAAATTCTTCCAATTGGGATATCTGCTCTAATTAAATCTTCTCTAATTTCATTACTGACTCTTTTTAGAGGAACATGGGAAAGTGCATAAATTAAAGGTTTATCATCTTTATGCATTATAACTTCCCTATAATTTATCTCATCACCTACTTCCACATTGACATATTTTGATGTAGATTCTGTTGCCTTTTCAAAATGTTGTTCAAGGGTTGTTAAGGTGATTTTTCCATAGAGCACATCTAAAATAGCTGTAATTGATCCGTCTGTTGTTAAAAGAATTTTTTGAGTGTTTGAAAAAGTTCTTGACTGTTCTTTTTCAACACTATTTATTTTTTCAATTAATCCTTGGTTAGCTTCATTTTTAGAGGCCATTTTAATCAATTATAAATCTTTTGGATGGGTAATAACTCCTTCAATAGCTGATGCAGCAACCACTTTTGCATTAGATAGGTATACTTGGGATTTCGGATCTCCCATTCTGCCTTTGAAGTTCCTGTTTGTTGTTGAAATACAAACTTCTCCTTCAGATAATACTCCCATATGCCCACCAAGGCAAGGTCCACATCCAGGATTACAAATAATTGCTCCAGCATCAAGGAAAGTTTCAATGTAACCTAAATCCATTGCT
The DNA here is from genome assembly GCF_003111605.1 of Methanobrevibacter woesei. Lineage (NCBI taxonomy): Archaea > Methanobacteriati > Methanobacteriota > Methanobacteria > Methanobacteriales > Methanobacteriaceae > Methanobrevibacter > Methanobrevibacter woesei. The sequence continues at coordinate 143,088 of NZ_MZGU01000006.1, read as the reverse complement.
TGTTTGTATATTTCTTTTGAAGCGGGTAAGATTAAAAGTCTAACATCATTATTAATCTCTTTACCTTTTAAGATTTCATATGCATCTTTTAAATCAGATAATCTACCATTTGTACAGGAACCGATTAAACATTGGTCAATAGCTGTTCCTTCGACTTTGGATATGTCTTTAACATTATCCACATCATTTGGACAAGCTATTTGAGGTTCCATATCTGTAATATCATAGGTTAATTCTCTTTTATATGGGGTGTCTTTATCAGATTTTACAATGTCTAATTGGGATTCAGTTTTACCAGTTCTCTTGCAGACATAATTAATTACATCTGAGTTAGGTTCCATAATTCCATTTTTAGCACCCATTTCAATAGCCATATTACACATGGTTGCTCTTCCTTCAACACCCATATTTTCAATGACTTCTCCACAGAATTCAGCTGTCTGATAAGTAGCACCAGCTATTCCCATATCTCCGATAATATTTAAGATAATGTCTTTTGGTGCAATGTATTCATCTGCATCTCCAATGACTTCCATTTTATTTGCTTCAGGAACCATAAACCAGTTTTTACCTGTAGCATATACCATTGCTAAATCAGTAGCCCCCATACCTGTGGAAAATGCTCCGAAAGCACCATAAGTACAAGTATGTGAATCTGCACCTACAATAACTTTTCCAGGTTCAACAAGACCCATTTCTGGAAGAACTTGGTGACAGATACCTTCTCCATGAATATAATTTTTACTAATGCCTTGTTCTTTTATGAAATCTCTGCAAACCTTTTGGAACTCTGCAGATCCAATTGTATTTGCAGGAATGTTATGATCAAAGACAATAGCTATTTTTTCGCTGTCCCAGACTTTATCAGCTATTTTTTCAAAAGTTTTAATAGCTGGTGGAGATGTTCCATCATGTGACATAGCCAAATCAACATCAATTTCAATTATTTCGCCAGGAACTACTTCATGGCCAGCTTTTTTTGATAAAATCTTTTCAGTAATATTCATAGATTTCGCCTACTCTTCTTTGCTACAGCTTTTTACTATTTCTTTGAAAACATCATCGTTAATGTATTTTCCTTCTTCTCTGCTTTCTTTTACTTTTTTAACGATTTCAATAAGTTCATCATCACTTACTTCTAATCCGCAGCCATCTAATTTTGCTTTTACAGCTCTACAACCAGAGTGTTTTCCTAAAACAAGCTGTCTTTTTTGCCCTACTAATTCAGGAATATATGGTTCATAGGTTAATGGTTCTTCAATAACTGCATCAACATGGATTCCAGATTCATGTCTAAATACATTTTTACCAACAATTGGTTTATTATATGGTACTTCAAGGTTGCTGGCTTTTGATACAAGTTCAGATAATTCTTTAATGTATTTTGTTTTAAAGCCTAAATCTTTACCATATAATATTTTAAGAGCCATAATTAATTCTTCTAAGGATGCATTACCTGCACGTTCTCCGATTCCATTAACTGTTGTGGAAATTGCATTTGCACCATATAATAATCCTGTGATTGAGTTTATAACCGCTAATCCAAAGTCATTATGGCAGTGAAGTGCAATATCTATTTTAACATCTTTTCTAAGTTCAGTTAATAAATATTTCATTCCTTGGGGAGTAATAGCTCCAACAGTATCTGCTATATGGACTCTGTCTGCACCATAGCTTTCAGCTTTATTATAAATCCTTTTTAAGAAATCTAAATCAGTTCTGGTGGCATCTTCTGCTGAGAATGCAACAAAAAGACCATGGTCTTTAGCATATTCAATTGCATCCATACCCATATTTAATGCTTCTTGACGTCCAATATGCATTTTATGTTCTAAATGGATGTCAGAAGTTCCCATAAAAGTAATTACTCCATCTACATCACAATCAAGAGCAGCATCAATATCTGCTGTTTTTGCTCTAGCGAGAGAAATAATTTGAGCATCTAAATCTTCATTAACGATTGCTTTAACTGATTCTCTTTCTTTTTTAGAAACTATTGGAAAACCTGCTTCAATTTGATGAATTTTAAATTGATCAAGTTTTCTAGCTATTGTTAGTTTATCTTCAAGTCCAAAACAGACTCCTGGAGTTTGTTCTCCATCTCTTAATGTTGTATCGTAAATAGTAATATCATCAGGGAAATTTAATTCCGCTTCTTTATTATAATGGCTTATATGATACTTCAAAATAGTCACTTCTCTTATAATTATTTTTATTAAGTTTACATTAGGTTTTTTAAATATATATAATATAGTGGAAATTATTTTTTATAATTGCTCTAATAATTCAAGATAAGAAGTCCTTTCAAAGCCATCAGTGATTCCTAATTTTTCAAATAATTTAAATATGCTCTCTTGTGCTTCTTTATAGTCGCTTCCATCTTCAAGACCAATTTCAATTTCCATGTAAGGTTCTAATCCTTCAACATCATCTAAACTTATCTCAAAGTTTTCATATGAATAGTAATCTCTGTTTTTTCTAACAGCTCTAACTTCTTTAAAACCAATATGTTCAAAAATTTGTTTGGCTTTAAGGGAATCTTCAATAGCCATTTCAACTTCTTCACGTGTTTTACTTTCATTGTTTATTTTTGGACCTTTATAGGTTATGAATATATGTTTTACGTCTTTTGAAATGGTTGTTCTTATTCTTAAAGCTTCATCAGTTTCAGCGAAATCAACAATAGGGCTGTTAAAATATAAATCTTCTTGAGATTCAGTTTTTGTTTTTTTAGCTCCAAGTTCATCAAGTTTTTTTCTCATAGTGTCAAAATTTTCAATTTTTGCTTTAACTTCTACTTCAATCATATTATCTGAACCATTGAATTAATTTAAAAATTTTTAATTTTCATATTTTTATTAGCTATTTATTTATAATAAACATAACTTTATATAGTATTTAAATAAAATTATTTATTAGTAAAAATTTAACTTTATTAATTTTTTAATTTTAAATTAAATTTTACTATACTCATTTTAAAAACGATTGGAGGTTTTAGATTGACCGATGTTGATATAAAAATTGAAAACATTGTGGCTTCTGCAAGCATTGGGAAAGATATTGTTCTCACTGAAGTTTCTAAAGCTTTAGAAGGTGTTGATTTTAACCGTGAACAGTTCCCAGGTTTAGTATTTAAACTTAAAGAACCTAAAACTGCTGCATTGATTTTTAGTTCAGGAAAACTTGTCTGTACTGGTGCGAAGTCCATTGACGATTCAAAATTGGCAATTAAAAAAACTGTAGATTTAATGAGGACTGTAGACACTGAAATTCCTCATGAATTTGAAATTAAAATTCAAAACATTGTGGCTTCTGCAAACTTAGAATCCACTTTAAATTTAGAGGCTGTAGCTTTAGAACTGGAAGATACAGAATATGAACCTGAACAGTTCCCAGGATTAGTATACAGATTATCTGATCCTAAAGTAGTGTTATTATTATTCGGTTCCGGTAAGGTTGTTTGTACTGGAGCAAAAACACGTAGTGATGCCAAACTTGGTGTCGAAAGAGCTTACGATAGATTAAGTGAGCTAGATTTAATATAATTGGTGGTATAGTTGATTAAACTTGTAGTATTTGACTTAGATAATGTTATTATTGATGGTGAAGCAATAGATGAGATAGGAAAATTAGCAAATGTTGAGGAAGAAATAGCTGAAATTACTGAAAAAGCTATGCAAGGTGAAATAGACTTTGAAACTTCTATTAAAGATAGAGTAAAACTTCTTGAAGGAACTTCTATGGAAGACATTCAAAAAGTTGCAGATGAGCTTCCTTTAATGATGGGTGCTGAAGAATCTATCAAATCTTTAAAAGATGATGATTTAAAAGTAGCTGTAATTAGTGGCAGTTTTGATGTAGTTGGAGATGTAATTAAAGAAAAATTAGGTTTAGATTACGTATTTACCAACAGTTTCACAGTCGAAGATGGTAAATTAACTGGTGAAGTTGAAGGTCCTTTAGTATCTGGTTCTAAATTAGATGTATTAAAAGGTCTTCTTGAAGAAAATGATATTGACATTGAAGATGTTGTAGCTGTTGGTGATGGAGCAAATGATATCTCCATGATTGAAGCAGCTGGTTTAGGTATTGCTTTCAATGCAAAACCTAGTGTAAAAGAAATCGCTGATGTAATTGTAGATGAAAAAGATTTATCTAAAGTTGCTGAAGAAATTAAAAATCAATTAACCGCTAATGACACTGAAGAAGAAGCTGACGAACAACCTGATGAAGAAAAATCTTCTAAGAAAAATGGTCTTCCTGAATCTAATTTTGTTCTTGCTGACACCATGGAAGGTGTAAAACAACAAAAAGATGAAAAAGAAGCTGAAATCTCCAAAATCGCAGAAGAAAGGGATGAATTCAACAAAGTAGCTAAAGAACAACGTAAAATACGTGACCAATTAAACACTGAGTTAAAAGAAAACTTAAATAAAGCTATTGAATTCAGAAATGAGCGTAATAAAATTAATAAAGAAGTTGAAGAAGCTAAAAAAGAACGTAATGAAGCTAACAATCAACTTAAAAACTTAGAATGGTCTTCTGGTAAACGTGACAAAATCAAAATAGAAAACGAAATCAAAAAAATTGATAAAATCATTGAAACTCGCGTTTTAGACATTAAAAAAGAAAATCAACTTGTTAAAAATGCAAATGATTTAAGAAAACAATTAATGGAAATCCACGAAGATGAATCTATTAAAGGAGAAGCACAAAACCTTAAGAAAATCTCTGAAGAAGCACATGCAAAAGTTATTGAACTTTCTGAAAAAGCTCAAGAAGCTCATGAAGAAATGCTTACTTACTTCAGAAAAACTGATGACATAAGGACTGCAGCTGATGAAGCACACAAATTATTCATCGAAGCTCGTAGAAATGCTTCTGCAAAACACGAAGAGTTCAAAGCTGTTTTAAGCGACATTCATGTAATTAATAAAAAATTAGGAAACAGAAGATCCAAAAAGAGGAAATCTGATAAACAATCTTCTGGTTCTAACAAAAACCGTGAAGAAAAAGAAAAAGCTGAACACATCTTTGAAAAGTTCAAAAACGGTGGAAAAGTATCTACTGAAGAACTTTTACTTTTACAAAAATACAACATAGGTTAAATTCACTTTTAACCTTTAACTTCTTTTTTTAAGGTTATATTATGTGTGACGATTCCGAGAAAATTGAAACTTGTTATTTGTGTGGAAAAAAATTTGACATGAATAAAAGTGAATTAGCTTATTATCGTTACGATAAGTATCCTATTTGCGATTATTGTGCTGAATTTTACAGTTTCTACAAAGAAGATATTTAATTTACTTTTTTTTTATTCTCAATATTTTTATAGAAATAGTTTTATATTAGAACTTTTTTTAAATATAATACCGTTGATAACTTATCAAATATGTGAGGTATTAGATTAATGCATGAAGTAATAATATGTGAGAAGCCTACATCTGCTCAAAAGATAGCTCAGGCTTTAGATTCTAAGGCTAAAATGCAGAAATATAATAAAAAAGTTAAATATTGGGAATTAAATCATGATGGAAAGGATATAACAATTGTATCTGCTGTTGGTCATTTATATTCTTTAACACCAGATAATCCTAAAGATAAAGTTTATTTTGACCTTCATTGGGCTCCATTATATGAGATTGATAAAAAATCTAAAGCTTATACTAGAGACTATGTAAATGCTATTAAAAAATTTGCTAAAGGTGCAGATTCATATATTCATGCTTGCGATTATGATATTGAAGGTACTTTGATAGGTTATACTGCATTAAAATATGCATGTGGGGAAGATTCTCTCAATAAAGCATCCCGTATGAAATTTTCCACTTTAACAAAAAAAGATCTCTTGGATGCATATGAAAACCGTATAGATATTGATATGCATCAGGTAGATAGTGGGATAGCTAGGCATGTTCTTGATTATTATTTTGGTGTTAACATTTCTAAAGCTTTGATTTCTTCTGTAAGTAAAGCTAAATCAAGATATTTGAAATTATCTGCAGGTAGGGTTCAAACACCTACTTTGTCTATTTTGGTAGATAGGGAAAAAGAAATTAAAGATTTTGTGCCTGAACCATTTTGGATACTTAAAGCACTTTTAGAAAATGATATTGTTGCTGAGCATGTGGATGGTAAAATATTTGACCCTGAAAGGGCTGAGGAAATTCTAAGCAAATGTAGGGGCAAAGATGGTAGTGTAGATAAAATTAAATTATCCAATTCAACTACTAAACCTCTAGTTCCTTTTAATTTAGGAGGCCTTCAGGCTGAAGCATATAATGTTTTCAATTTCTCTCCTAAAAAAACACAAACAATTGCTCAGAATTTATATACAGCAGGATATACTTCTTATCCTCGTACCAGTTCTCAGAAACTTCCTGAAAGTCTAGATTTTAAAAATATTTTCAATGGTCTTAAAAACAATAAAGAATTTAAAGTTCACATTGATCAGCTCCCTTCTAAATTAAAACCTAATGAAGGTAAAAAAGAGGATGCTGCTCACCCAGCTATTCATCCAACTGGAATATTGCCAGATAAACTTGATAAAGATGAATTAAAAGTCTATCAATTAATCGTTTATAGATTTATTTCAGTATTCTTTGAAGCTGCTAAATTTGAGTCAATGAACACTACTGTCAATATTGCAGATGAGCTATTTTCTTTCAAAAGAAGAAGAGTAACTCATAAAGGATGGATGGAACATTATCCATACAGATCTATTGACAATGAAGAATTCCCTGATGTTAAAGAAGGGGATACAATAGCTGTTGAGGATATTATTTCTGAGGAAAAAGAAACAAAACCTCCTGCAAGATATAATCAAGCTTCCCTTATCAAAGAATTAGAAAAAAGGGAACTTGGTACTAAAGCTACCCGTGCAGATATTATTGCTAAATTAGAGGATAGAAAATATATTTCAGGTACTAAGATTGAGGTTACTCAGCTTGGTGAAAATATCATTGACACTTTAAAGGAGTACTGTGCTAACTTAACTAGTGAAGAGTTAACAAGAGAGATGGAGCTTAAATTAGAAGGTATTGATGAAGATAAGTCCTCTAAAGAAGAAGTTATTGATGAGGGTAAAAAAGAAGTTATTACAATCCTTGATGATATTGGTAAACATGAAAAAGAGATTGGTTCCAAATTGTATGATTCCTATCAGGAAACCAATATTGTTGGAAAATGTTCCTGTGGAGGAAATCTCATTAAAAGATACTCTCCAAAAACTAAATCTCATTTTGTGGGTTGTACCAATTATCCGGAATGTACAGTAGCTTACTCTCTTCCTAAGGGTGCAAGATTCTTAAAGAAAACATGTGAAAAATGTGGTCTTCCTATGATTTCCTTTGGAAGGAAACCGCCGACTCATGCATGTCTTGACCCTAATTGTGGTAAGGATAAGACTAAAACTCATAATCCTGAAGTCGTTGGTAAATGTCCTGAATGTGGTAAAGATTTAGTTAAACGTTCTGGACGTTATGGTGACTTTATAGGATGTAAAGGTTTTCCTAAATGCAGGTTTACTGCATCTGTTGATGAGTTGGATTCTATTCTTAAAAACTCTTAATTTTCTTACTTTTTTTAATCTTAATTTCTTTTTTTATACAAAATACTTAATAATGTTAAAAATAATAGATATATCTTAATAAAAATATTTGTAATTTTTAAAATATTTTTATGATATCAAATTAAATTAGTTATTTTTAATGACTTTTTTATTTTTATTCGTTATTTTAATAAATAACATGTTTATAAACAAAATAGAGGATTTTGATGAATAAGAAAACAATATTAACAATAAGTAAATCAGTTATCATCATTTTAATATTGTTAGCCGCTGTTTTCGCATTAAGAGTACCTGCAGCTGATTTAAACAGCCTCCCTAATGATGTAAAAGGGGATTATGTAGATGCTCAAGGTCTTCCTTATTTTAGTGAAATGGATTCATATTATAACTTAAGGTTGACTGAAAATTTTGTTGATCATGGTTATGCTGGAGATGAAGTGGTTAATGGTTCTGTGATGGATATGCACAGATATGCTCCGGATGGTGGTGAACTAAATTATGAGTTGGGTATCGTTTATGTAACGGATTTCTTGAATGATATTGCAAACATGTTTGGTTCTTATTCTGTCAAGGAAGTTGCATTCTGGACAGGAGCTATTATATCTTCTTTAGCTGTTATTCCAGCTTATATTTTCGCAAGAAGATTAACTAATGATTATGGTGCTATAACTGCTGCATTAATTATTGGTTTAGCTCCAAACTACTTTGCGCACACATTCCCAGGATTCTTTGATACAGATATGTTCTATTACATATTTTCATTGTTCTTTATCCTATTCTTTATGGAATGTTTGAAATCTGATAACTTAATTTATAAGATTATATTTGCTGTATTATCAATTCTTTCAATTGGACTCTTTTCCATGTCTTGGACTGGTTATGTCTTCTATGTGGCACTTATGGGTCTTTATGCGGTAATATACTTGATTGCATCATTTGTATTGAAAATTGGAAATGATCATGTTGAAGATTATCCAAGCAGATTAAGTTGGTTCCTACATCAAAAAGACTTTTTATCAGTTGTACTGGTATTAGTGATAGGATTTATCGGTTTAGCTATTCTTAGAGGATTTGATGGAGTAACTGGAATCTTTTCACAAGTATTTGGATTACTTAACTTGCAATCTGCTTCTGTTGTTATTGGTGGTTTCCCTAACGTACTTATATCTGTTGCAGAGATGCAGATGCCTGCTTTATTAGGTTCAGGTATGGGTTCAGCATTTTTAGCTAATACTTCTGGTGCTGTAAATGGTATTGGTGGTATTTTAGTATTATTCGCTGGATTAATTGTATTATATGCTTTAATTGTCAGATTATGGAATTTAAGATCTGCAAAAGTTAAAGATACTAGTAAAAAACCTCCAAAATCTGAAAGAAAATCTGCTGCTGAGAAAATTGATGCTAAATATAAATTCAAATTCTCTTTAGGTGATCTTGGTAACTTTACTTCTAGTGAGGATTTATACACTACAAAACGTATCACTTTAATGTATGGTTTATTATTCATTATTTGGACTATTGTAGCTTGTCTTGCTGTAAGTAGAGGTTCAAGGTTTATTACTACTTTAGCACTTCCATTTGGTCTTATGGCAGGTATAGCTGTTGGATATTTAGTGGATTATATTAAAGCTAATGAGATTAAGGATAAATTCTTAATGGCAATTATCGTTCTTGGCGGTTTCTTTGCTGCATTCCCATTAGTTACTATTAATATGACTTATGGAGTCTTATTATTCGCTGTAATAATCGTTCTTGGAGCTATATTTATTTATGCTAAAAGTAATGCTGATGATTTGAAAAAATTGCCTCTTAAAAAGTATCTTGCAGTAATAGTTGTTGTATTGGCTTTAGTTTCACCTTCTGTTTGTGGAGCTTATCAAACTGCAGATCATGTTGTTCCAGGTACAAGTGATCCAATGTGGAATGCAATGACTTGGATTGATGAAAACATGCCTGAAGATACTGTAATAACCTCATGGTGGGACTTCGGTTATCTATTTGAAATAGCTGCTGATAGGCAAGTAACCTTTGATGGTGGTTCACAATCTGGTGAACGGGCCTTCTGGTTAGGTCAGGCTATGACAACGGATAATCTGGAATTATCTGCAGGTATATTTAGAATGTTAGATACTACAGGTGATAGAGCTGTTGATGCATTAGATGAAATTAATGGAGGAAACACTAGTCAAACTACCAGTATATTAATTGATATCTTACCAATGACAGCTAGTGATGCTAAAAACACTTTAATTAACACTTATCATTTAACTGACGCACAGGCCAATGAGGTAGTTAGTTACACTCACCCTGAAAATCCAAGACCAGTTATATTTGTAGCAAGTTCAGATATGCTACAAAAAGCAGGTTGGTGGACTTACTTTGGTCAATGGGACTTTGAAAAGCAAAATTCAACTAATTACCAATATTACTTGCCAACTTCAGAGGCTACTGTTGAACCAGGTCAAAGTGCTAAAGTTAACATGTTAAATGAATCTGGTATGGCTATTAATGTAGTAATTGACAGAGGTACTGGTAATAACACTACAACTGCAGATATTGAAACAACTTATGCATCTAATGGAAGCCAAATCATGATTAATGGCTCTGAATACAACCCATTAAATGCATCAAGATTAGTCATTGTTGAAGACGGGCAAATGGTGAAAAATGAATCAATCAATGGTTCAAATGGTAACTACACTTTATTCTTAATGGGTGTAGGAAACACATATACTCCAATTATTATGAGTAGCATCCTTGAAAATTCAATGTTTACTAGATTATACCTGGAAGGTGGATTTGGTCAAAACATATTCACTCAAGTGCACTCTGAAGAAGGAGTATCCCTATGGCAAGTGAACTTTAACAATACTGCTGCAGGTGGAGCTAGTACTTCTACAAACAGCACTAATTAGGATTTCATATCCTAATTTTTCATTTTTTTAAGTAATTTTTAATTTTAATATGGTGATTTTGTGGGAATTGAGGAAAAAATAAAAGATATTGAGGATGAAATTAAGAAGACACCATATAACAAAGCAACTTCACACCACATTGGTAAATTAAAAGCTAAACTTTCTAAATTAAAAGAAGAATCTATACAAAGAAGCAGTTCTGGAAATAAAGGACAAGGTTTTCATGTTAAAAAGTCTGGAGATGCTACTGTTGTTTTAGTTGGTTTTCCATCTGTTGGTAAATCTACTTTATTAAATGAGATTACTAATGCTGAAAGTAAAGTTGGAGCTTACCAATTTACAACCTTGGACATTGTTCCAGGTATTATGGAGCATAAAAATGCTAAAATTCAGGTTTTTGATATTCCTGGAATTATTACTGGAGCAAGCACTGGTAAAGGTAGAGGAAGAGAAATTTTATCTGTTGCAAGAACTGCAGATTTAATTGTTGTTGTTTTAGATGCTTTAAATCCTCAACATTTAGATATTATTCTAAGAGAACTTCATAATATTGGAATTAGGCCTAATGAAAAAGAACCTGATGTTACTGTTAAACGTAAAAAACTTGGAGGAGTTCATGTCTCTTCAACTGTTCCATTGTCTCATTTAGATGAAAAAACTATAAGGTCTATTGTTAATGAGTATGGTATGCATAATGCAGACATTCTTTTTAGAGATGATGTAACTATGGATCAGTTTATTGATGTTCTTGATAGAAATAAATCATATGTTCCTATGTTGATTCTTTTAAATAAGGTGGATCTTGTAGATGAAGCATACCTTAATGAAATTAGAAAACAGATACCTGAATTTATTCCAATTTCTGCAGATAAAAAAATGAATATTGATAACTTAAAAGATACAATATTTGATAACTTGGACCTTGTAAGGGTTTATCTAAAACCGCAAGGTAGAAAAGCAGATATGGAAGATCCATTAGTTATTAAAAAAGGTTCTACTGTTATTGATGCTTGTGGAAAACTTCACAGGGAATTTGTTAAGAATTTCAGGCATGCTAAGGTATGGGGAACTTCTGTTAAGTTTCCAGGTCAGAAAGTTGGTCCTGACCATGTTTTAGAAGATGAGGATGTTTTAAGAATTATTCTTAAAAAATAATCCTTTCTTATTTAGTGATACTATGGCTCAAGTTATTTTTATTAGTGGAACTCCAACAGTAGGTAAAACAACCATATCTGAGAAAATAGCTGATGATTTAAATGCAAATCTTATAAAAATTAATGATTTAGCTATTGAGAACGGTTTTGTTTTAGGAATTGAAGAAGAAAAAGGATATAAAGTTATAGATATTGATAAATTAGATGATAAACTTCAGGAAGTTCTCAATTCATTTTCTGATGATGAATTGGTTATTGTAGAAGGCCACTTGTCTCATCTATGTTCAAATCCTGATTGTGTCATTATTTTAAGGGCACATCCTAAGCTATTGAAAGAAAGATTAGCTAGTAGAAATTATTCTCAAGCTAAAATTAATGAAAATCTAGAAGCCGAAGCTCTTGGAGTCTGTGCTGTTGAAGCATTTGAACTTCATGGAGATAAGGTTAATGAAGTGGATGTAACTGATTTGGCTATTGATGAAATAGCTGATGTTATTAAGAATATTATCTCAGGTAAAAATAGCTATCCTGTTGGTAATGTTGATTTTATGGATTGGATTGTTGAAAATTCATAATTAAACTATTTTTTTTTAAAGTAATGTCCTCTATCAAAATACTGGTTACTTGATTTGTTAAATAAAATGAATTACTCTGTTGATGAGATAATATCGGTTATTGATTATTCAGTTACTGAATTTACAGGTCAAGCCAGTTTGATGATATGGTCATGTTAGTTTTAGAATACTATAAATAATATTTCAATATAAATATTATCTATAGATTTTTTCTCTTATTTTATGCGAATATTAAAAACCTTTATAAATGGTTATAAACATATTTATTTCTAATATTCATAATAACCTAAGGTTAATTTTTTAACTATGGTTTTTGTTTTATTATGCGCAAATCATTTTAATTCAAATTCTTGAATATTATATCCTATTTTAATAGTTATTTTTTTATAATTATAGAGGGATATCTTGAGTAGAGGAAAAAAACCAAAATGGATGATTGATATAGCTAATGAAAGGATGAATATTCTTTTTAAGAATGCTGAAGAGCAATTTCTCACTCATCCTGAAAGATCTCATCGCTATGTTGAGATGGCATTAAAGTTATCCACTAAATACAATACTAAAATTCCTGAAGTGTGGAGTAGAAGGTATTGTAAAAATTGCAATAAATTCCTTTACTATGGCCATAATTCTTCAGTCCGGCTAATTAACGAAAAAGTTAATATTTTTTGTGAAGAATGTGGACATGTTATGAAAATTCCTTATCAGAGGGAGAAAAAAGAAAAAAGGAGAGCTAAATATGAGTCAAGAGAAAAAAGAACTGATGAATAGGGCTCTTTCTGCTATGACAATTAATATTGGAAAAGCTGCTGTTAACGATAATGTTATTGAAGAAATTAAACGCCAGCTTAAAGCTAATGAAATTGTTAAGCTAAAATTTGCAAAAAATGTAGCTAAAAATAAAGATGATTACATTAACGAAATTGTCCAAAAAACTAGATCCAAACTAGTTGATGTAAGAGGACATGTAGCTATCATTTATAAAAGACAACCTTAACATTGCTTAAATTTAGAGTTACGGGCCTTAGAGGGTCATAAATTTACAGTCGATTAAGAGGACAATTATTTAATAGATTATTGGAGGATTAATATGACAACTGTATTTGATGTACCTGCTGATACATTAATTAATGTAGTAGCGGAAGAATTTAAAAACAATGATAAAATAAACCCACCTGCATGGTCTAACTTTGTAAAAACTGGTGTTCACAAAGAAAGAAAACCAGAAAACGCTGATTGGTGGTTTATAAGATGTGCATCTATCATTAGAAGAGTGTACATGGATGGACCTGTTGGAGTTATGAGTTTAAGAACCTTCTACGGAGGTAAAAAAGACCGTGGAGTAACTCCTGAAGTATTTAGAAAAGGTAGTGGTGCTATTATCAGAGGAGCACTTCACCAATTAGAAGATGCAGGATATGTTGAAAAAGTTGAAGGTGGAAGAGTTGTTTCTCCTGCAGGAAGATCTTTCTTAGACAAAATTTCTGGAGAAATCATTAAAGATATTCCTGAACTTGAAAAATACTAATTATATCATAAAAAATAATGGGGGAGTTTGATATGAGCGATCTTGATGAAATACGTCGTAAAAGAATGGCTGAGTTACAAGCTCAACAAGCTGCTGCACAAAATCAAATGCAACAACAAGCACAACAACAAGTACAACAGCAAGAAATGCAAAGACAAATGGAGGCTCAGAAAAAACAGATTTTATCTCAAATCTTAACTTCTGAAGCTCGTAATAGACTTGCTAACTTGAGATTAACCAAAGCACAATTAGTTGAACAAATTGAACTTCAATTAATTCAATCAGCTCAAGCTGGTAGTCTTAGAGGAAAGGTAACTGACGAGCAATTAAAAGTACTTCTCAGCCAAATAGCTGGTCAGAAAAGAGAAATCAAAATTACAAGGAAATAGTTATAGTATGAAAGCTTGTGTTTTATACAGTGGTGGAAAAGACAGCTCCTTAATGGGTGTTACTTTACATAGATTAGGATTTGATGTAGAGTTATGCACTGCAAACTTTGGAGTTTATGATTCTTATATTCCAGCAAGTCTTTCAGCAGAATCTCTTGGTTTTACACATAAAGTCTTAGATTTAGATTTTGAGATTTTAGATAAAACTTGTGATATGATTATGGAAGATGGATTTCCTAATGATGGAATCAAGTTTTTACATGAATCTGTAATCGAAGAGGTTGCAAATAGCTATGATGTAGTTGCAGATGGTACACGTAGGGATGACAGAACACCTAAACTTAATAAAAATCAAATTAGAAGTCTTGAAGATAGAAAAGATGTGCAATATATAAATTTAGATAGTTTTGGATTTAAAACTATTAAAACAATAACTTCTAATCTCTTTGAATTCTCTTATGAGAAAAGTAACAAGGATAACAGTTCTGATTATGAGGTTGAAATAAGGACTCTAATTGATGAAAAAGGTGGAAATTCATTGGATATATTCCCAGAGCATTATCAAACTCGCGTTATTGGATATAAAAAATGATTATTATTTACAGGTGAAAAAATGAGTAGAAATAAACCATTAGCTAAAAAATTAAGAATGGCAAAAGCAAATAAACAAAACAGAAGAATTCCAATTTGGGCTTATGCTAAAACTAATCGTAAACTTAGATACAGACCTAAACCTAGACATTGGAGAAGAAACAGCCTTAAATTATAAGGAGGATTTTTCATGGAAAGAGTATACACTATCCCACTTAGAAATGTTAAAAATGTTCAAAGGACTATCAGAGCTCCTAGAGCTATAAGAGAAGTAAGAAACTTCTTAACTAAACATATGAAAGCAGAAGAAGTAAAAATTGATGCATCTATCAATCATATGATTTGGGAAAGAGGTATTCAAAAAATACCTTCTAAAATCACTGTTAAAGCAGTAAAAGATGATGATGGTGTTGTAGAAGCTACTTTAGCAGAATAGATACATCCTTTTTACAAAGTCTAAGAGGTAATTACCATGTTAAAAAGAATAGATGTTGTAGGAAATCCTAATATTGGAGTATTTGTTTTATCAACTGACAATATAGCTATTGTCCCATATGGTCTTTTAGATGAAAAGGCGGACATTATTAAAGAAGCTTTAGAAGTTGACATAATAAAATCTTCAATAGCTGGTAGTAACCTTATTGGATCTTTGGCTGTAGCTAACTCTAAAGGTATTGTTGTTTCACAATATGCTTTAGATAAAGAAGTTGCACAATTTGAAGAACTTGGACTTAATGTTGCCAGATTACCTGGAAATTATACTGCTGTTGGAAACATTGTGGCAGCTAATGATAATGGGGCTATTGCAAGCCCATTCTTAACTGGTGAAGCTCTTGATGTGCTTGAAGAAACTTTAGATGTTGATGTTCAGTCTTCATCTATGGTTGGAAGCGACATTATCGGTTCTTTAATCACTGTAACAAATAAAGGATTTTTAATTGATAAAAGAGCTCCTGAAAGTGAAGTTGATTTCGCAACTGAAGTATTTGGTGTAGAAGGAGATGTAGGTACCGTTGGTAGGGGAATTTCACTAGTTGGTGCTTGCACTTTATCTAATTCTCATGGTGCTATTGTTGCTAAAGATAGTACTGGTCCTGAAATGGCTAGAGTTGAAGAAGCATTAGGCTTTTTAGATGATTATTAAACAAATAAACTCCTGAGGAATATTATGATAACTAAAATTTACAGAGTTAAAGGTACTTTTATAATGGGTGAAGAAGCTCATAAATTTGTAAAAGAATATAAAGCTACTTGTGAAGCTGATATTGAAGAAAAAATTTATGAACGTTTTGGAAGCAAACACGGTATTAACAGAAACCAAATCAATATTAAAGAAATTACCGAAATTGCTCCAGAAGATGTTGTTGACCCTATTTTAAAAGAAATTTTATAGATTAAATTGTAGGTGTTATTATGGAAGATCAGCAAAAATTAGAAGGATTAGTTAATGAAATTAATATGTATAAACAACAAGCTGAGTTAATCCAACAACAAATTGAATTAATTCAAGCTTCCATTGCTGAAGTTGATACATTGACCAACACATTAGATGAATTAAAAGGAAATGAGTCTATCGAAGCATTTGTACCTGTAGGTGCTGGTTCTTTCATTAAAGGGGATCTTAAAGACACTGATGAAATTATTATAAGTATTGGTGCTGGATACGCTATTAAAAAAGATGTTGAAGGTGCTAAAAAAATTATTGCTGGACAAAAAGAAGACCTTAAAGACAGTCTTGACAAAATGTTAGCTCAATTACAAAGAACAACTGATATGGTTGGCTCTTTATCTAATCAAGCTAATCAATTAGCTGCAGCTGCTAGAGGTCAAATGTCTGCAACTAATTTCCAATAAACTTATTTTAATTTCTTTTTTCTATTTTTTAATAGCTATTTTTTCTTATTTTTTTTGTATTTGATTTTTACATCTGTTTTTATGAATTTAAAAAAGTAGCAACTGATGTTTCAGATATATTTATTTTAAAAAAAGTTATTTTTGAAATAGCTATTGAGTTGTAGGTGAATTAGCTCACCTTTTATTTAAACTTCAATAGCTTGACCTTGTGTAAAGGTTAATAGTTCCTGTGTTTCAATTTCTTTGTTTTTATCATCACTTAATGTGATTTCTATTTTATCTACTTCTTCATCGAAGTATAAAGTGTAGGTATTTTCATCTACTTCTCCAACAAGGCTGTATGCTGTTGAATTAATTAATCTATCTCCTTTATATCCGTCAAATTTTAGGATATGCATTTTATTTTCATTGATATCGTCAACTTCAAGTCTTGCATCCACTTCCCATGCACCACGCTCTGGATTAGATGATTCTCCTGAGTAAACTATTTGACAGTTAATATGGTTTTCATAGATTAATTCTACAGATAATGCTACAACTCCAATGAAGATTATTACTATAACTGCGGCAATTATTTTTCCATCCATATGAATCAATTAAATTTTTGTTATTATTTAATTTAAAGTTTTTACTTTATTGTTAATTTCTTGTCTCTTTAGCTATTTTTTTAATAATTGTACCTATTAATTTTCATTTTTTATTCTCTTTTCTTATTAAATAGCTGTACAAACATTAGTTTAATTTTGTTCTTTTGGAACTTTTAAAGTGCTTTATTTTAAGTATAATGAATTATAATAATTAATAATGTTATTAATTTTTATAGGTTGGTTGAGACTTTGTTTGAATCATTGAAAAAAAAGTTTTCAAGAACTAGTGATAAATTAGAAGAAGAGCTTAAAGAAGAAGCTCAACAAGAAAACAATCTTGACCCTGATGAAAAACCTCAAAAGAAAAGGTCTTTTTTCTCTTTTGGGCGTAAAAAAGAAGAGCCTAAAGAAGAGGAAGCCACTGAGCAGTTAGCACTTGAAAGTGGTGAGGATAATTCAGGTGAAGAGGTTGAAGAATCATCATTATTATCTAAAGAAACTACTGATTCTGAAGAAATAACTAAAGATAAACCTGAAGAAGAGAAAAAATCATTCTTTTCCTTTGGTCGCAAGAAAAAAGAAGAGTCTCTTGAAGAAGAAGCAGATGATGAATCTGCTGAAGAAACTGAAGATGGCTCTGAAGAAGAAAGTGGGGATAAAAAATCCTTTTTCTCCTTTGGTCGTAAGAAAAGTGAGGATGATGAGGAATCCAGTGGAGGATTTTTCTCATTTATTCGTGAAAAGACTATTTCTGAAAAGCATGTAGAAGACACACTTTGGGAGCTTGAAATGGGGCTTCTTGAAGGTGATGTAGCTATGGAAGTAGCTAGTGAAGTTGTTGATTCTGTAAAGCAAAATCTTGTTGGTAAAAAGATTAAAAGAAGTAATGATATTACAGAGTACACTTTTAATGCACTAAGAGATGCAGTAGCTGAAATCATTGATATTCCAGGTAAAAACATGACTGAAATGATTGAAGAGAAGAAAGCTCAAGGAGAGCCTCTTGTTGTTATGTTTGTTGGAATTAATGGTACTGGAAAAACAACTACTATTGGTAAACTGGCTAATTACTATCTTAAAAAAGGTTACACTCCAGTAATAGCTGCTAGTGATACTTTTAGGGCAGGAGCTATTGAACAGGTTAACTATCATGCTGATAATGTAGGTGTTAAACTTATTAAACACCAAAAAGGTTCAGATCCTGCAGCTGTTGCATATGATGCTATTGAACATGCAAGAGCTCAAGGTAAAGAATTAGTATTAATTGATACTGCTGGAAGAATGCAAACTAATACTAATCTTATGGATGAAATGAAGAAAATTAAGAGAGTAGCTAATCCAGATTTAGTTATTTTTGTTGGAGATGCATTAACTGGTAATGATGCAACTGAACAGGCTGTTAAATTTAATGATGCCATTGATGTTGATGGTGTTATCTTAACTAAAGCTGATGCAGACAGTAAAGGAGGAGCATCTCTATCTATTGGTTATGTAATTAAAAAGCCAATTTTATTCCTTGGTATGGGTCAAGGATATGATGATATTATGGAGTATGATGCTCAATGGATGTTAAATCAGCTATTCTCAGAAGATGAAGAAGAAGTAAGTGAAAGTGAGTAATATGTCTAATGAAAGAGCCCAATGGGATGGTAATTTCGCATTTCTTATGGCTATGATTGGGTCTGCTGTTGGTTTAGGAAATATCTGGAGATTCCCTTATATCTTCTATACCAATGGTTCAGGTTCCTTTATGATTCCTTATATCATAGCTATTGTTGTGCTTGGATTATCATTTTTAATATTGGAGTATGCTTTAGGTTTTAAATATAAAACATCAATTTTAAATATTCTCAGAAAGGTGAAAGATAAGTTCCAGATTCTTGGTTGGCTTGTACTATGTATTATCTTTCTGATTTGTAGTTATTATGTATGTATTGTTGGTTGGGATTTAATCTACCTGGTGTTAAGTTTTGTTAAAGGTTGGGGTGCTGATCCAAATGCATTCTTCTCTAATTCTGTTTTACATGCATCTGACTTAACTTCAAGTATGTTGTCTGTTGTTCCGGTTGTTTTAGTGTCAACCTTTGTTGTATGGTTAACAACATGGTATATTTCCCACAGAGATCTTAACGATGGAGTATCTAAATTCAGTAAAATAGCTGTTCCATTACTTGGTATTCTAGATGTGGTTATTGTTGTATTTGCACTTACCTTGCCTGGTGCAGGTGTTGGTCTTACTCAGATGTTTTCACCATCATGGGATGCATTGCTTGATACTAATATCTGGTTAGCTGCATTTGGACAGGTAATGTTCTCATTATCTTTAGGTATGGCTATTGCAATGACTTATGCAAGTTACCTTCCTAAAAAAGCTAACTTAACTAAAAACATCGTTACTGTTATCTGTGCAAACTCTGGTTTCGAAGTATTTAATGCAGTTGGAATATTCTCCATTTTAGGTTTCATGGCAATGACAACTGCCCTTCCATTTAGTGAAGTTATTACAGATGGAACTGGTTTGGCATTTATTGCATTCCCTGAGGTCTTTAATTTGATGGGTGTTGGAGGAAATATTTTAGGTCCGATATTCTTCTTATGTATATTTATTGCAGGTTTAACTTCTATTATTGCACTGGTAGAGCCGATGAGTTCATCATTATCTGATAAATTTGGATTCTCAAGACAGAAATCAGTTACTATTGTGTGTGGTATTGGATTTTTAGTGTCTCTATTATTTACAAGTCAATATGGAAGTACAATCCTTACAATATTCGACGCATTCTTAAATAACTGTGCTTTAGTTGCATGTATTATTCTTGAATGTCTTGTATTCGGTTGGTTCTTTGATATGGATTCATTAAAAGAAATTGTAAACAGGAATACCTTATTTAAAGTAGGTAACTGGTGGAAATTGCTTATTAAGATAATACTTCCAATAATCTTGTTTATATTGTTAGTATCAGGTATTGTTTCAACTGTACTTACTGGAGATACAATTACTTTAATAGTTGAAGCTATCTTAGTTGTTGTTTTAATTGTTGCTCCATGCGTACTCTATTATTTAACTAAAGTCTTTGGAGTTGAAAGGAGACATGCAAATTAAAAAGCATATGGTTGTTTTAATTGCGATTTTAGTAATCCTTTTAGCTGTTGCTGTGGTGGCTACTGTACTGCAAGATGATAATGTCTCACAACCTAAAAATAACGCTTCAGTTGTAGTTACAGGGGATGTTATGTTTGCACGTAAAATGCCTGGTGTTCTAGGTGATGATCCTTTTAGGAACGTGGCAAATGTAACTTCCACTGCAGATGCACTTCTAATAAACTTTGAAAATGCAGCTACTAATTCAGGTAATGCTGTAAAAGGGGATGTTCCTTTAAAAACATCTCCTGATTATGTACACTATGCAAAGAACAATAATGTAACAGTTGCATCACTGGCCAACAATCATGCATTTGACTATGGTATTGATGGAATGCATGACACAATGCAGGCTTTAAAAGATAATGGAATAATACCAATTGGTGCAGGGGATAATGCTGATGCAGCTCACAGCCCTGTTAATCTGGATTTAAATGGACGTAAAGTTACAATCCTAAATTATATGGATTCAAATAACTTTGCAGAATACAGCAATGAGGTAATGCCTGTTGCAAATGATGCATCTGCAGGTTATTCTGCCTATGATTCAGCAGTTGCCGCTGAACAGGTAAAACAGGCAAAAGAAAATGGTTCTGATATGGTTATTGTTTACTTCCATTATGGAAATGAGTACTCAAGAAGTCCAAATGATGATCAGGTAGCTATGTCACATGAGGTAATTGATGCTGGTGCAGATGTTGTTCTAGGCTCACACCCTCATGTAACACAGGGAATTGAAGTTTATAATGGAAAACCAATCTTTTACAGTTTAGGTAACTTTATTTTTGACCAGTCAAATCCAGCTACTCACAGAGCATATTTTGTTGGAATAGATATGATAAATGATACTGGTGTGTGTACAGTTTATCCAGTGGATATTGTAAACTACATTCCGCAATTTATGTCTGCTGGGGATGGTAAAGGATTATTAGCGGAGTTAAATCCGCAATGTGAACAATTAAATGTCACTGATGAAGGAGTTGGAAAATTACAATTTAATTTAACTTATGGAGAAAGTAGTGGTTAGATGGCAAATCAAACATGGGACAGTTCCCTAGCATTTCTAATGGCAATGGTAGGGGCAGCAGTAGGACTTGGAAATATATGGAGATTCAGCTATGTTCTCTACTCAAATGGTGGAGGATCATTTTTCATTCCATATATTTGTGCAATTTTAATAATGGGTATTCCTTTTTTAATATTGGAGTATGGAGTTGGATTCAGTTTCAAGGATTCCTTTGCCAATATTCTAAAAAAGATTAACCCGAAATATGAGATTATAGGGTGGATTCTAGCGCTCTTTGTATTTATTGTCTGTTGTTATTATCTGGTAATTGTAGCATGGGATGTACTTTATCTGGTTGCAAGCCCAACACAGGCATGGGGTGTAGATCCTGAAGCATTCTTTGCAAGTTTTGTTGGTGGAACTTCTAATTTAGCTAATGCAGGTACAATCATTATTCCAACATTGATTTGTGTTGTAGCTGTATGGGTTATTTTATGGTTTATTTCACATAAACAGGTAGATAAAGGAATAGGAAAGGTTTCTAAGATTTTAATTCCAACATTATTTATTATAATGGCTGTAATTGTATTTTCAGCTCTTATGCTTCCTGGTCATGAGCTTGGAATTAATACTTTACTTACACCTAACTGGTGGGCACTTACTGATGTTAATATTTGGCTTGCTGCTTTTGCACAAATTATCTTCTCACTATCTATGGGTCAGGCAATTGCAACCACTTATTCAAGTTACTTAGATAAAAATGCAAAGTTGAACGATTATGTGTTAATTGTAGTTGTTTCAAATTCAGCATTTGAAGTCTTCACTGCATTTGGTGTATTCTCCATTTTAGGGTACATGTCTCTTTCATCAGGTGTTCCAATTGAAAGCCTTATTGCAGAAGGAACAAGTTTAGTATTTATTGTGTTCCCAACAATCTTCAACTCCATGGGAGTAATTGGAATGATTCTAGCACCATTGCTCTTCTTGGCAATTTTCTTTGCAGGAATCACATCAGCTATTGGATACTTTGAACCATTACTTGGATCACTTACAGACAAACTCGGAATTGGACGTAAAAAAACAGCTTCAATCCTTTCAGTTATTGGTCTTGCAATTTCCCTACTCTTTGTAACAGGAATTGGAAGCTATTTAGTAAGTCTGGTAGATGGATTTGTAAATGAGTTTGGAATCCTTATCTTAATTGCTGTTCAATGTATAATCTTTGCATGGATTTGGGGTATTGACCAACTTGTGGATATTGTTAATCAAAACTCCCGTGTTAAAGTTGGAACCAAATGGAAAATAGTTTTAAAATATATCTTACCAACAGCATTGATTATAATGTGGGCATGGGGATTAGTAGGACTCTTTGCTTCTGTAACAACCTTCGAGCTAATGGTATATGTTATTTTAGTTGTTGGAATATTCCTAGCAGCTGTTGGACTTACTAAGTATAAAGGGAAACCTCAAAACACTTCATAGAAAGTAATTTCGTTGTTTTTCAAATTACTTTCTTTTTTTTTAATAGAATTATTTATACTTCTATTATTAATTGATGTATTTTGATGATATTTATTTAAATCAGTTCTATTGCTTTTTTTCAATATATTTAAGTAGTGTTTAAATTAATATATGATCATATGATCATGTTTGGTGTGTTAGATTGAGTTTTAAAGATCTTGATTTGGAGTTACATTACGATTCTGAGAAGTACGATCTTATTGAAGAGTTTTATACTCCTGTTTTATCAGAAGCTGTGGAATATTATAGGGCTGTTGGATTTTTTAATTCAAAAAGTTTAAGTTTAGTTGCATCAGGATTAAAAAAATTTATTTTAAATAAAGGTAAGATGAAGCTTGTTTGTGGTGCAGATCTGTCTCCAGAAGATGTAAAATCTATTGTATTAGGATATGAATCTCCTGATGAAATATTAACAAATAACTTTTTTAAAGATCTTGATTCACTTGAAGATCATATTAAAAAAGATCATATTCAAGTTTTGGGATGGATGATTGCTAATAATCTGTTAGATATTAAAATTGCATTTAAATTGGATCACTTTGGCAACCTAAAATCAAGAGAGGATGGTATCTTACATTATAAGATAGGTATTCTAAAAGATTTTCAGAATAATTATATTTCTTTCAGTGGATCAAATAATGAAACTGCTGCGGCATGGTCAAAAAATATTGAAAGCTTTGATATTTTTAGAAGTTGGTATTCTGGTGAATCTGATCATTTATTAGAACATATTGATTTATTCAATAGGACATTTATGGGTAAAGATGAATTAATTAAAGTAATTGATGTTCCTAATGCAGTTAAAAATAAATTAATTGATATGTCTCCTGTTGAGTTTCATGATTTAAAATTCCATGATGTTAAATCAGAAAATAATATTAATATGGAAAATAAACCTGTATTATTTGAATATCAAGTTGAAGCAATTGATAATTGGTTTAATAATGGAAAAAAAGGAATATTTTCAATGGCTACTGGAACTGGAAAGACATTTACTGCATTAGGATGTTTAGATAAACTTCTTGATGAAGAAAATAAATTAGTGATTATAATTTCAGTTCCGTATCAACATTTAATTCAACAGTGGAAAAGAAGCATAGAACAATTTGGAATTTTAAGTAAAATAGATAAAATTTTAACTGTGGATGGCACTAATCCAAAGGGAAAAACTCAATTTAAAGAGTATCTTCTAAAAATTGATTTAGGATTTTTTAATAAAATGATTGTTTTAACAACACATGTTTCTTTAGCAAGTGATGAGTTTACCGATTCTATTAAAAATAAAAATATTCATTCTAATTTTTTATTAGTGGGTGATGAACTACATGGTTTAGGATCTCACACTCGTTTACAGGGTTTGTTGAATGAGTATGATTATAGGTTGGGGTTAAGTGCAACTCCTGAAAGAATGTATGATGATGTTGGAACTAATAGTCTGTTTAATTTTTTTGGGGATATTGTTTATTCTTTTGATTTAGAGAAAGCATTAACTGAAATAAACCCACTCACTAATCTAACTTATTTAACTCCTTATGAATATTATCCTTTTTTTGTTGAGTTAACATACGATGAATTATATGATTATGAAGAAATTACCTCAAAAATTGCTAAAGAATGTAATGATAAAGGAAATAAGAATATTAACTATAAAAAGGTTGAAGGATTGTTATTTAATAGGGCTAATATTCTAAAAAATGCTAAAGACAAATTTGATAAATTGCGTTTAATACTTAATGAACTTGAGGATAAAGATAACTTATTAATTTATTGTAGTGAGAAACAAATTGGTAAAGTGTTGGATATAGTTGGAAATGAATTTAATTTGTCTGTGAAGTCTTTTACTAATAATGATAATTCTAAGCCTCAAAAATCAAATAATTTTAAATCAGATAGGGACATTATTTTAGAAGATTTTAAAAATGGGTTTTATAGTTGTATTGTTTCTATGCATTGTTTGGATGAAGGAGTTGATGTTCCTTCAGCATCTAAAGCTATTTTAATGTGTAATAGTACTAATTCAAGGGAATTTATTCAACGTGTAGGTAGAGTTATTCGGAGGCATGAAAAAAAGACTTTTGCTCAAGTTTATGACATGATTATTAAACCTTCTAAATTTTCAGAATTTTCAGAAATTGAAAGAAAAATTTTTCTTAAAGAAAAGGAGAGAGCTGATAAAATAGGTAAGTTAGCACTAAATAAATCAAGTTATGTTAAAAAAATGTATGGTTGTTGATAGTATGGATGATATTGCTATTTTAAATCTTTTAGAAAAGAAGTCTAAGAATAAAAAGTTATTTGAATTTACAAAGGATATATTCTTTATTGAATATAAGTATGAAAGAGACTGGAAAAAGAAGTATGATAAAATCATTGATAAATATATTTAATGGAGGGTAATAATGCGTATTCAAGAAATATGTCTCCATAACTATAGAATTTATGGTGATTTAAAATTATTTTTACCAAAATCTGATAAAGATATTCAAATTATAGTGGGAAAAAATGGGGTTGGAAAAACTACCTTTTTAAATGCAATTAATTGGTGTTTATATGGTGATGAGCCTCATGCATATTCTGAAGAAACTGGTTTGCCTATTTTAAAATTAAATGCTTCAGATGATATTGTTAGTGTTAAACTAGTTGTAGGTACTAAAAATGGAACTATAACTTTTTCACGTGAAAAAATTGGTAACCGTGAATCTATTCTTCATGTTGAGAAAAAAATGAAAAATGGAGAATTAATAAAATTAACCAAACAAGATGAAGTTTATATGGAAGTTGATGGGTTTGTTCCTCAAATGATAAGAGAATTTTTCTTTTTTGATGGAGAGCAACTAGATAACTATTTTTTAAATTCAAGAACAAGGAATATTGAAGGACAAGTTTTTAAGTTGTCAAATATTGTTGTTTTGGAGGAAATGATAAACCATTTATCTAAAAAAGTTTCATCAATTAATAGATCAGCAGGATCTAAAAATAAAAATCTAGATAGTTTAAATGATAAAATTGCAATTAAAGAGGAATCATTGAATAAAGAAAAAGAAAGAAAAAAATCTTTAATTAAAGATATTGAAGATGCTAACAGTCAAATTGAATTTTTATCTAATATTTTAAGAGGTATTCCTGATATTGACAAATTGGAAGATAAAAAAAATAAGTTAAAAAAGGATATTGCTTCTGTTGAAGATAAATTGGACGATATTGAAAAAAAACGTGCTAGTTTATTAGTGTTTAATTCATCTAAAGTATTGTTGCATGATGCAATTTTTGAATTTTCAAAGTTTATTGATAATAAAATAGAAAATAATGAGTTACCAGAACGTGTTGATGAAGATGTTATCCATGAAAGTTTAGATAATAATAGGTGTGATGTTTGTGGTAGGGAATTGGATGATGAATCTATTGAATACCTTAAAAAATCATTAGCTAATTATAAATTGTCAAATGATTTATCTAAATTGTTATTGGATTATAATGGCGAATTAAAAGTGCATAAAAGGGATATTGATAGGTATAAAGTTCAATATGATAATTTAGTTGAAGACACAATCTTTTTTGAGAATAAACTGGATTCTTATAAAAAAGAACAACAAGAAGTTGATTCCCAATATATTGAACATGAAGGAATATCTAAAAGTTTCCATGAAAGAAAAGAACATGAAAATAACTTATCTAAGAACAATCAAGAATTGGGTGCTGTAAATAATAATATAAAATATTTAAAAGATGAAATTGCATCTTTAAAAAAAGAATTGGAAAAAGCAATGGATAAGCAAGCAAAGACAAAAATCTTGAATAAAAAGAAAAAATTATGTGAAGATGCACTTGAATTAGTTAAATCAACTAAACATGATGTAATGGATTATACTAGAAGACAAATTCAAGATTATACAAAAAATACATTTTTTAAGTTGTTGTGGAAAAAAGGCACTTATGTAGATGTGGTTATTCCAAAAAATTATATGTTGGAACTTATTCATTCTCAGACTAATGAGAATTCTTTAGGTTCTGCTAGTGCTGCTGAAAGAGAATTGTTAGCATTAGCTTTTACTTTAGGAATTCATTCAGTTTCTGGATTTAATTCACCTTTATTGATTGATACTCCATTAGCAAGAGTTTCTGATGAGCATAGGGTTAATTTTGCAAAGACATTACTTGAAATTAGTGAAGATAAACAAATAATTTTATTACTCACTCCTGCGGAGTATTCTGAGGATATAAAGGTACTATTTAATAATGAACATGTTAATGAGTATACAATTACTCTAAGTGGTGATGAAACTATATCTAATATTGGTGGTAATGATGGATAGGGTTTATGTTGATGATGAAACATTATTTTTTTATAATTCTTCTCGTTTAATTGGAGATAATGATTTTAATTTAAATGTAGGGCATAAAGAAAAATTTATATTGGCAATGGCATTTGGTTTTAAATTGGGGCATAGGACTCCTTTAAAAAAAGAAAAAGAATTAACTTTATTAAAATATTTTAATTCTAAAGATATGTCTTTACTTTATGCTGTTGCATATGCCAGTACTAAAGATGAGAATATTTTAAATAATGAGGATGAAATTATTAGAATCTGCCAAGAGTATGCGAATACGGGAATCCATTTTATTAATAATTTAGAAATGATGTCTTCATCTGAAAACTTTTTATTAGAGTTTGAAAAAGTAATTAATGATCAAATTAGATATATTAAACGTGATGATAATGAGTAATTTTAATGATTTATTAAAAGGAGTTAGAAAAGTCCTTTTAATAGATCCTGCTTTTCCATTATCTAGAAAAAGTCATAACCATGCAGATTTATTGCCAGTGGGTTTGTTAAAAATATCAAGTTACTTAAAATCTAGAGGTATTGAAACAAAATTAATAAGATTGAGAAATCAGTTATTGAAATCAGATCTTGATTTTGATCCTGATTTGATTTTAATAACTTCAGTTTTTACATATTGGGCAAATGAAGTTAAAAATGCTGTTGATTTTTCGAAACTTCATTTTCCTAAAGCTTTTACGGTTGTTGGTGGAGTTTTTGCTTCATTAATGCCAGAAAAATGTAAAGAGTTTACTGGTTGTGATTATGTTAATGAGGGTATTATTTTAGAAGCTGAAGATATTAAACCTGATTATTCATTATTGGGGGAAGATGAATCAAAGATTGATTATCAAATTGTTCATTCTTCTAGAGGTTGTGTGCGAAAATGTGGGTTTTGTGGTGTTTATAAAATAGAACCTACTTTCAAATGCAAGAAATCAATTCAAGAGGAAATAATTCGTAAAAAATTAATTTTTTATGATAATAATTTATTAGCTAATGAGTATATTGAAGAGTTACTTAAGGAATTAGTAGAATTAAAAAATTCAAAAGTTATATCTCGTTGTGAATCTCAAAGTGGATTTGATGGTAGGATTTTAAGACAAAATCCAAATCTAGCAACTTTATTAAAAGAGGCGGGATTTGTTAATCCTAAATTAGCATGGGATTATTCAGTAAAATCTCATAAAAAACGAAAAGAAGAAATTGATATTCTAGTTGAAGCAGGATTTAAACCTAAAGATATATCTATTTTTATGATTTATAATTATGATTTGGATTTTGTTGAACTTGAAGAAAAAAGAATTTATTGTTTTAAATGGGGTGTTCAGGTATCAGACTGTCGTTATAGGCCTTTAAACAGATTGGATGATAATTATAATCCTTATGCTAAAAAACCTCAATCTAATGAAGATTATCATATTAATCATAATTGGTCTGATGAAGAGGTTAGGCAGTTTAGAAGAAATGTTCGTCAACATAATATTTGTGTTCGTCATGAAATGGCATATTATTCTAATGCTGCAGAAAGAAAAAAAATACCTAAAGAAGATTCATTAAAATTCAGATCAATGAGTTTTGAGGAAGTGAAAAATTATTTGTCTGATGCATGGAATCCTCTGGAAATAAATTATCCAAAACATACTAAAACATCTTTAGATGATTTTTTAGTTAGTGGTGAAAAAAAATAGTATTTATTTGTTGTTAAGCTGAAAGATAAAAAAGATATATTTTTCCATTAGAAGATAATAGTTTAATTAGATGTGATAAAATGCTTGGTGAAGAAGAATTAATTAAATTATTCCCTGATTTTGCTGAATTGGTCCAACCTTCAGGTATAGACCTCCCTTTAGATAAAATTTACACTCAGGAAAGTGAAGGCTCTCTTATTGACAATGAAAAGAATCTTCCAGAAATTAAGGAAATGGAAGGTCCTGTATACACTTTAAAACCTCATACTGCTTATCTAGCTAGTATTGACAGGAAAATCAAAATACCTAAAGGTTATTCTATGCTTTATTTACCTAGATCCACTCTTTTAAGGTCTTTTGTTTCAGTCCAGACTGCTGTTGGTGATCCTGGCTTTTACGGAACCTTGATGTTCATGATTTACAACCATGGTGACTATGAATATAAAATCAAGCAGGGTGACAGAATAGCTCAAGGGGTTGTCTTTAAAGTTGAAGGCTCTGGAGAGTACAATGGTTCTTATCAGGAAGAGGAAAAATGAATCTTGCAGATAGATTAGTTGAGCTTCTAGAGGAGTTTCAACTAAATACTATTTTTGGAATTCCTGGTGAGCAGATTCTTCCTTTCTACAAGGCACTAGCTAATTCTAACCTTAATCATATTCTTGTTCGCCATGAACAGGCTGCAGCTCATGCCTGTGATGGTTATTTCAAGTCCTCAGGAAAACCTGCAGTTTGTGTTGCAACTGCTGGTCCCGGTGCTCTTAATCTTGTCATGGCTGTTTCTACAGCATTTAAAGACAACATTCCAATGCTTATTTTAACTGGGGACAATCCAATAGCTAGCAAAAAAACAGATGAATTCCAGTCTTTTCCTTTAAAAAAGATTTTCAAGACATGCACAGTAAAGTCCTTCAATCCTCATACTGCTGAAGAAGCTGTTGATAATTTTGCAAGGGCAATGCATTTAATTAATCGGGGACCTGTTCATATTAATCTCTCAAAGGATATTTTACTTAATGAGATTAATAAAAAACCTTTAAAAAATTATGATAATCATTTCTTTTACAATTACAACAAGATTCAGAAATTCATTAACAAATCAGAAAGGCCTTTAATCATTTTAGGTTCAGGGGCTCTTGAATCTAAAGAGGAGATAAGAGAAATAACTGAAAAGTATCAAATACCTGTTGCTACAACTTATCCTGCCAAGGGGTTAGTGGATGAAAATGAAAAGCATTCTTTGGGCCTTATTGGAAACAGGGGTCTTGAAAGGTCAAAATATGCCTTTGAAAACTGTGACTGCATAATAGCTTTAGGTACGCGACTCTCTGAAAGGACTATTAAAAACACTGATGAAGTTAAAGACAAATTAATCCATGTAAACATTGACAATAACTGCTTAAAAGGTAAATTCAGGGTTCATGGACCTGTTAAGGAATTTATCAATCATATTAACTTTAATAATTCTTCTAATTGGCTTTCAGATATCCTAAAAATAAAGGATTCAAAATACACTGATGGGATAGATGATGAATCAGAACCTTTAAGGCCACAGTCAGCTATTAACACAATCTATGAGGTATTTGGAAATAACAGAATAGTAAATGATGCAGGAAGTCATACTACCTGGGCAACTATTCTTAAAAAGTCAGATGATTTTGGAAAACTTCTCTTTTCAGGAGGGTTTGCACCAATGGGCTATGGTCTTCCAGCTGCAGTGGGCTCTGCAATAGCTAAGCCTCAGGAAAAAATCATCCTCATTAATGGTGATGGTGATTTTCAGATGAATATGCAGGAATTAGCTACAGTGGCTGAAAACAACCTTAATATATTAATGGTAATCCTTAACAATTCTCAGTATGGGGTTATAAAACAGACTCAGAGGAATGTTTACAATATGGATCCCTTTGAAGTGGATTTAACCAATCCTGATTTTATTAAAATAGCTAGTGCATATGGCATTGATTCAGCAAGGGTAACTTCTAAAGATGAACTTAAAGGTGTTTTAGCTTGTGTTAAAGAGTCAAGCAAGCCTTTCCTTTTAGAGGTTGTTGTAAGGCAGGAGGACATTCCACTTCCTAAATAATCAATTATTTTTTTAAACAATATTTTAGACACATTTTATAAACATTTAATAAGTAGCAGTGTTATAGTTTACTTTAAGTAGGTGAATGAAATGATGATTAGTCCAAAGGGGTACATTGAAACTGTAAAGGATTTATCCTATGAAGAGCTTTTAAAGGAAAGGGGCAGTTTATTGCGAAGAATAAGGAAATTTGAAAGAGATTACAGGAAAAATTCAGATGACCTGCTTCTTGTGGCGAGATGTCCTTCACCAGATGTTGAATATTTATGCAATCTGATGTATCTTGCGGAATTATGTAATTTGATTTCAGATAAGTTTATTGAAAAAAGAGATGGGGAAATTCCATATTGAAATGGCTTTGTAATGTTTATTTTAATTCTTCCAAAAAATTAATAATAATTTATCGATAATTAGTAATACATGGATATGGAATATATTAAAAATAATTACCGTTTTGAGTTGCTTACATCTGAACATGATTTGTCTTCTTTTCACTGTGATTCCGATGATCTCAATGAATTTTTAAAAGAAGATGCATTAATTCAACAAAATTATAAATTTAACATGACTAAATTAATTTGTTGTGATGGTGAGATTATTGGTTATTTTTCTCTTTTAACAGATAAAATTAGAATATCAAAACTTTCAGAAGATGAGTGTAATAAGATAAAATTAAAAACAAGATTCAAAGAGTTACCAGCTATAAAAATTGGTAGATTAGCACTTGATAAAAAATATACTAATCAGGGATTGGGCACAATTATTCTTGAAAGTATTATGAATATTATCTACAATTTGTCAATAAATGATGTTGGTGTTAGGTATATTACTGTTGATGGTTATGTGAAAGCATATCATTTTTATGAGAATAATGGATTCTCTGTACTTAAAAAGGATAAAAACTTAATTAAAAGCTTAAATAAAATAAAAAAATTAAACCCTGAAAGGACAATTGCATTATATTTTGATATTTATAGAGCTTCAAAGGGATAAATAAAGTTAAATCATAGGTCTTCTTGGATTTTTCATTCTATTGAACATATCTTTTTCTTTTTTAGATGGTTTTTTATCCATATCTTTAATAAATTCTTTTGCATATTCTCCTTTTAAGACGGGGGTGGGATTAATAAGTTTTGCCATTTATATCACTTCATATGTTGTTTTAAGGTTATATTATTGCTTATCTTATTATTTATTTAGTTTTAACTGTTATTTAACATCATTAAAGTTGAATTAAGTATATTTTGATGATTTATGTCAATTTTTAGCTGAATTAAATTCAAAAAGAAGAATATTCAAGAAAATCTAAGTTATAAACATCTTTTAACAAATTCACGAACAATTCTCTCTTCATTGTTAAAAGACTCATCAAAGGGTACAAAAATCCACTCCTCTTTTTCAAAGATAAATCCTAGGGGTTTAACTTCAAAGGAACTTACATTCTTGTAGATTATGGTGGTAATCTCCTCGAAGGTAAAATAGAGCTTTAAGTCAAGAACTTCAACTTCCTTAAAGAGGATTCTTGATTTGCGGCTTATGGTATTATTCACTAGGTTCTTGATTTTCTCCATTATCTTTACCTTCCCTTGGATTTCTTACCAGTTTTATAAAATCTCTCACTTCTTTCTGCCTTAATAATTGGATTGTTGGAATAACAATCTTCAGGAGATTTACCTTGATATCAACACACCCTTTAAAATCAAATGTTGGTTCTTTAAATGTAGGTTCAACAGTTAACTTTACATTTTTATGAGAGCTATTTGGAACTACAAACAATGACCACATATATCCAGTATATTTTGCAGTGCTGACATAGCTAGACATACCAAAATCTAAATGATTTTCCAATTTTTTAATTTCAAGAGAGTGGAGAATCTCAGTTAAGTACTCAATTAGACTATCTAAAACATCAAGCAGTGGTTTTACAATCTCTTTAAATGGATAACCTTCGCCATCCCTATCAGATTCTTTTTCATCATCACTTTCACCTTCTTTTGGTGAAGGATAATCCTTTCTAAAAATAGAATAGCTATTTAGCAAGGTTATGTTTAAATGATATTCAAAATCAGAATTAAGTTTATTATAGGTTAAATTGATTCTAACTCCAAGATAAAGGAATACAATTATTAAAATTAGTATAACTGCAATTATTATTCCTATAACTTCAGGGATGCTCAATTTAACCACTTAATTAAGGAGTGTTTAGTCAGTTACTTTAGGAGTGTTTGGTTCAATGTATTCTCCTTCATCGTAGTCGTCATCTTCCTCTTTTTTAATGTACTCTTTTACTAAGTCACTGATAACTAAACCAAGATCACTTAAAGCCTTGTTGACTTCATTTCCTTTGGTTAAGTTAAGAACTCTCATTCCTTCAGTAGTGTCTCTAGATTTAGGTATGATGACCATGGATGTTGGTTCCACTCCAGCTCCAGCTCCAACTATATCACTGTCTTCACTTCTAATCATGTTTTTTCCAACAGCAAATCCCACTCCCATTCTCATTACTGGAATAAGGATTTTATCATCGGTTTCAATAGGTTCACCAATATAATTGTTAACATTTGTTAATTTGCGCAATTCTTCAACAGTTGCTCTAATGTTTGATTCAACCATATTTTTAACTCCTTTAAATTAATTATACTTATTGCATTTATTTAATATAAAGTTAGTTTTTTTTTAATAAAAAGTGAATAAGATTTAGCTATTTTTATCTATAATTGAAAAAGAAAGTGTTAAAAAGTAGATTTAAATAAAAAAAGCTCTAAGAATCGGATTAGGGAGTGACTCTTAGAGCTTATAAAGTAATTCCTTGCTTTTCTTGAAGTAAGGCAAGTTAATTTTTATTCATTAAACAGTAATATTTATATTCCTATTACTATATTTATTTTATTATTATTTTACATACCTAAAATAAGCTGTAATATGTTAAATTCAGAAAAAAAAAGATTAAAAAAAGAAAAAAAGAGAAAATTTAGAGATAGGATTTTACAAGAGAGGATACTCCAGCAGCTCCGTCCTCTACAATACCATTTCTTTCTAAGTAGATTCCCATAGCTGCAAAGGTTTGGAATAACTCTTTGTAGGAGATGTTACCCATGTGTCCTATTCTAAATACATTACCTTTTAAGTGATCTTGTCCACCAGCTAATTCTACACCAAATTCGTCACGGATGGTTCCTCTGAAGTCAGAATCAGTAAGTCCTTCAGGTATTTTAAGTGCAGTTACAGTAGCTGAAGATACTTTTTCATCAGCAAATAATTCAAGACCAAGTGCTTTTGCAGCTGCAACAGTAGCATTTGCAGCTTTGTGGTGACGTGCAACTCTTTTGTCAAGTCCTTCTTCATCAATCATTTTTAATGCTTCGTTCATAGCGTAAGTTAATGATACTGAAGGGGTGTAAGGAGTTTCAGCAGGGTCTTTGTTTCCGCTTTTTCTGTATGCTTTCATGTCTAAGTAGAAAGTGTGTGAATCGACATTTTCACATGCTGCCCATGCATCGTCACTGTAGGTAATTGCAGCCATTCCAGGTGGTGCAGCAATACATTTTTGAGAACCGGTTACACAAACATCGATGTTGTATTTGTCTACATCCACTTCATCCCCACAAAGGGAAGATACTGTATCTACAATGTATAATGCATCGTAGTTTTTCATTACTTTACCAATTTCTTTAATTGGAGCAGCTACACCAGTGGAAGTTTCGTTGTGAACAACACTTACTGCTTTGATGGATTCATCAGCATCTAAAGCTTCTTTAATTTGTTCAGGGGTTACTGCAGTTCCCCATTCAACAGCTAACTCTTGGGTTTTAATACCATGTGCATCAGCTATTTTTTTGAAACGTTCACCGAATTTTCCACCAACTACATTTAATACTTTTTCTCCAGCATTTAAAACATTACTAATTCCTGCTTCCATTACAGCAGTTCCGGATCCAGTAATTAAATAAGATTGATTTTCAGTTTGAAACATTTTTGACATTAATTCGTTAGTTTCAGTTAAAATTTCCCCATATCTTTTACTTCTGTGGTTAACAACTGCTTGAGACATTGCATTAAGAACTCTTGGATGTACAGTTGTTGGTCCAGGAAGCATTAATAAAATATCATCCATTAATTTTTCCTCCAATTAGAACATAAGTAGCTTTTCATAGCTAGTTACTTTTTTAATTTTTATACTTTTTAAATATTATGTAAAATTTGAATTTTTATTCAATTTTATTATATTAAACATTGTCTTTTTAAAAGAGGATTTACATATATAATATTGAACATTTGTTTTACATTAGGAGAATATTATGATAGAATTTCGAAGAATTTTTAATTATGTTTTTGGTTTATTTTTAATCACATTAGGAGTAGGTCTTTCAATTAAATCTAATTTAGGTTCTACTCCTGTTAGTTCTATTCCATATACACTTAATGTTATTTGGGGAATTGAAATAGGGGTTGCAACTGTTATATTTCATACTATGCTTGTTATAACTGAATTGATATTATTGAGAAGGGCATTTAAGCCTAAACACTTCTTGCAAGTCCCTGTTGGAATATTGTTTGGATTTTTTACAACAATATCTGTTAATTTAGTTAATTTGCTTCCAGACACTTCAAATATTATACTAATTGTAATTATGGTGCTTGTAAGTACATTTTTAGTTGCTTTAGGATTGTTCTTTTATGTTCCTACAAATATTGTTCCTTTATCAGTGGAAGGAATCACTCAGGCAATAGCTATTGTATCTAATCAGCCATTTACAAAAGTTAAAGTATTCTTTGATGTTTCAGTAGTTGTGCTTTCATTTGTTTTATGTTTCATATTTACAGGAGTTATTGGTGGTAGTGTAGGTATTGGAACTATTTTCTCAGCTATTTTTGTTGGAATAACATTAAAATATATTAATAAAGTAGTTTTACACTTTACAGGTCTTAATGCTGACTTAAAAAAAATGTAGGAGGTATTTAGTAAAATTATGAATTCCACTAGGAGAATTGTACAATATTTATTTGGTTTATTTATTATGACTTTGGGGATTGCATTTTCCCTAAAATCAAATTTAGGTTCTACTCCAATTAGTTCTATTCCATATTCAATGGAGTTGATTTGGGGAATTGAAGTTGGACTTGCTACTTCAATATTCAATGTTTTGCTTGTCTTGACAGAGCCTATTATACTTAGAAGGAAATTTAAAAAGAAACATCTCCTGCAGATACCTGTAAGTATAATCTTTGGTTTTTTCACAACTGTCGCAGTTAATTTAATCAATTTTATTCCAGAGCCTTCAAATTTTTTATGGGCATTGGTTATGATGGTTGTAAGCATATTTTTAGTTGCATTAGGTCTGTTTTTCTATGTACCTACAAATTTAGTGCCATTGGCTGGTGAAGGAGTTGTTCAGTCAATAGCTATTGTTTCAAAAAGATTATTCCCAAGAATAAAGGTTTTCTTTGACAGTACAATGGTTATAGCATCCTTTGTACTTTCATATGTATTTTTAGGTGTTATTGGTGGTAGTGTAGGTATTGGAACTATTATTTCAGCTATTTTTGTTGGAATAACATTAAAATATATTAACAAAGCTTATACTTATTTAACAGGAAAAGATGTTGATTTGAAAAAAATGTAGGTGTTTTAAAATGGATTTTGGAATTTGGGAAAAATGGTATAATGAAATCTTAGATGACTTTGGCTTTTCAAAGGATGATGATGAAGCATCAGCAAAGGAACTTGATGAAATATTATTTGATGAAGGGGCACTCACTTTAGAAGACCTTTATGAGTTAATACACACATACCGTAAAAGCAATGATTTCATTGTCTTTGGAGCAGGCCCTTCCTTAAAAAAACATATTCAGGAACTTAAAGAAAATTATGATTTAAATGACTATACATTAATCGCTGCTGACGGGGCAACAACTGCACTTATTGAAGAGAAAATAATTCC
Source organism: Methanobrevibacter woesei (assembly GCF_003111605.1). Taxonomy (NCBI): domain Archaea; kingdom Methanobacteriati; phylum Methanobacteriota; class Methanobacteria; order Methanobacteriales; family Methanobacteriaceae; genus Methanobrevibacter; species Methanobrevibacter woesei. Next base: position 106,215 of record NZ_MZGU01000006.1, on the reverse strand, counting down.
AGATATTGTAGCTACTGATTTAGATGGAACAATAAATGATATCTTACTTGCAAACTGCAGAGGTTCATTAATGGTTATTCATGCTCATGGCAACAATAAGGAAGCTATTCTAAAATACACTCCATTTTTTGACAATATTTTAGGAACTACTCAATCCAAACCTCATGGAAACCTTTATAACTTTGGAGGATTCACTGATGGTGATAGGGCAATATTTTTAGCTGTTGCACTTGAAGCAGAAAACATTATACTAGCTGGAATGGACTTTGGAGATGTTGTAACCAAGTACTCAAGACCAAATATTCCTGGAGCCACTGGTCCTGCTGATGAAATTAAGAAGAAAAAACTTGTATATGCTGAGAAATTAACTAATTGGGTTAGTGAAAATGAGGATGTAGCTATTATTAACCTAAAATAATCAACATTTTTTTATATTAGTTAAAATTATAATATTATTATGGCAATTGAAGATATTTTAATGCATGATGAAAGTTTATTTTCTAATATAAACGCATTTGATCCAGATTATGTGCCACCTAACTACAATTATCGGGATAGTCAAATGGAAGGTATGGCTTTAGCTATTAGGCCAGCAATTGGTGGTGGTCAACCTTCTAATCTAGTCGTTCTTGGATCATGTGCAACAGGGAAAACAACAGCTGTTAAAAAAGTTTTTGAATTAGTTGAAAAGAACACAACAAAAGTGGTTTGTGTTTATATTAACTGCCAGATTCATACAACTAAATTCGGAATCTTTTCTCAAATATATAAAAAGATATTTGGACATTTGCCTCCAGAAACAGGTGTTCCTTTTACTAGAATATACACTAAAATCATGCAATATCTTCAAAAAGAAAAGAAATCACTTGTTTTAGCATTAGATGATGTTAACTATCTTTTTCAGGGAAAAGTAATTAATAAAGTATTTTATGATGTTTTAAGGGCATATGAAGAGTTTTCTGGTGTAAAGACAAGTATTTTTGCAATTTTATCAGACTTGGAGTTCAGGTTTGCATTTGATAAAAATGTTACAACTGTCTTTATTCCTAATGATGTTATTTTTCAGCCATATTCTCTTTCAGAAATTCAAAGTATTTTAACAGACAGGGTTAATGCAGGATTCTTCCCAAATGTAATTTCTGAAGAGATTATTGAAGAAATAGCTATGTATACCTATGAAAAAGGGGATTTGAGGATAGGTATTAATTTACTTAGAACCTGTGGTAATATTGCAGAGTCAGAGGCAGCCCGTGAAATTACCAAGGAACATTTGGATAAAGCTATTGGTTCATTAGTTCCTATTGATTTGTCTCAAACTTTAAATTCATTAAATGATACAGAAAGAGCATTGCTTGATATTATAATGGATAGTGAAGAGATTTACACTGCAGGTAATCTGTCTGAATTATTCAAAGAAGAAAAAGGAGTTAGCTATGCTACCTTTAACAGAACTTTAGAAAAACTAGAATTTTTAAGGTTAATTGATACCAAATTCACTGGAAAAGGTGTTCGTGGCAATTCAAGAGAAATAATTCCAAGATTTACAAGTAATGATTACTCAAAATGTAGAAAATAGTGAATTTAGGAAAAAGATCTTTCAATTTGTATCTGGAGGACTAACCTTTTCCCTAAACTTTTTTTTTTGATATTGTAATTTCCGTTAACATTAACAATTTGCATGGATCAACTTGCATAATGTTACAGCAAATATATTAGGGTTTGGTATATTCTATAAAATAAATTTCATTTAATATATGAAACTAGGGTTTTGTGCTGTTACAACAGAAATTACAGATAAAAGCAATACTGCAAATACTGCAAGTATCACCATGCAAGCTTTAATATCATAACTACTGAATTGTATTTCATCTGTAAAGGAATTTCTTTTTCTTAAATCAGCTTTTAAATCAGTATTATAAGTCTTTAACATTTTTATCACATCGCTAAATTAATATTGTTTAAAAGTATAATATAAAGAAAGAGCGACCCCATTTGAAAAGTAATATTTTTAGAGTTGAAATGTATGTGTAAAAATATAGAAAAACCCTTTGAATTCTTTGATGTAACTGCAGATATTGGATTTTACTCTTATGGAAATAATTTGGAAGAAGTATTTGAAAATGCAGGATTAGCCATGTTTAATGTTATTTCAAATACTGATGATATAAAACCAGTTGAAACAAAGGAAATATCTGTCACTTCAGAGGATAAGATCTCTTTATTATATGATTTTCTTGAAGAATTGTTGTTTATGCATGAAGTGGAGTTCATGTTATTTTCACAATTTGATGTAGCTATCAAAAAAGATGGTGAAAATTACAAACTTGATGCAACTATAAAAGGTGAAGAAATAAACTGGGAAATTCATGAAAGGGGCGAAGAAGTAAAGGCAATTACATTTCACATGATGGATATTGTTAAAGAGGATAATCTATACAAATCCAGTGTTATTCTTGATTTATAACTTATTTTTTTTTAATTTTAAAAAATCTAAAAGAAGCTAATTTTTATAATACAAATTTATTTAATAAAGGTCGAACATAAATTTATAGATATATGTTGTGATTGCTATGAGTATTAAAGATAACATAACTAAAATTCGTGATAATGTTTATGAAATCTCAGGTAGCTACAATAAAAAAATGAGGGCTACTGGTAGATTATATCTTGATGAAGAAAGCTTTGAAAACTTAGAAATCGGTGCAATGGAACAAATAGCTAATGTTGCATGTTTGCCAGGTGTTCAAAAGTTTGCAATTGGTCTTCCTGATATTCATTTTGGATATGGATTTCCAATTGGTGGAGTAGCTGCATTTAATGAAAGAAATGGTGTTGTTTCTCCTGGAGGAGTAGGTTTTGATATTAATTGTGGTGTTAGATTAATAAGGACCAACCTCACTGAAGAAGATATTGCTGATAAGTTAGATGAGCTTGTAGAGAAGTTATTTAAAAACATCCCATCTGGAGTGGGCAGTAAAGGAAAAATCAGACTTGATGAAGATGAAATCAATGATGTCCTAGACTATGGAGCTAAATGGGCTGTTGAAAATGACTATGGTTGGGAAGAAGACCTTGAATACCTTGAAGAAAACGGTTGCATTAAAGAAGCTGACAGCACCAAAGTAAGTGATAAAGCTAAAAAAAGAGGTATTCCTCAATTAGGTTCTCTAGGTTCAGGTAATCATTTCTTAGAAATTCAAAAAGTTGAAGATATCTATGATTCAGAAGTAGCTGAAGTATTTGGACTTAAAGAAGGAATGATTGTAATTATGATTCACAGTGGTTCAAGAGGCTGCGGTCATCAGGTATGTTCTGATTACTTGAGATTAATGGATAAAGCATATAAAAATCACAACATCGATATTCCAGACAGACAACTAGCTTGCGCTCCACTTGATACTCATGAAGCTCAAGATTATTTAAAAGCTATGTATGCTGCAGCTAATTATGCTTGGGCAAATCGTCAGATGATGACTCACTGGATACGTGAAACCTTTGAAGAAGTAATGGGAAAATCTGCAAAAGAAATGGATATGGGAATAGTTTATGATGTAGCTCATAACATTGCTAAAAAAGAAGTTCATAAACTTAATGGCAGAGACACAACCCTTATTGTACATAGAAAAGGTGCAACACGTGCATTTGGTCCTGGAAGAGAAGAAGTTCCTGAAAAATATAGGGAAGTTGGTCAGCCAGTCCTTATTCCTGGAACTATGGGTACAGCATCCTATGTTTTACATGGGACTGATGTAGCTATGGAAGAAACCTTTGGATCCACTGCTCATGGTGCTGGAAGAGTGCTCTCCAGAACTCAGGCTAAAAAAGATTACAAAGGTGAAGACATTGAAAAATCCTTAAATGAAAAAGGAATTAAAATCAAGGCAACATCACCAAATGTAATTGCAGAAGAAGCACCTGAAGCTTATAAAGATGTTGACAGTGTTGTAAGAGTATCTGATGAAACTGGAATAGCTAAATTAGTAGCTAAAGTATCTCCATTAGCAGTAACTAAAGGGTAATTCTTATGATTGGTATTATTGGTGGAAGTGGTGTTTACGAAATCACCGAAAAAGCAGATAATATTGAAAAAAAGATGGTTAAAACCGACTATGGGGATGATGTGGAAGTATCTATCCTAGATATGGCTGGTAAAAAAGTAGCATTCATTCCAAGACATGCTTCAGGCCATAGCATTCCTCCACATAAAATCAACTACAAGGCAAATATTGATGCATTAAAACAGTGTGGAGTAACCAAAATAATTGCTACCAACTCTGTTGGTTCTCTTAATGAGAATATGGGTCCTGGTTCTTTTGTCATTCCTGATGATTTCCTAGATTTCACATCAGTTAGGGATAAAACCTTCTTTAATGATAAGGTGGTTCATATTGATGCAACTGAACCTTATTGTAATGAAACAGCTAAAACAATAGCTAGTTGCGGAGATGTAATTGTTGGAGGAACCTATGTCTGTACAGAAGGGCCAAGATTTGAAACTCCTGCTGAAATTAAAATGTTTAAAATGCTTGGTGGAGATGTAGTTGGTATGACTGGTCTTCCAGAAGCTACTTTAGCACGTGAAAGAGAAATGTGCTATTCATCAATTTGTATTGTATCTAATTTTGCAGCTGGAATCTCTCCTGAAAAATTAACCATTGATGAAGTATTTGAGGTTATGGAGATTAAACAGGCTGAATTATTAGATTTGATTTATGAAATTATTAAAAATTTAGATGCTGATAAAGACTGTGCATGTTTACATGCCTTAGATGGTGCAGAAGCATAAGGAAGTGAGAGAATGGTTAAAGTTATTTTATTAAATGCAAGTCCAAGAGCAAACAGTAATACTCAAGATGTTTTAGAAGTTTGTGCTGAAGAGATTGAAAAAGAAGGAGTGGAAACTGAAATCCTAAGATTAAGGGGTAAAACTATTCAATCCTGTTTAGGATGCAGTAAATGTGCAGGAACTGGAAAATGTATTATTAATGATGGAATCAATGAGATTGCAGATAAATTAAGAGATGCAGAAGGATTTATCCCTGCTGCTCCAGTATACTTTGGAACTGCAAGAGGAGATATTATGGCTGCACTTCAAAGAATTGGTAAACTCTCCAGAGGAAATGATAAGTTCCTTGACTGGATGGTTGGAGGACCAATTGCTGTTGCAAGACGTGGTGGCCAAACAATAACCTTACAGGAAATGAACATGTTCTTTGGAATTAATAACATGATTGTTGCAGGAAGTAACTACTGGAACATGGTATTTGCAGGACCAGAAGGAACTGCTCTTGATGATGAGGAAGGAATCAACACCATCAAATTATTTGGACAGAATGTTGCAAAAATTATTAAAAAATTAAATGATTAGGGGCTTTTTTAAAATGAAAATAGCTATTGCATCTTCAAATGGTGAAAATGTAGACTTGCATTTGGGAAAAGCATATTCTCTTTATATCTACGAATATGATGATGAAGGAATAACTCTTCTAGAACATAGGATTTTAGAGCTGGAAGATGATAAACATCAAGGTGGAAAAGTTATACAGGCATGTGAAGATTGTGATGTTATTATTTCTGTTAAATATGGATTTAAATCTAAAATTAAGGCGGATGATGCTAAAATCAAATTAGTTTCAGATGAAGGTCCTATTGATGAAGTTTTAAAAAGATACATTGATCATTACAACTTTATGAGAAGTTAATTTAATTTTTTAATTATTTTTTTATTTTTAATTTTTATTTATTAAGGGATTCAATATCTTTATATATCATAAAGAAAAAAACTAATAATAACCTTTATGGGCGGGTTTTAATAATAATTTTTCAAACTTTATAAATATTTCTTTAAATAAGACTTTTAAAACTCTTGATAGCCTAATAAATGTTTTTCAATAAATAAATTCTTTTTCTAATTAAAAAGATTATGTTATAGGCTATTTTATAAATTAATATTTACTAAAATTTAATAGCTAAAGCTATATTTTATTATAATCAAAAATTAAGGAAAAATAAATAACGGTGGTATAATGGCAAAAGCAAGACGTAGAGTACGTGACACATGGAAAGAAAAAGATTGGTATACTATTAAAACTCCAGTAGCTTTCGAAGACAAAGAAATTGGAGAAACCCCAGCAAGAGATCCTGATTACCTCATTGGTAGGGGAGTAGAAGTAACTATGAGGGAATTAACCGGTGACTTCTCAAAACAATACATTAAACTCAGATTTGAAATTGACAATGTAGCTGGAGAAGTAGCAAACACCAAATTCACTGGTCACAAAACTACTACTGATTACATTAGAAGCATGATTAGAAGAGGAACCAGTAGAATCGACGCTTCTGCAATTGTAAAAACTAAAGATGATCGTAAAATTAAACTTCACGTATTAGCTGTAACTACTAGGAGAGCTAAATCTTCCCAACAAAAATACATGAGAGAAGTTATTACTGAATTATTAATGGAAAATGCAGCTGAAAAAACCTTTGAAGAATTAGTAATGTCTTCTGTTAACGGTAAATTAGCTAGTGAAGTTTATCACAGAGCTAAAAAAATCTACCCTCTTAAAAGAGTAGAAATCATCAAAAGTAAAGTATTAAACTAAATACTTTATTTCTCTTTTTTTTAACTTTTTTTATTATAATAATCCTATTTTTCAATTAGAACTTCTTTTAAAAACTTAATAATGGATTTTGCATGGTAATCTCATGAATTGGTTAGATGATGTTAAAATCAAGCTTAAGAGAAAAAATCAGATATTATTCAGGAAAGACTGTGAATTTTTAGAGGATTTGGCATCTTTAGTGGAAAAACAAAACAGAATAGTTCTTGTAATGTGGGCTTTTGATTTGGCATGTGAATCTATTAAGGTTCTAGAGGAGAAATACCCTCATGAAAATCGTCCAAGAGATGCATTGGTCTATTCAAAAGCATGGGCAAGAGGAGAAATTAAAATGCCTATTGCACAGCGTAAAATTCTAGACTGTCATGGTTTTGCAAAAGAAATTGATAATAAGGAAGATATAGCTACTGTTCATGCAGTTGGCCAAGCCTGTTCTGTTGTTCACACTGCAGGTCATGCAATGGGATATCCAATATATGATTTAACTTCATTTGTTCATAGATATGGAATTGATGACTGTTTTGAGTTTATAGAATCCAGAAAACAGGAATATATTGATAAACTGAATTACTGGAGTAAAAATAAGGATATTTATAATTTTACATGGGCTGATTTTTTACTTAAATAAATTACCTCCAGTTAACTTTCAATAGCTATTTTTCTAATTTTAAGGCCTGTTTTTTATTATTTGTTTAAATTATTTCGGTATATTTTTATATTATTTTGTAGAAAAATATATTATTAAAAGGAAGTGGCTATTATGGACGAGTTAATGATAAATTGGGGATATGTTTTAATTTTATTTATTTTAGGTTACTTCACCTATAAAAGAGGTGCCCTTGACCTGTTAGGTTCTCTTTTTATGATTTTAATGGGTATTGTAATTATATTTTCAGCTGGTGTAAGCTGGTTAATGTTACTTTTAATATTCTTGATATTGACATTAGGGGCCACAAAATATGCAAAAGCTTATAAAACAGATTTGGGTGAATATGAGGGTCAAAGAACCGCTAAAAATGTAATATCTAATGGTATTGTTGCATTTATGATGGCCGCATTTGGTGGATATTACTTCCCTCTTGTTGGTGGTTTTATAGGTGCTATAGCTACTGCAACAGCAGATACATTAGCTAGTGAAATAGGAGTATTGCACACTCCAAGATTAATCACTTCCTTAAAAAAAGTACCTCCTGGAACTGATGGTGCAGTTTCAATTTTAGGTACTGCTGCAGGAATAGCTGGGGCTGGAGTAATTGGTATAGCTGCATGGATTTTAGGTGTTGTTCCAGATCCAATTACTGCAATTATGATTTCAGTTATATCTGGTACTATTGGTTGCTTTATGGACAGTTTCCTTGGTGCTGTTTTAGAAAGAAGGGATGTTCTAACTAATGAACATGTTAACTTGCTTGCAACTGTAACTGGAGCTATTGTTGGAGTTTTAATTGTTATTTTTTAACTGTAATGCAATCATTTGGGCATGCTACAGCACATAGCCCACAAAATTTACATTTTTGAATATTATCAATAGCTATTTTTCCATTTTTAAAAGTTAAAACATTCTTTGGGCATATCATTACACATTTTTGACATCTGATGCCCTTACAAAATCTTGTTCTAATTCTAAATACAATATTTGTGTCATTTCCAAGGTTATTATCAATTGTTGTTGATAAAGCTTCTTTTACTGCAAATTTTATAACAGAACCTAATAATGAATCAGATCCTCCATGACCATATCGTGCTCTCATGTATATTGTATTATTTAGGTATACCTAATAATCTTTTCTATTTTTTTAGGCATACAAAAATATTTAAAAGCTATCTTTAAAGATAATGCAATCATTTGGACAGATACTTGCACAAACTCTGCAGGATTTGCATCCTAAAGGGTTTCCTACTGAAGTTTGATTATTTTCAACTATTAAAACATTATTAGGACAAGCAATAACACATTTTCTACATTCCTCTCCATTACAATTATCATTTTCAATTTTGAAGTTTATATTGGAGTTTTCATTATTTGAACTGCCTTTAAACTTTTTTAAAAAACCAAATTTGCTCATAATAACCAATTTATCTTTAAAATTTAATAAAACTTTAGAATTTTTAAGTTAGCAAAATTATTTAAATAAATTATTTAACTACTGAAAAACAATATTTATAATAGTGTAATTTAATAGGTGATATTTTGAAAGGAATTATATTAATTATGGATGGTATGGGTGACCGTCCTTTAAAAGAACTTGATTATCAAACACCTCTCCAAGCGGCTAATACTCCAAATATGGATAAAATGGCTGAAGAAGGTATAAATGGTATTATGGATTCAATTGCACCAGGAATCATCCCTGGTAGTGACACAGCTCATATTTCAATTTTAGGATATGATCCATATGTTGTTTACACTGGTAGGGGTCCATTTGAAGCATCTGGTGTTGGAGTGGATGTAATACCTGGAGATATTGCTTTTAGATGTAATTTTTCAACTGTTGATGAAGATGGAATTGTTACTGATAGGCGTGCAGGAAGAATTAGGGAAGGAACCAAAGACATTGTAGATGTATTAAATACAATGGTTTTAGAAGATTATCCTGATGTTAAAATAATTTTCAAAGAATCTACTGGTCATAGAGCAGTTTTAGTTTTAAGAGGGGAAGGATTATCTGATAAAGTAAGTGATGCTGATCCTAAAGTAGAAGGAAACAAACCTAAAGAAGTTGTTGCTTTAGATGGTTCTAAAGAAGCTGAAAAAACTGCAGATATTTTAAATAAAGTAGTTGCAAAATCTTATGAAATGGTTAAAGATCATCCTGTTAACTTAGAAAGAATTGAAAACAATGAACCACCAGCAAATATTGTTATTCCTCGTGGTGCAGGTGCAGTACCAGTTGTTGAACCAATCAATGAAAAATATGAAGTAAACTCTGCTTGTATTGCTGAAACTGGACTTATTATGGGAATCTGCAGATTTGCAGGAATGGATATTATTGAAATGGAAGGAGTAACTGGTGGAGTAGACACAGATTTAAATGTAATCGTTGATACAATTCTTGACCAAGTTAAAAACTCTGATCATGATTTCTTCTTAATAAATATTGATGGGGCAGATGAAGCAGGTCATGACGGTAATGTTAAAGAAAAATTAGAATTCATTGAAAAAGTGGATGAAGTTGTAATGAGCAAACTTAAAGACTTAGAAGATGTTATTTTAATTTTAACTGCTGACCATTCAACTCCTATTTCTGTAATGAACCATTCAGGAGACCCTGTTCCAATGATTATCAAAGGACCTGAAGTTAGAAAAGATGATGTCTGCAAATTCTCTGAAGTTGATGCAGCAAAAGGTGGACTTTGCAGAATCAGAGGTTCTGATGTAATGAATATATTGATGGACTTAATGAATAATTCTCATAAATTTGGAGCTTAGAGGTGTTTTCAATGGCAAAAAAGCTATTTGGAACTTCGGGGATTAGAGGAAAAGTAAAAACTGAAGTAACTGCTGAACTTGCATTGAATGTGGGTAAATCATTAGCTTACTACTTAGGAAACAAAGGAACTGTAATTTTAGGTTATGATACAAGAACCACCAATCAAATGTTAGATCAAGCTATTTGTGCAGGTCTTTTAGAAGGTGGAGTTAATGTAGTTAAAATAGGAATGGTTCCAACACCGTTAGTAGGTTATGCTTGTGAAAAACTTGATGCTGATGCTGGAGTTATGTTAACTGCTTCTCACAATCCTTCTCAATATAATGGAATTAAATTATGGAATAAAAATGGTATGGCTTATACTTCTGTTCAAGAAAGTGAAATTGAAGATATTTACAACAACAAATCTTATATTTCAGTTGAATGGGATGAAGTGGGTCGTTTAAGTTTTAATAATGAAATTAAAGGCCAATACATTGATGACTTAGTTAATTTAGTTGATATTAAACCTGGATTAAAAGTAGTTATTGACTGTGCATCTGGTGCTGGTTCAGAAATATCACCTTTAGTATTTAGAAAAGCAGGATGCGAAGTAACAACTTTAAATTCACAGCCAGATGGATTTTTCCCAGGAAGAAATCCTGAACCAAATGCAGATAACCTACAAAACTTAATGAAAACAGTAGTTGCTGTTGGAGCGGACTTAGGAATCGCTCATGATGGTGATGCAGATAGAATGATTACTATTGATGAAAATGGTGACATTTCTCCATTTGACAGTTTACTTGCATTAATATCTAAGGAATTTGGAGGTACTGTTGTCACTACTGTTGATGCAGGTATCTGTATGGATGAATCAATGGAATCAGTTGGTGGAAAAGTTCTCAGGACAAAAGTTGGAGATGTAAATGTTGCTGAAGTAATAATTGAGGAAGATGCTACCTTTGGTGGTGAACCTTCAGGAACCTGGTTACACCCTGACTTCTGCATGTGTCCAGATGGAATTCTTTCAGGTTTAAGAATGGCTGAATTGGTATCCAAAAAAGGAAAATTATCTGAACTTCTTGATGCAATTCCAAAATATCCAAACATCCGTGAAAAGGTTGTATGTTCTAAAGAAGCTAAAATAGCTATCATGGAAGATATGGAAGAAAGTTTAGCTAGTGCATTTGATGATATTAAAGAAATTAACAATATTGATGGTGTAAGATTAACTTTTGAGGATAATAGTTGGGTATTAGTCAGACCTTCAGGTACTGAGGATTATGTTCGTGTAACTCTTGAATCTAAAGATGAATCAAAAGCTAATTATATTAAAGATACATGTCTTAAAATCATTAATGATAAATTATAAATAAACAGCTTTTAAATATAATTCAATATATTTTATAAAAATATTTGGGGATTAAAATCATGAAGGCCATAATTTTAAGTGCTGGTGAAGGCTCTAGGATGAGACCTTTAACACTTACCAAACCAAAAACTATGTTGCCAGTTGCTGGAAAACCAATTATTCAATATAACATTGAATCTTTAAGAAATAATGGAATTACTGATATTTTACTTATTGTAAGATATAAGGAGGAAATGGTTCGTAACTATTTTGGAGATGGGCGTGATTTTGGAGTTAATATAACCTATAAAACACAAAAAGACTTTTTAGGAACAGCTAATGCAATCTCATATGGTGAAGACTTTATTGATGAAAGCATCATTGTTCTTAATGGGGATATTATATTAGATGATGAAGTAATTGGGGAAATTATTGAAAAATATAATGAAGAAAAACCTGACACTTTAATGGTGCTTACTGAAGTTGAAGATCCTTCTGCTTTTGGTGTAGTTGAAATTGAAAATGGATACATCAAAAATATTGTTGAAAAGCCTAAAAAAGAAGAAGCACCAAGTAACCTGGTTAATGCAGGCATTTATATCTTCAATAAGGACATCTTTGATAAAATTAACAGGACTGAAATCTCTGAAAGAGGAGAGTATGAGATTACTGATTCTGTTTCTCTTCAAATTGAAGAAGGAAAAGAAGTTAAAGGTTATAAAACTTCCAAGGATTGGATTGATGTTGGAAGACCATGGGAGTTAATTGAAGTTAATGAATCATTAATTGGTGATTTAAAAACAGAAATCAGAGGAATTGTTGAAGGTGGAGCATTTATTCATGGAAATGTGCACCTTGATGAAGGAAGTATTATCCGTGCAGGAGTTTATATTGAAGGAAATGTTTATATTGGTAAAAACTGTGATATAGGTCCTAACTCTTATATCAGGGGTAATTCTTACTTTGGTGACAATGTCCATGTTGGAAATGCTGTTGAAATTAAGAACTCAATTATTATGGAAAACACTAATGTTAGCCATTTAAGTTATGTTGGAGACTCTGTAATAGGTTCTAACTGTAATATTGCAGCTGGAACAAATATAGCTAATTTACGTTTTGATAATGCAACTATTAAGACTAAAATTAAAGATAAAAAGATTGATAGTGGAAGACGTAAACTGGGAGCTATTATTGGGGACTCTGTAAAAACTGGAATTAACTCTAGTTTCTCTCCAGGTGTAAAAGTTGGTTTCAATTCAACAATTGGTTCAGGTGTTTTATTATATGATGATGTACCTTCTGATACAAGAGTATTAGTAAAACAAAATCATATTATTCAAGATAAAAAAGTAAAAAGATAAATAAGGGTGATATTCGATGATTAATAAAAAAGACTCTGTTGTAATATGTCCCGGTGCTCAAGTATTAGGTGATGTTGAATTAGGTGAAGATGTTTCCATTTGGCATGGTGCTGTTGTTAGGGGAGATATCGAATCTATTTCAATTGGTGATCATTCTAATGTTCAAGATAACTGTGTTGTTCACACATCTAAAGATTTTCCAGTAGTTATTAAAGAAAATGTTTCTATTGGTCATGGTGCTGTTGTTCATGGATGTACCTTAGAAGACAATGTTTTAATTGGAATGAATGCTACTGTATTAAATGGTGCACACATTAATAAAAACTGTATTGTAGGTGCAGGAGCAGTAGTAAGCGAAGGAAAAGAGTTTCCTGAAGGAAGCTTAATTTTAGGGGTTCCTGCAAGAGCAGTTAAAGAATTGACTCCTGAACAGATAGAACACATCCAGCATAATGCAGATGAATACTGTAAAATTTCAAAATTATATAAAGAAGATTAAAAAATGAAAGCAAGAAAAATTGTCATGGAAATGGACTCATATGTTCCAGGTAAATCTCAAGATGAAATAGCTGCTGAATTTGGTCTTAATAAAGAGGATATCATTAAATTAGGATCCAATGAAAATCCATGGGGTCCTTCACCTAAAGCTATTGAAGCTATTGAAAAAGAAGACATCAATATTAACAGATATCCTGAATCTGATTTAAGGGAGCTTATTGAAGAATTTGCTAATTATTCTGGAGTTAAACCATCTCAGGTAATTGTTGGTGGGGATGGAGCAGATGAAATTATTGATGTATTGGCTAAAACATTTATAGATCCTGAAGATGAGTTTATTGTACCTCTTCCTTCTTATATGTACTATGAATATTTGTTAAAGCAATATGGTGCAATTCCAGTTTATGCAAGATGGGATATGGATGCAAATAAACTTGATGTTGATTCTATAATTGATTCAATTACTGAAAAGACTAAAATGATTTTCTTATGCAGTCCTAACAATCCAACTGGAACTTTAATTTCAAAAGAGGATATCTGTAAAATAGCTGAAATAAATGAAGATATTCTAATTGTTGTTGATGAAGCTTATTTTGAATATTCTGAGGTAACTAATAAAGATCTTATTGATGAGTATCCAAATATTTTTATCATAAGAACAATGTCCAAAGTTATGGGATTGGCAGGTATGAGGATTGGTTATGGATTATCTTCTGAAGAGATTATTGAATACATGTTTAGAATTAAACCGGTCTTCTCTTTAACAAGGTTGTCTTATGTTGCTTGCTTGAATACTTTAAGGGATAAGGAATATATTGAAAGGTCTATTAAAGATGGTATTGAAAGTAGGCAATACTTATATGAGGAACTATCAAAAATTGATTCTTTGAATGTTTTTCCATCTAAGTCAAATTTCATGTTAATTGGAATTAAAGATACAGGATTTACTGCAGCAGAATTTGCTCGTGAACTTATGAGCAGAGGTATTATTGTCCGTGACTGCACTTCATTTAAAGGTTTAGATGAATATTGGATTAGAATAAGTATCTGCACATTGGAAGAAGATAAAATATTCATTGACAAAGTTAAGGAGGTACTTTCTTAAAATGTATATTGGTGGAAATGTAATTTCATCTGTTGAATTTCATGGAAATATGTCTTTAGTTATTTTCATGGCAGGATGTCCTTTAAGATGTAAATATTGTCATAATGCAGAATTATTGGAAGGTGGAGATGAAACATCTCCTGAAGATATCTGTAAGGAAATTGATGATTCAGCTGATTTTATAGATGCTGTTGTAATTTCTGGGGGAGAACCATTAGTTCAAGTTGATGCAGTGGCTGATATTTTTAAACATGTTAAGGAAATTGGTTTAAAAACAAAATTAGATACTAGTGGTATTTATCCAAATAGATTGGAAAAGTTATTGGAAGCAGATTTGGTTGATTACATTTCCCTAGATATTAAAGCACCTTTTTACAAATATAAAAAAATTGTTGGTTCTAATATGGGTCCTCAGGTTTTGGATTCAATGGAGTTGATAAATGAATATGATGTTCATTTGGAAGTTAGAACCACTTTTGTTCCAACTCTTTTAACTAAAAAGGATATTGTTCGTATTGCAGATGAAGTTAAGGCAGATGTATATACAATTCAACAGTTTAGAAATAAAGAAGTTTTAGATCCTGATTTAGCCAAAGTAGAAAATCCAAATCCTAATGAACTACATAAAATAGCTAAATCAATAAAACCTTACTTTAATGGAGTTATAAAAGTTAAATCTGCAGAATTTGGTGAAGAAATTATTGATTAGAGGTTAACTCATGCCTATTTTGTCCTTTGGAAGTCAAGATATAGATATCATCACTGGTAAAAAAACAATGACTATCCGTAAATTATGGAAAACTCCATTAAAAAAAGGAGATAGGCTTTACTGTTACTGGAATCTTGTTTCTAAAGAAAAAAAGAAAATATTTGAAGCTATTGTAAAAGATGTTAAATTAATTCCTTTTAAAGAGTTAAAAAACGATGATAAATTAGCTCGTGAAGAAGGATTTCAGGATTCAAAAGAGATGGTAAAAGACTTTAAAAAAATGTATGCTGGCCAGCTCGATGATGAAGAAATCTTTCAAATCATCTATTTTGAGAAGTTAGACATTGATAAATGGAAAGGAGACAAAATAGATGAGAAAGCAATGATAACACAAAGAGCAGATATTCTTTTTGACAGTGGTAAATATGATAAATCCACAATGTGTTATGATGCTGCTTTAAGAATAGATCCTGATGATGTTTATCTGCTTAACAAACAGGGGGATAACTTATCAAGGCTCGGTGATTTTAAACAAGCTATTTCTTGCTATGATAAAGCATTAAAACATGAGCCCGATAATGAGTATATTCTAAATAATAAAGCTATTGCTCTTTTGAATAGTGGAAATGTAAGCGGAGCACTTGAGGTTAGTGATATTGCTCTTGAAGTTAATGCAAATAGCCCTATTGTATTGTATTGGAGAGGATTTATTTTAGAAGTTTTAAGAAAATATGATGAAGCTTTGGAAGTTTATGATAAGCTAATAAAAATAGATAGTGAAAATCCAGAGGTTTGGAACTCCAGAGGAAATTTATTAACTGATATGGGCCAACCAGAAGAAGCTATTAATTCATTTAACAAAGCTGTTGAATTATGTTTAGATGATTCTGAAATGGATGCTGATGCAATTAATAGGATGGGTAATGCTTACATTGATATTGGTAAATTTGATGAAGCTTTAGAATGTTATAACAAAGCTATTGATATTGAAAAAAATAATGTTGACTTTTTATTAAATAAAGGCGTAGTTTTAATGGAGCTTGGAAAATTTCAAGAAGCAGTAGCTAGTTTTGATAGAGTATTGCTTAAAAATCCTGATAATGAGGATGCATTTTTCCTTAAAGAAGAATGTCTTGAAAATTTATAACTCTTTTAAAAACTTAGAAATAGGTCAATAGCTACCAATATTAAACATATTACAAATATAGCTATGCTTAATTTTTGATAAGGTTTGTTTTTATTTTTAAATAGAAATATTGCTAAAATTACTAATAAAATGATTTCAACTATTAATAAAACACTTACCATCTCTTTTCACCTTGAATAGCTAGTTTTAAAATAAAAAAGAAAAAATTTTTAGGATTTATTCAATTCCCAAATTGATATTTTTCGCAATGCTGTATGCATCGTAAATACAGTAAAGCCATAGTAAAAATCCTATAAGTAATGGGAATATTAGGAAATAAAGTGCATATAATATGCAAATAACTATGAAAAATGAAATTCCTCTACCTACTTTTCCATCGTAGATTTGTCCGAGACCTGGGATGAAGAAAGATAATATTGCTGCAAGTATTGTGCTTTTATTGTTTGCAGGTCTGTACATTACTCGAACACCACATTTTGGACATATTTCTGCATTCATATCTATTTTTGCTCCACAGTTTTCACAGTATTTTGTACTTTTAACTGTCTGTTTTGCACCGCATTTTGGACATATGTCTGTTGATTTATCTTTTATTCCATATCCGCATTTTACGCAATATTTAACTACTTCCTGATTATCACTTTCAGTTTCTTCTATTGTTTTGACTGCAGATAACTTTTCACCGCATATTCTACAAAAAGTTGCTTCATCAGGATTGTCTGAACCACAGTATGGGCATTTAATCATACTTTATCTCCTTTTTTTAGATAGTGTTATTAATGATTATCCTTTGAATTTTTCAACTAGTCCAATTCCCCATTCTGTCATTTCATCTGCTTTTTCCTGTGAATCGGATTCAGCAAAGCATCTAAAGATTGGTTCAGTACCAGATGGTCTGATGATTACCCATCCATCATCTTTAAGGATTTTAACTCCATCAGTTGTATCAATTTGGAATTCGGTGGTTGTTTTAATTTCATTAGCTATTTTATCCATTACTTCATCTTTTAAATCATCACTACATTCAATTTTCATTTTTTTAGAATAGTAAACTGGTAATTCGCTAACAAGTTCAGAAAGAGGTTTTTTCTCTTTAGCTATTATTTCCAATATTTTGGCAACAGTCATAGCAGCATCTCTTCCATAGACAAAATCTGGGAATATTAATCCACCATTTTCTTCTCCACCAAAGAGCCCATTGTTGTCTTTCAATGCACGTGCAACTAATAAATCTCCAACTGCTGTAGCTATTACTTCTCCATTATGCTCTTCAGCTATATCATAAATTGCCTGTGAGGTTGCAACGGTAGTTACAATAATTCCGCCATTGTTTTCTTTAAGCATCTGTTTTTCTACAAGGGAGAATGTTTTATCACCAAGGACAAAGTTTCCTTTTTCATCAATACAAATGGT
The DNA here is from genome assembly GCF_003111605.1 of Methanobrevibacter woesei. Classification (NCBI taxonomy): domain Archaea; kingdom Methanobacteriati; phylum Methanobacteriota; class Methanobacteria; order Methanobacteriales; family Methanobacteriaceae; genus Methanobrevibacter; species Methanobrevibacter woesei. The sequence goes on along the minus strand of NZ_MZGU01000006.1, from coordinate 88,598 downwards.
TCTATCTGCATCACCATCGTGAGCGAGTCCAATATCTGCATTTAATTCTTTTACTGTGCTTATTAATTCAGACAAGTTTTCTTCAATTGGTTCAGGATCACGACCTGGGAAAAATCCATCTGGTTGGCAGTTAAGTGTAGTTAATTGACATCCTAATTCTTTAATTAAGTAAGGTGCAGTGTAACATCCTGCTCCAGATCCACAATCAACAACAACTTTTAAATCAGCAGCACGTATAGCTTCAACATCTACATTTTCAAGAACTCTGTCAATATATTCTCTAATAATATTTTCATTGGTGTAGATTTTACCAATTTCATCCCATTTTGCCCTTTTTGGTTCACTATCGAAGTACATTTCTTCAATAGCTAATTCCATATCATCAGGAATTCCAATACCGAATTCATCTAAAAATTTAATTCCATTATATTTTGGGGGGTTATGGGATGCAGTAATTATAATTCCACCATCATAGTAGTTTCTAACTGCAAACTGAACTGCAGGGGTTGGAAGAGTACCAAGTTCTACAACATCACATCCAGAAGAAAGTAAACCTGCCTTTACCGCTTCCATTAACATTGGGCTGGTAGTCCTTGTATCTCCACCAACAGCTACTTTTCCTTGAATTAAAGTACCATAACAAGCTGCAAGTCTAGATGCAAATTCTGGTGTAAGAACATCATTTGCAGTTCTTCTAACTCCAAATGTTCCAAATAATCTTTTTTTCACAGACATTTATTTTTCTCCATATTGTTAATATACAGTAAGTTATGTTTTTGTTTTGTTAAAAATTTTACTTAATTGTAATATTAAAAAAATAGGATAGTGATTTGTGATATCACTATCAAAAATAAATTAGGAACCTGTATATTTCTAGGTGATAGTTAGTTTATTAAAAAGTTTAATTCTTTTTCAAGAATCATATTTACATATATTTTTAATACATTATAAACATATCTTTTAAACAATCTTAAGAGAATTGCTGTTTTGGAGTATTATCTCCATTTTTGAGTTATACTCAGTTATGGTACCTATAACTTCCACATGCTTCTCTTTAAATGTATCTAAGGGTGTTTCTGACTCTTGAATTTCAACAACTGCTGACTGAAAGATTACAACTTGAATTCTGCCTGTTCCATCATTTACTGTTAAAATATATGTTTCACCATTTGAAAGAGCTTGCACATTTTCAACTACTCCTTTAATAGCTACTTCTTCATCTATCATGGATCTGGTTATTTGGCCAATTTCAACTTCTTTAACCTCAATTGTTGGTGTAGTTATTATTAAACCAATAATTCCAATTAAAGAGGTGATTAAAGCTATTTTTAAAATTTTATCATCGGTTACTTTCATAAAATAACTTTTTTTAATAGCTTTAAAATAAGAAATAGAAAATTAAATAATAATTTTTATTTTAAAGAAAGTTATTGGGTGTTGTACATTGAGATTAATCTCTCAACAGTATCAACATCCTTTAATCCTTTATCCTTACGGATGTTTTTAACAACTGGGAAACGTAGTGAGTAGCCAGTTTCATATTCTGGACTTTCAACAATCTCACTGAAAGCAATTTCAAGAATTATTTTAGGTTCAACTGTAATGTCTCTGCCTTTTTCTGTAAGTTTATATTCTTCCATTTTTCCTGTGAGATATTCAAGTGTGGCGTCATCTAGGCCTGTTCCAACATATGCAACGGTTTTAAACTCGTCATTTTCATCTCTAAGGCCCACTAAATATGATCCAACGAAGTTTTCTCTTTTACCAATTCCATGAACTCCACCTAAAACAACCATATCTAAAGTTTCAGGTTCAGCTTTATATTTAAGCATTTTCTTTCCACGAAGTCCTGGAATATAAGGTTCTTTTGCATCTTTAATCATAATTCCTTCATGATTCTGATTAATGGACAATTCAAATAAGCTTTCAACTTCATTGATATTTTCAGAAGTTCCATAAACCATATTGCTTAAGTTAATTTCATCGACTGTATCATCGACAATTTCCTCTAATTTTTGTCTACGGTTGATTAATGGTTTATCAATCATCGGTTTTTTATAATAAAGTAAATCGAATAAATAAACCTTTAAAGGCACATTTTCAATAGCTTCATCAATATTATGTTTTCTTCTAACTCTATGCAAAATATTTTGGAAAGATAATGGTTTTCCATCTCTTGTAGCTATTACTTCACCTTCAACGATGTAGTCATCATGGGGAAGATGTTCATCCATCAATTCAACAATCTCAGGCAGTGCATGGGTGATATTTTCCAGTCTTCTGGTGAATATGGTTATTTCATCACCATTTCTATGTATCTGGAGTCTAATTCCATCGTATTTTGTTTCACATAATGCAATGCCCATTTCTTCTAAAATTTCAGGTAATGGTGGTGCTAACTGAGCAAGCATAGGTTTAACAGGAGTTCCTGGTGTTAAATTAAGTTTTTCAAGGCCGTCGCTTCCTTCTGTTTTAGCAACACGTGAAACCAATCCTAAATCATTAGTTAACATTACTGCACGTTCAACAATAGATTTATCAATATTAAAAGCCTGAGCTATTGCATCCCTAACAATTCCTTCTCCAACACCAATCCTAAGCTCTTCAAGAATAGTTCTTGTCAGATATTTTGCTTCAGTTGCAGAAGCTACAGATAAAAGTTCTAAAATAATGTCTATTTTACGGTTAGTTGATCTAGGGCCACTAATTTTAGAAAGTTTTCTTAAGCTATCAAAGACAAAAGAAATGGTTAAAGGCTTTGAAAAGAATGTAGTCTGGCTTTTATTTGAAAATAGCTTTACACAGGCAGAACCTATGTCTCCTTCTTCACGGACTGCATCTTCTACTTTGTCTACTGTAGTTCCAGTTGCATCAGCTACGGCCTTTGTTACAAGTTTGGTACCAATACCAATTTCTTCATCACTCCAGGCTGGAAATATGGTGCCTAAAATAAGTAAACCAACCTGTTCTAAGGTTTCCTCATCTAAATCTTTAATAAAGTCTACAATTATCTCAGTTTTCTCTAATCTTTTAGTAGTTTCTTCTAAAGCAGAATAAACATTAACTAATTCTTGATATTTCATAGTATAACCCTTTAAAGGATTCTTTCAAAACGATCTTTATCCACATGACAAATTGGACAGGTGTCTGGTGCATCATCTCTTGCACATAAATATCCACAAACTTTACATCTCCAAATAGGATATTCTAAATCTAAAGTTTTAGGAGCTTCTTTCTTTTCTTTTTTATTTTTCAATTCTTTTAATCTTCTATCAGGGATTGAATGGATTTTTTTGTTGTTTTCAATAACATCATGAGTTACATATAGTCCACAAAAACAGAAACCATATTCATTTAAATCTTTATCTCTGTAATCACAAGGACAGATTAAATCAAGGTCTTTTTCACGTTCTCCACTAGCTAATCTACATGGACAAGCAGCATAACCATACCTGTCTTCATTTACTTTTATATTTTCAAGTAACATTTCACAGTAGTCAACATCAGGATTTAAGTAATAACCAGTTTTATTTGCTTCTTTTTCGAAGTCATCATATAGTTTTCCCATGCAGTTCACGCCCTTGCAACAGCTGCTTCAATTTCTTCTTCTTCAAATCCTAAGATTACATCTTTTCCATCATTTAAGACAAGTGTTGGGAATGACTGATCAGGATTATATTTATCTAAAACTGCAAGGATTTTTTCCCTTTCTTCACCTTCAGTTAGGTCAACATAAACATAGTCATAGGAAATTTCTTCCATTTCTAGATACATTCTGGTCTGTTTACACCACCCACAGGTAGATAATGCAAATAAAACTGCATCAGTTTCAATTTCGCCATCTACATGTCTTAATTCAAAATCCATCTCATCTTTTAAGCTCATTTTTCCCATTCTCCTTTATTGATTTAATCAAAAATCACCTTTAGCTATTTTAACAGCACAATACTCTCCACACATTGCACACATTTCATCATCGTCTAATTCACATTTGTCCCTATATTTGCGTGGTTTAGACTGATCAAAAGCTAATTTGAATTGTTTTTCCCAATCAAATTCTTTACGGGCTATTGCCATTTCTTTTTCTCTAGCCCATGAAGATTCCAATCCATTAGCCACATCGGCAGCTTCAGCAGCTATTTTAGATGCAATCACTCCTTCTTTAACATCCTCTAAATTTGGTAATGATAAATGTTCTGCAGGGGTTACATAACATAAAAAGTCTGCTCCACTAGCTGCAGCTATTGCCCCTCCAATAGCTCCAGTAATGTGGTCATAACCAGGCGCCAAATCTGTTACAAGAGGTCCTAAAACATAGAATGGGGCTCCATTACAAATTGTTTTTTGTATTTCCATATTTGCTTTAATTTGGTTAAGTGGCATATGTCCAGGACCTTCCACCATAACTTGAACATTTGCATCTTGAGCTCTTTTAACTAAGGTTCCAAGGGTTACAAGTTCCTGAATCTGTGCAATGTCACTTGCATCAGCTAAACAGCCAGGTCTTAATCCATCTCCTAAACTTAAAGTTATGTCATGTTCATAGGCTAATTCAAGAATATAATCATAATTTTCATATAATGGATTTTCTCTTTGATTATGTAAAATCCAAGAAGCTAAAAAGGTTCCACCTCTACTTACAACACCCATCATTCTTTTTGATTTCTCAATTTTATCAACAAGGTCATGGGTAATTCCGCAATGCAAGGTCATGAAGTCTACACCTTCTTTTGCTTGTTCTTCAATAGTTTTGAATATTTCTTCTTCATCCATTTCAATAATTTCTTTACTTTTGGATAAAGTAGCTACTCCTGCTTCATAAATTGGAACAGTACCTATTGGAACATCAACTGCATCCATAATTTTGCGTCTAAATGTTTTCAAATCAGAACCAGTACTGAGATCCATTATTGCATCTGCACCATATTCAACAGCTAGTTTTGCTTTGTTGATTTCTAATTCAATGTCATCAATTTTGCTTGAAGAACCAATATTTGCATTAATTTTAGTTTTTAAGCCTTTACCAATTCCGCAGGCTTCTGTTTTTCCATTAATATTTTTAGGGATAACAACTTTCCCTTCAGCTACTAATTTAACTAATTTATCAACAGATATGTTCTCTTTTTTTGCAACAGATTCCATTTCTGTTGTAATATTTCCTTTTATTGCTTCACTTTTTTGAGTCAAATTTATCCCTCTACTTAATATATTACTTATTTCTTTAAATAAATATATGATAACATTATCAGCTGAAGACATTATGTTGGAAAATGTAATCGTTGGAAATCCTAATGATTTAGTTGCTGCCTGTAAATTAAAAATGTTCCGTTCTAATATTGGTGCTCTTCCAATTGTGGATGGTGAAAAATTAGTTGGGATTATTACTCATAGAGATGTTTTATGGGCAGGAAATGAAGTTGTAACTTTAAAAATTAAAGATTTAATGACTAAAGATTTAGTTACAGCTGAAAGAGACACTTCTGTAATTGAAATTTCAAAAATAATGAGTGAAACAGGTCTTCAAAGAATACCTGTTGTTGAAGATGGAAATTTAATTGGTTTAGTAACACAAAGCTGCATTATAAAGGCTGTTGCTAATATGTTTAAACCATAGGGTAAGGTAAATCTGGATTGTCCTTTTTTGGTTTTTCTCCACCAATTTTTTCAAGTCTCACTTCTAAAAACTCTTTTCCTTTTTCTGTTTTTGCATAAATAGGTATTGATTGGCCTACTGTTTTTAAACTTTCTTTATCTCCAATTTCACGTAAGTTTTTAGATGCACAGGCTGTTGCTACATCACAGTTATCAAATAAAATTCTTGCATCTTCTGGGCTTACTCCAGTGGTATGAACAACAAAAACATAGATATTTACATTGGAGTTTTCTTTTTTCAGCCTGTTAATTTCTTCAATATCACTAGCTAGTGCAATTGTTACAGCTATATTTTTATATCCTTTTTCAATAGCTTTTTTTACTCCAGCTATCTGATTAATTTCTGCAGTTTCAGGATTAACGATATTTTCAGAACCTAACTTTTCAATTAATTCTGGAATGGGGCTAGTTTTAACAAGACCTGAAACTCGACCACCAATTCCTTGAACTAGTTCACTTTCAAAAACAAGTAAGCTTCCACAGCCTTCACAAACCATCACTGCACAATCAATGATTTCTTTTTCTATTAATGTGCTTATAATTTCAGAAATACCAAAAGACAGATAATCTTTCATTTTAAGTTGTCTATTTTTTGTACACATCCCAAAGTCTTTTATTCTGAATTCCATATTGTTTTTAACTTCTTCTTTAGTTATTTCTTTAATCCCTCTCTGATGATCAAATAAAGGACAATATTTAACTTTGGGTTCTGTAACATTAATTACTTTTCCATCTCTAATTGTGATTATACTTTTTCCTAGACCGTCTATTATATGTTCATCCATATAAAACACCTCTAGGAAAAAATATGTCAGATATATCTATTAAGTGTTTCTATAAAAAAAGTGTGTGTTGTGAAATAGTCTAATTAAAGACTATTTCACTTTTTTTGCATATTATGGAGATTTAATGTTGTGTTTTTACATGTATTGGACCATGTCACTTTCTGACTTGGAAGGTTTTACTTTTTCTATAGCTTCTTTAAAGAATTTGTTGGATACTTTTTCTGAATCCATATTGTCTCTTAATGTTAGCATTGCAGCTTCACGGCATACAGCTTCGATATCTGCACCAACATAGCCTTCAGTCTCCTTAGCTAATCTTTCAAGGGAAACATCATCGGCAAGAGGCATATCTTGAGTATGAACTTTAAAGATAGCTAACCTTCCTTCTTCATTAGGAACATCTACTTTAATATGTCTATCAAATCTTCCAGGTCTCATTAACCCTGCATCAATGATATCTGGCCTATTTGTAGCAGCAATTATTGCAACATCCTCTAATTCTTCTAAACCATCCATTTCAGTTAATAGTTGGTTAACAACTCTTTTGGTAACACCGCTGTCTCCATCTTGGTTACTACGGCTACTTGCAATAGAGTCAATTTCATCAAAGAAGATTACAGTAGGTGCAGTTTGTTTAGCTTTTCTAAAGATCTCCCTAATTCCAGCTTCTGATTCACCTACCCATTTTGAAAGTAATTCAGGACCTTTGACAGAGATAAAGTTTGCTTCACTTTCATTAGCTACCGCTTTTGCAAGTAAGGTTTTACCAGTTCCTGGAACTCCGTAGAGTAATGTTCCTTTAGGTGGCCTTATTCCAAATTTTTGGAATTTCTCTGGGTATTTTAATGGCCATTCTACTGCTTCTTTTAACTCTTGTTTTATTTCACCTAGACCTCCTATATCATCCCATTTTACATTAGGAACTTCTACAAGAACTTCTCTTAATGCAGATGGTTGAATTTCTTTAAGAGCTGCTTTGAAATCTTCAGCTTTTACTACTAATTCTTTTAAGACTTCTTCTGGAATTTCTCCATCATTTTTAATATCTGGAATAATTCTTCTAACAACTCTCATTGCTGCTTCTTTACATAGGGATTCTAAATCAGCTCCTACAAAACCATGGGTTGAATTAGCTAATTTAGTTAAGTCTATACCTTCTTCAAGAGGCATGTTTCTAGTGTGTATTTCTAGAATTTCTTTTCTTTCTTCTTGGTCAGGAACACCAATTTCGATTTCCCTATCAAATCTTCCAGGTCTTCTTAATGCTTGATCAAGAGAATCTGGTCTATTGGTTGCACCGATAACTACTACTTGTCCTCTGGATTTAAGACCATCCATTAAGGTAAGTAATTGAGCAACGGTTCTCCTTTCCGCTTCTCCTTGAGTGTCTTCTCTTTTAGGAGCAATTGCATCTAATTCATCAATAAATATGATTGAAGGCGCATTATCTTCAGCTTCTTCAAAGTACTCTCTTAAGTTTTCTTCAGATCCACCAACATATTTACTCATAATTTCTGGCCCATTTATTGCAATGAAATGAGCATCACTTTCACTTGCAACTGCTTTTGCAAGTAAGGTTTTACCTGTTCCTGGAGGACCATGCATTAAAACTCCTTTAGGTGGTGCAATACCTAATCTTTCAAAGAGTTCTGGATTTTTAAGAGGAATTTCAATCATTTCTCTTACTTTTTTAACTTCTTCTTTAAGTCCACCAATGTCATCGTAGCTTACATCAACTAAGTTACTTACACCTTCAAGTTTGGATACATCTATTGGTTTTTCATGCAATTCTACTTCTGTACCTTGTCCAATGATAACTACATCATTTGGTTTAGTTGAAACTACTGCAAATTTAAGTTCAGGCATTGGGGAAATGTTCATCATATTATTAAAGATGCTATCAAAGCCACTTCCAAGATTTGGCCTTGTTCTAATTTTAGTCTGGACAATATCTCCTTGAACCATTACTTTGCCCATAAATAATCTACTAATATCACCTTGAACACGAATGTTGGTATCAATTGGAGCTAATACTACTTTTTTAGCTTCTACAGCGGTGGTTTTTTTAACTGTTACTTCTTCACCAATTGAAGCACCACAATTTTTACGGGTCATACCATTGATTCTTATTACTCCTAAACCAATGTCTGTTTGGGATGGGAGCGCAATTGCAGCTGTTTTCCTTTCTCCTACAATCTCAATAAGATCTCTTTCGTGTATTCCTAAATCATCCATTACATTTGGATCTAATCTAGCGATACCTTGACCGATATCTTTTTGGGATAAAGATTCTGCAACTTTTAAAGTCATTTCATCTTTTGCCATTTTAATCAAATCTCCTTTAAATTGATAACAATAACATTTATAATTCATAAAATGCTATTTTTGTAATTGTGAATTTAACTCATAACACTTAAAGTTACTATGAGTTACTTTAATATAGTTCATTTCTAATATATATACTTTTCGGTTTTCTTAATTTTTGTTATTTTAATTTTAAAAAGTTTATTTTGATTACAAATAGCTATATTTATGTATTTTATTTATTTTTATATTAAAACTTCGATATTTATTTTATATAATTAATTTATGTTAATTATATTAAAAAGTAGTTGATTTTAATAAGTTTTAATTTTTAGATTTATTCGTATTTATTAAAACAAGTTTTAGATAAAAATTAAGGATATGATTTTATTAAAAAAGAAAAAATATTAAAAATTAATTAGCGTATGATTCCACCAAATCCGGTTAATAAGGATTTAACTTCATCAATAGCTTCTTTATTTAATGCTTCAACTTTAAAAGTTAAACTGATATGTTCCTTTTCTATTTGAGGTCCATTATAAACATCAACAAGCTCTACAGAAATCACATTGTCAATATTAGCTATTGTTTTTTCAATAACTTCCTTATTCACAATGTCTTTAAAGGAACAGCTAATGGATTCGATTTTATGTTCGTAGTTATCTACTTTCCATTGGTAAAGTTCTTCAGGAGATAAAATCTCTACATTTGCAGTTCTTAATTGTTTTTTGTTATCTAAAATTACCCAGTCTTTATCAACACTTTTCAGTATTCCAGTGTGTATTTTTCCAGAATATATGTGTTTTAAGCCAACTTCATGGCCTTTTAATTCATGGAGGAGAGTTATTTCATGACTTAAGGAATTAATCGCTTTATCACTTCTTCCTAAAGCTCCCTGAATATCTCCTAAGTTTTTAGTTGCTCTGTTAACTATTTCAACAAATGTTTCTTCACTATTTGAGTTAACTGCATCTCTAAGTTCAATTACTGCATCTGCAAAAGCATTTCTAATTTTTTCTCCATTGTTATTCATGGATTGGATGTAATAAGTTAAAAATGGATTTTGAGCAGCTATCCTTGCAATTACATCAATCATTAAATTGTATATTGGACTTTCGTAATCTTCAGTTTCATGGATATCTATTTTTAGCTTTTCCATTGCTGAAGCTGTTGAAATAAAGGAAAAATGAGTCAAAACTTGAACTATGCTCATCATATAATCATGATTTTTAGCTGTAGTTTCAATTACTCTCATATTTTTATTTTTTAAGTAATTGAAGACTTTAGGATACCATTTACCTTTTTTATCTGGAGTTAAAACAATTACTTGATTATCTAATTCGGTTGTTCTTGGCCCAAATATTGGGTGTGTTGGAATGTATTCAATATCATCGCCAAGTGCTTCACGCATAGTTTCACTTGGAATTTCCTTAACTGAAGTGACATCAAGCATAAGGGAACCTTCTTTCATATAAGGAGCTACTTCTCTTATTACATCATTTGTATAATGAATAGGGACAGATACAATAACTATATCACTATCACTAGCTAGTTCAGTGTTAGATTGATAATAGGTAGTGTTAGTTTCATTAGCTACTTTCATACCTTTATTATGATCTCTTCCACTAAATGCAACATTAAATTCATCTTTTAAATGATAAATTAAGGTTTTTCCTAATCCATCACTTCCACCAATTATTCCAATATTCATTTTAATCAGTAATTATTTTAAAATTAAGTATTATATATAAATAATTAAAAGGAAATAAATTGTGAAAGTATGAAAATCGTAAAACAAGATACAAAAGATGGGATTATGGAAGTAGTTCCAGAAATATTAGATGATTTATGGCATTTATCTCATATTGTTGAAGTTGGAGATAATGTATCATCTAAAACAACACGCCGTATTCAGGATACTGCTGGAGACAAATTAAGGAGTGACAGGGGAGTTAAAAAAACATTTTTCTTAGGAATTGATGTTGAAAGTATTAGTTTTCATATTTTTACAGGAAAATTAAGGTTGACTGGTGTAATTACAAGAGGTCCTGAAGATCTAATTCCTTTAGGTTCTCATCATACTTTGGAAGTAAAATTAAACACTCCTTTAGTTATCAAAAAGGAAAAATGGTCTAAATATGCAGTAAATAGGGTTAAACAAGCTATGGAGTCTTCCAAAAAGTTAAGTGCTATTATCATTGTTTTAGAAGATGATGTTGCAACTATCGGGTTAATGAGGCAATATGGACTTGAATATTATGGTCCTATACATGGAGGTATTTCTGGAAAAAGAATTATTGATAAAAATAGAAATAAAAAAGTTCAATTCTTTTATGAGCAGGTTGTTGATTCCATTTCCAAATTTGAAAACCTCCAGAATATTATTATTGCAGGTCCAGGTTTTGTTAAAAATGATTTCTTTGAATTTCTCAAAGATAAACATAGTGATTTAGCTAAAAAGGCTATTCTTGAAAGTACTGGTTCTGGAGGAAGGGTAGGTATTCAGGAAGTTCTTAAAAAGGGGACTGTTGAAAAACTCACTGTTGAAAACAGAATTTCCTTAGAGATAAGGGCTGTAAACGATTTACTAACAGAAATAGCTAAGAACTCTTCAATGGCTGTTTATGGTGAAAAAGAGGTTATTGATGCTATAAATATGGGTGCTGTTGAAAAATTATTAATTCTTGATACTGTTGTTCCAACTAAGGATATGATAAACCATATGGAAATTGTAGAGAATATGAAAGGCGAAGTAATCGTTATAAGCTCACAACATGAAGGTGGAGAGCAACTTAAAAGTTTAGGTGGTCTTGCAGCTATTCTACGTTATCCTTTATCTTAAGATATAAATAATATAAACAAGTATAACTTATAACTAAGATAAAAAATTAATTATTTTTTAAACACTTTTTAAATAGGGATTATTATGATGTATGAATCAACAATTACGGCTTTTATTATAATTTTTATTTTATCAGTCGTGGGTACAATGGCATTAGACATTGTATTTAGATTTTTAGGTAAAAGAGGATATTTAGGTAACTTATTCCCTAATGTTCGTGGGGGAATTCCTCGTGCAGTTGGATTAGTTCCATTTTTAATTTTAATCTTTTTGATGCTACCTGCTTATAATAATCTTGTTTTAATAATAGGTATTTTTGCTTTAATTGATGATATTCTTGGAAGAAAAGAGATTCCTTTTATTGGTATTGAGTGGGGTCAACTTTCTAGGGGTATTGGAATTCTTGCGGTTATGATTACTGGTTTATATATGGATTTAGGATGGGCAGCTATTTTTATAGCATTACTTGTTCAACCGATTAACATTTCAGATATGCAACCAGGATCTTGTTGTATGGTTACTATTATAATGTCAATATTAACTGTAATTGCTATGTTAATTGTGGGTACAGCTCCAATTGAAGAATTACCTGCTATTTACACACCATTACTTATATTGGTTACCTGTTTAGGATATTGTCCTTTAGATTTCTCAGGAAAAATAATGCTTGGTGAAGTAGGTAACCATTCCTTTGCTGTAGCTTTAGGAATTGCTTTTTATTTAATTGGTGGTTTCTGGTGGTTAATATTATTCTTTATTATAACTGTTTGTCTTACTGCATTTGTAAGAAGAAGTACCTTAAGAATATTCCTTAGACAGAAATTAAATATTCCAAATCCAACATTTGGGGATTATTTTATGGATGTTTTAACTGGTGGGGGTCTTGGTGATTTGATTAGAAGAATCATCTTAAAAAATGAGCAACCTATAATAGATAATGATATATTAATACAATTAGGATTTAGAAGATTATTATATAATCCATATGCAACACATGAAAATGTTGGTTTAAGAAAAAATAAACGTGTAGATTTAAGGAGAATGAATTAAATTTAATAAATCTGCTAATGGAGGGTATTATGAAAGCATTAATATTAATGGCTGGACGAGGTTTAGGTGGAGATGCAGTTGTTACACTGAATGTTATTAGGGCATTGGAAGAACGTGGAGTTCAATGTGAATTAGCTCTTGATGAAAACTCTCCTGGTGTTTTATTTAAGAAAAAAGGGTATACTTGGCATAAGATTAAAATTCCTCAAGCTGGAGGTCATGCAGCAACTAAACTTAGTGCTATGAAAGCCGCTTTTAAAATGTTAACTGCGACATTTAAAGTTAGAAGGTTAATTAAGAAATTAGATGTTGACTTTATTGTAGGAGTTATTGGTGGGGGAGCTATTGTAGGTTCTGTTGGTGCAAAATTATCAAACACTCCTGCAGCATCTGTTATATGCACTCCTCTTGATTCTAAAGTCTGTTCTAAGTTTAATCCATGTTTTGCATTACCTGAAACTAGCTTATTTAGGCAAGAGGTTCTTCCAGATAATATTCAAAAAACTTATTTCCCAATTAATGCTGATGTAAATGAGGGGAATGCTGATGTTGCTTTTAGAAAATTAAAAGAGGAACCTCTTTTTGATGAAAATAAGAAAACTATTCTTTTTTCATCAGGATCTTCTATATTTAAAGGAATAATTGATGCTGCTAATAAATTTGCAGAATATGCTAATGGTGAATATAACCTTCTTTTAATAGGTCTTCCTTTAAAAGAGGATTATTTAGATGGATTACATAATGATATTATTTATTTAGGTTATGTGGACTGGTTAAAAGATTTGTATGCCTTTCTTGATTTAGCCGTGTTAACTGATGATGGATTGATGGTTGAAGAGTCTGTAGCATGTGAACTTCCGACTGTTGCACTTACTCGTGTAAAATGGGGAAGATACCATAATATGGCAGGAATCTTTGAAGGAGCAGTAATAGAATCAGAGCTAGATGAATCCAATGAAAAAATCATGGAAGCTTTAAATAATTTAGACAGTTTAAAAGAAGCTTCTAAAAAGTATTCTTCTAATTTAGTTCATTCTAAAGAAATTTTAGCAGATAAAATTTTAGAAGCTGTTAAAAAATAGATAATGTGGGATTTAAACCACAAAACTTTCTTTTTTTTATTTATAACCACATATTTTTAATGATTTTATAGTTTGTATCAGTTGATGGGTGTATTTCAATAAAATCATCATAATCATTTAAATCATAATCCTCTCTCATGATATATGATAAGTAGGCAACATCACTAACTGAAGATGGTGATATTGAAGTTATTCTTTTTATTTTATTGTCGTCTGCATCAAAGGATACTTTTGTAAAACCTGTTTCACCATCCATTATAGTCCAGAAGTTTCCAGGACCTGCAATTCCAGGAAATCCAATGTCTACAATTTCATGGTTTTCATCTATTTTTTCATTTTCAACAAAGCTCACTTCTGTGTTAAGGTTTAATGTTTGAGGAACTGAGTTGTAACTTATTTTATTTGGATAGTTTGCCATATTTCTTGCAGCACAAATGCCTTCCATTCTAGCTATTGGTGTTAGTTGAATTCCTCCAGTTACATCACCTGCAGCATATATATTATCCACATTAGTTTGCATTCTTTCATTAACTTTTATTGTTTTATTTGGGTTAAGTTCTACAATTCCTTCAGCTATTTCAGAATTTGGTATTCTTCCAGTTGCAAAAAGAGATTTTCCTTCAAATTCTTCACCAGATTCAAGAACAAGTTTGTTTTTAGTTAATTTATCCACATTAACATGTTCATGTATGTTGATTTCAGGAATTAAATGTTTTAAAATATAGCTGGTAGCATCTTCATCTTTTATATCTTTTAGAACGGTACTTCTTGCAAATAGGTTAACTTCACTGCCTAGTTTAGAGAAAATATTTGCAACTTCAATAGCTATGACTCCACCACCAATAATGTTTAGCTGTTTTGGAATGTCATCTAAATTCAATATATCAGAACTTGTTAATCCGTATTCATTACCTTCAATATCTGGAATAAATGGGCGGGCTCCAGTAGCTATTAAAAGATTATCATAGGTAAAAGATTCATTATTTACAATGACTTCTTCATTTTCGATTTTCGCTTCACCATAAATAAGTTCGTTTCCTGCAGCTTCACATTCTTCCTGGTTTATGGACCTGAGCATTGTTTGTGTTTCTTTGATTTTCTCAACAATCTTATCATAGGAAACATCAAGTTGACTTTTGATGAATCCTCTTTTATTAAATCTGTTATTTGTTTCAATAAATTTAGTAACGTCTGTTAAAGCACATATGACCATACATCCTTCATTTAAACAAGTACCTGCAATATGCTTTTTTTCAATTAATTTAACCTTTTGTCCTAATTTTCCAAGCTGAAGGGCAGCTAATCTTCCAGAAGGACCTGATCCAATAATTATATTATCCATTTTTACACCTGTATAGATAGTTTTATATATATTTAATAGTATATTCTTATACGAATTAAATATATTTTTTTATAAATTAGTTTTAAGAGAGGTAATTAATTATGTGTATAGCAGCACCTGCAAAAGTTGTAGAAATTAATAAAGAAGAAGGAAGCTTATTTGCTGATTTTGGTGGAGTTAGACAAGAAGCTAAAATAAGTCTTTTACCTGATGTGGAAATTGGGGATTATGTTCTTATTCATGCAGGATATGCAATTGAAAAATTAACTGAAGAAGCTGCTAAAGAATCTTTAGAAGCATGGGAAGAACTTTTAGATGTTCTTGAAGAAGAAGATAAAGAAATGGAAAAGGCAAGGATGGAAGATTTTCAATAAATTGAAACTCTATTAACTCCTTTTATAGATAAAAACTCTTTAATTATGTCACTTGGGACAGGATTTTCAGTAATTATTGTTAAAAGAGGAAATTCTTTTGTTTCAATATCATCTGCATAGGCCTGTCTAATATTAACCTTTTTTTCTGAAATTAATTCTGTTACAGCAGCTAAAATTCCTTCGTTTTCAGAAGTTACTTCAATTTCTATTACTCCTAAGTTGAGATTTTTAGCTATATTTTTAAGTAAAGTACCAGCTGGAATAATATTTTTAAATATATTTGATAAATCTGGATCATTTTCTATAACTTCAGTTGTTGCTTTAATAACTCTTCTGTCAACATCTGCTGCATTAGCTAGTGCATTATCACTTATTTTTAAGTTACCACAATAGATTTTCCCGTCATCTTTAAGACTTAATCCAAGTTCAATCATCTTTTGTGCAACTCTCATTCTTGCAGGATATTTTTTAAATTTCTCATTTAGGGGTTCCCACATTTTCAACAACACTCCTATATTTTGTACATCAATCTTATTTTTTGAGTATCTGATTATTAAATGTTTTGAATTTAAAATAATCTTAAAAAAGCCGATAAAATAGTTATGTTATTGAAAAAAATCTTTAAAAATAGTTAAATAATTAAAAGTAGTAGGCTAGATGGGATTCGAACCCATGACCTCCCGGTTATCAGCCGAGCGCGCTAACCAAGCTGTGCCACTAGCCTATATGAAAAATACGTTACTGCATAACACAGTAATTAATAGTTTGTAATTACCTATATATAACTCTTTCGGTTATTGGGGGTAATTACAACTTTTTTTGAATGATTATTTATTAATCATTTCATTTATTGAATCTGCCATTGCATGCCCTTCAACAATAATTTCAGCTTTTTCAATACCTTCAACTTTTTCAGCCATAATTTTTGTATCAGCTGCAACGCGAGCAATACTCATACAACCAGGATTTGTTGGTTTAAGAGTAATTTTAGCTTCAGAGTTATTTACACTAATATCTTGTACAATGCCCATTTCTACAATACTTACTCCCATATGTGGATCATTAATTACAGAAATAGCATCTCTAACATCACTAACTAAATCTTCTGACATAAATTGTCTCCTAGAATTTTATATAGGTTTATTTTATGTTAGCTTTCTCTAACATTGTAATAATTATTTAAATTTATAATATTTAAATTCTTTTCTTTTTTGTTGAATAATACTCGTTTTATTGATATATTTATTTAATTTTTTACACGATGTTTAAGTTTCACACCAATTCCATTATCACATTCTTCCATTTCACGGCCAGTCATAACAGCTTTTCCAACACCAACAACTTCATCGCCACGAACAACAACAACTTCATCTTGAGGGATAATGTTATGATCTGCACTTTCAATTCCAGGTGCAAAAACAGTATTGGTTTTTAAATCAAAATCAATATTGACAATATTGATTCCCAAATCTTTAAGAACACGGCCTCCTTCTAAATTAAGAGTATAAAGGCCTTGATGCATATTTAACATAGCTAACTGTTTATTTCCAGATAAAATCTTTTTATGAAATTGTCCTTTTGTTTTCACATCTTCAGGAATGAATTCACTTGCTTTTTCTCCCCATTGGTAAACAGCTATTGATTTGAGCTTATTTAGAACTTTCTGCCTTCTATTTATTTTTGGATGGTTTTTTAATTCCATTCTAAGATTATAAATTGAATCTGGAGATGTTGGTTTTCCATCAACACAAGTATAGATGCAGTCATCAAGATATTGTCTACATACTTCTTCATATCCGCCAGATACATGAGCTACAACAGTTTTTCCTTTAACATATTCCTTTAATATTTTTCCAGATTCATCAATTTCATCCTGTGACCAGTTTCCAGTAACTGCAACATCGTAAGATTGTATTGGGAATGTTTCTTCAAGTTCTCTTGGACAGATACCAAATGGTGAAGTTATAATAAGTTCCTGAAATGAGCGAGTAACTTTTCTAAATTTCATATGTGATTTTGAGTTAGAATAAGGTTTTTTCATACTGCATGGTAAAAGAACAACTGTATCACCAATTGGCTTCATAAGTTGCATTCTTTCTCTCCATCTTACAGCCTCTGGACGATAAAGGGATTCTTCACTAGAACAAATTACTTTCATATTTAATTTCCACCTTTTAACTCTTCATCAAGTTTTATTAATCTTTTTATATTTTCTTCAGGGTCATCCATATTTTTGCGCCATTTATTTATAACAAATTCTAAATCTACAGGTTTTGTTCCACTTATAAGGTTATCACTATGTGCAACAATTTTTTCTTCAAGTGTAACTGGAACATAAGATTTTTCTGGAAGACCTAATTTAATAGCTTCTTTTCTAGTAATTCCTGCACCAATATGCCTTTCAATGATATTACAAACAGATTCATCATAACCATATTTTTTAGCTATTTCAACACCTTTTATGGCATGTTGGATGCTGTGGGTTTCACTTCTCCCAATATCATGTAATAATGATCCTTTCTGGAGAAGATCTAAATCCACATTTTTAAAATTAGAAGCCATTTCCATAGATTTCATGCAAACGGCTTTACAGTGTTCAATAACATTTTCAGGACAATTAACCTTTTTTAAAAGTTTTATTTCTTCATTCATTGTTCTGTTTAATGTTTTTTATTGAAATTATCTAAATTAAGTTTAATATTTTCAATAATATCTTTTAATTGATTAATTTGTTCTTCATTATCAAAGAATTCCATTTCTTCTCCACATTCAGGACAAATGAACTCATATTCAGATGCTGTGTTAAAATCAAATCTTACATGTCCTTGTGGACAAATGAAATACATATTATTTTCTTCTTCGTTTAATGCTTCTTCAAAATGTTTTACATCAGCTTCACAAGCTTCACGTATATGTTTCACAACTTCATCTTTTTCAAATTTCCAAGAGTAAGTGAACCATTGTGTTTCCGGATCTTTACTTCTTTTATAACTAGCTAATTTCAAATCATATAATTTATAGAGGATTTTTCTAACTAAATTTAATCTGATACCTGTTTTTTCAGCAATTTCCTCATCTGTTTCAACGCCATCAATCAAGCATTCAATAATTGGTAAATTGGATTCATCTTCAACTACATTTGTTAAAAAAGGTTTTACTAACGGATCATCTAACATTTAATTTCCTCGACTAATTATTATGTCTTCTTTGATGAAGAAGCATTTTTTTTTAAAAAATAAAACTTGAATTATAATTCATTATATTATTATTTATATGGTTTTATAGTGTTATATATTTTATGTTTCTTTAATTAGAAAATATTATTTTTTTCTAAGAATAACTGCTGGGGTATGAGTTATTGAGTCAAGGTCTTCAACAGTAACAACTCCGCCATCCACATTTAAAACAGATTTTACGCTGTGTATTGTTGGCATTGCTGTGTCTAATGATTTTTGATATTCTTCAGCAATATTAGCTATTTTTAAACCTTCTTCAACACTAATTTTTCTGGAACATCCTAGTGGTGTAGATCCCATATTTTCACTTAACTGACCTTTAACATATCCAATAACTCCTTTATTTGCTTCAATTCCATCAATAGCTATTGGAAGGCCTGTAAAGTAATGTCCATTTTTCATATATGTTGCATCAGTGTCAATTATCATTACAGTAACATCTTTATTAATCTTCTTTTTGAGGCTTTTTGCAACTTCTTCTGGATTTTCTGGAAGTAATGATACACTAGTTCCTGGTGCATTACTTAAATCAATTCCAGCTTCAGAAGCAGGTTTTAAAGCATGTTTCCATCCATATAATTGTAAAACAACCTCTTTATGTGCACTTGTTTCTTTAGGTAGTTTTCTTAGGTTTTTTATTGTTCTCTTTTTAATTTTAAGAAGAGGGCCTAAAATATACCCCCAGATATATTTACTCCAGATTACTGCAAGGAATTTAGCTTTAAGACCAGGTTTATATTTGGCTTCATCAACTAATCGTCCTTGTGAAACGGATATTGGTGTTTCAGCTATAACTAAGTAATCTCCATCTCTCATTAGCTTTGTGGCAGGTTCAATAATAGGATTTAAACTGCCATTAGGTTTTATATATCCAGTTTCTATGGGGATTACATAATAGCCATCTATTTCTTTGTATTTTATATTTTCAAGTCCATTATTAGTCATAAAATCATTAGTTTTAGGTAATTTGAATTAATTATATAATAAATTAATGATAAATTTATTAAATAAGTATTTTACTAAAATTTTGAGGTTTTATTATGAGTAATCAAATAACTTATTTCGAAAAAGAAGGTGTGGACAATACTGATGATCTTATTAATATAGTTAAAGAAAGATTGGCAGATTCTACAATTAAAAATGTAGTTATTGCTTCAGCTTCTGGTGAATCTGCAATGAAACTGGCTGATGCATTAAATGATGATATAAATATTATTAATGTAACTCATCATGCAGGGTTTAGTGGGCCAAATTCTTTAGATATTTCTGAAGAAATGATTGAAAAATTGGAAGAAAGGGGAATTCCAACTGTAATAGCTTCCCATGCACTTAGCGGTGTTGGAAGAGGAATTACAAATAAATATGGTGGATATTCGCCAATAGATATAATAGCTGATACTTTACGTATGTTTTCACATGGAATTAAAGTATGTGCTGAAATTTCAATAATGGCCGCTGATGCTGGATTAATTCCTGTTGGTGAAGAAGTTTTAGCTATTGGTGGTAGAGCAAAAGGAGTAGATTCTGCAGCTATTTTAACTCCAGCTAATATGACTGGTGTTTTTGATTTAAGGTTCCATGAAATCTTAGCAATGCCAAGACCATAAATAATTTTTCTATTTAATCAAAAAATTTAAATAGCTCATGTCATGTTAATAAGTTATTTGAAAAAATGAGAGAAAATCATTTTAATTCATTTTTTTATATAATTTATTTTCATGCTATAATTTGTAGTTTTATGCTTTAAATTATATTTTTTTTAAGAATAACATATTATTCGTCGTTAATTTATTTTAAAATTAACTTAGGGGAGACATGTTTAATATTCATTATTTGATTTAATGTTTTAATTACATTCATGTAATTATTAATATTAATAATTGAAATTTAACTATTTTAAGGCTTCTATTTAATATGAATTATCTAAAATAAGGTTATAGTTGCATTTAAATATTAGTTTTTATAGAAATAGTTAACAATATTAATGCATAGTATGTGTGGGGTTAATTCGTGAAATTTATAGATGATGCAATTAAAGAATCTGAAAAGAGAATGGAAAAGAAAAAACCAGAAAAAAAAGTTTCTTCAGATATTGATGATGGTTTAGTAGATATTATTGAAGGAAATAAGACTAAAATATTCGTTGTTGGTGCTGGTGGAGCTGGTAACAACACCATTTCAAGATTAAATGAAATGGGTATTGAAGGAGCTACTACAATTACTGTTAATACTGATGCTCAAGATTTATTTTACAGTCAATCCTCTAAAAAGATTTTATTAGGAAGACAAACCTGTGGTGGTCTTGGTGCTGGTGGAGAACCATCTATTGGTGAAGAATGTGCTGAAGAAAGTGAAGATGAAATCAGAGAAGAATTAGATGGTGCAGACATGGTATTTGTAACCTGTGGTCTTGGTGGAGGTACAGGTACAGGATCAGCCCCAATTATTTCAAAATTATCTAAAAAAACTGGTGCATTAACTGTTGCTGTAGCTACTATGCCTTTCTCAGCAGAAGGAATTAGAAGGAGAGAAAATGCTGAAGAAGGTTTAGCTAAACTTAAAGAAGCTGCTGATACAGTTATTGTTATTCCAAATGATAAATTATTAGAAGTGGCACCTAACCTTCCTTTAAACAAAGCATTTATGGTTTCCGATGAAATTTTAGGAAGAGCAGTTAAAGGAATCACTGAATTGATTACCAAACAAGGTTTAATCAGTCTTGATTTCGCAGATATTAGATCTATTATGGAAGGATCAGGAATGGCTATGATTGGTATGGGTGAATCTGACTCTGGTGACAGAGCTTTAGAATCTGTACATGAAGCTTTAAGCAGTCCTTTATTAGATATTGATGTATCTAACGCTACTGGTGCTTTAATTAACATTTCAGCTAGTTCTGATTTAACATTACAAGAATCTGAAAAAATCGTTCAAGTTGTTGCTGATAAATTAGATCCAGAAGCAAATATTATCTGGGGTGCACAAATTGATGAAAGCTTAGGTAATATCTTAAGAACAACTATTGTTGTTTCTGGTATCCAATCTGAATATACTTCTGATGATGATGAATTCATTGATGAAGATGGCAATGTAGATTCAGCTAACAATGCTGATGATAACTTAGATGATTTTATTGATGGAATATTCTAATTCTTTCAATATTCTTTTTTTTATTTTTAATCGAAAACTTTATTTATTATAAAAGTGAATAATTAAAATATTACTATATTTTATTATAATTCTGTTCAATTTATTTATGAGTATTTTTTATTGGGATTTATATGAATGTACAAGAAAACTTAGATAAGTTATGGAAAGATTGTAAAAGAGTATTAAAAGTAGCTAGAAAACCTGATGGCTCTGAATATCTTGATTTTTCTAAGATCACTGCTCTTGGAATTGTTGTAATTGGGGTTATTGGTTTTGTTATTGTTTTAATAAGTCAATTAATTGGATTATAATATTTAATTATTAATACTTTTAAATTCCAATATTTTTTCATTTTAATAATTATAGTAAAATTTATTGTAATAATTTAATTTTATTTTAAAATTATATTTTTTTGAAAAGTTTATATATTACTTTTTATATAGATATAAGCATTATAAAAATATGATTTTTTCAGGATTTTAGATCTTGTATTATCAAAGGTTTTATAATAACTTATAACTTAAATTTATGATTTTATTAACAAGTAGAAATATTTAAAATAGGTGAATTTTTCATGGAAGATACTAATAATTCCATATATGCTCTTAAAACATCTGTTGGCCAAGAAAGAAATGTTGCCAGATTACTTTCTCGTAAAGCACAAGTGTCTGGTATTGGTATTTCAGCTATTCTTGTCCCAGAGTCTTTAAAAGGTTATATATTAGTTGAATCTTCAACTAAAATTGATTTAAGAAATCCTGACCTTAAAGTACAACATTTAAGAGGTGTTGTGGAAGGTAAACATGGTATTACCTTTGAAGAGGCAAAAAGATTCTTAAAACCAGAACCTATTATTTCTTCAATACAAAAAGGAAGTATTGTTGAGCTTATTTCTGGTCCTTTCAAAGGAGAAAGAGCAAAAGTGGTTCGTATTGATGAGTCACGTGAAGAAGTAGTTCTCGAGTTAATAGAAGCAGCAGTGCCAATTCCGGTTACTGTTAAAGCTGATCAAATTAGAATCATTCAAAAGGAGGCTGACTAATGGCTAAAGATACCGTTGAAGTTCTTATCGAAGGTGGAAGCGCAACTGCGGGACCTCCATTAGGCCCAGCATTAGGCCCTTTCGGTATTAATATGATGCAAGTAGTTGAAGAAATTAATAATAAAAGTGCTGACTTTGCAGGAATGAAAGTGCCTGTTAAAGTTATCATTGATAGAGATACTAAAGAATTCGATATTGAAATTGGTACTCCTCCAACTACATCACTTATTATGGAAGAGCTTGGCATTGAAAAAGCTTCTCACGAACCAGGTTTAGATATTGTAAATGATTTACCAATTGACAAAGCTTTAAAAATCGCAAGAATGAAATTTGATTCTTTACTTGCAAATGATTACAAAGCAGGAGTCAAAGAAGTAATGGGAACCTGTGTCAGTATGGGACTTTCTGTTGATGGTAAAGATCCTAGAGAAGCACAAAAAGATGTTGATGCAGGAAAATATGATGATATTTTAGTAGAATAAATATTCTGCTTTATAAATTTAAAATTTAAACTTATATGACAGTGTATATGATGTTATAATGATTTGTTATAATTGATATACTGTTTTTATTCATGCAATCGAGAAAGATTATTCTTAAATCGATACTCATGAAACCAAATTTAAAATAACCAATGAACTAATGTTCATGGGGGAAAATAATGACACAAGAAGTATTAGAAGCGGTGAAGGAGGCAAAAGAACAATCAAAGCCGAGAAACTTCACTCAGTCAGTGGACATGATTATTAATGTTCGTGACTTAGATGTCAAAAAACCAGAAAATAGGTTTAATGAGGAAGTTACTCTTCCTAACGGCCGTGGTAAAGATGTAAAAATCGGAGTCATTGCTGACGGGGAACTTATTGTTCAAGCTAAAGATGCTGGTGTCGCTCTTGTAATAAACAAAGATGATTTAGAAGCTTTAGGAAAAGACAGAAAACAAGCAAAAAGTGCTGCAAACTCTGTTGATTTCTTTATAGCTCAAGCTGATATGATGCCACTTGTTGGTAGATTTTTAGGTCCAATTTTAGGTCCTCGTAATAAAATGCCAAAACCAGTGCCAGCTAGTATCAAATTAGATCCTCTTTTAGAAAGATTACAAAGCACTATCAAAGTTGGTATTAAACAACAACCTTCTATTCAAGTTATCGTTGGAAGTCAAGATATGTCCGACGAAGAATTAGCTGAAAATATTGAAACTGTTCTTACTGTCTTAGACCGCCAGTTAGATAAAGGAAGAAGTCAAATAAAATCCATGTTTATTAAAACAACTATGGGTCCTACTGTGAGGGTGATTTAGATGGCTCATGTTGCTGAATGGAAAAAAGAAGAAGTTAGCGAACTCAAAGGGTTAATAGATTCTTATGATGTTGTTGGTATTGTTGATTTATTAAACATTCCAGCAAAACAGCTCCAAGAAATGAGAAAATCCCTTAATGGTAAAGCTGTAATAAGAATGTCTAAAAAGAACCTTATTGATTTAGCTCTTGAAGATTGTAATGCTGATAAAACCAATATTGTTGGATTATCTGATTATATGGATGGTCAAGTTGCTGTTATTGCAACCGAAATGAATCCTTTCAAATTATACAAAATATTAGAAGATAGCAAAACTGCAGCTCCTGCTAAACCAGGATCTATTGCTACTGATGATATTATTATACCTGAAGGAGATACTGGTTTTGAACCAGGTCCATTCCTCGGTGAATTACAACAAGTTGGTATTCCTGCTAGAATTGATAAAGGAAAAATTGTTGTTTCTAAAGAAACTGTTCTTGTAGAAGCAGGGGAAGAAGTATCCAAAGAAGTAGCTAGTACCTTATCTAGAATGGATATTAACCCAATGGAAGTAGGAATTGATTTAAAAGCAGTATATGAAGATGAAGCAATTTATACTTCTGATGTACTCGCAATCGATGAGGAAGAAACATTAGCTGATATTCAAAGTGCATTTACTAGAGCATTTAATTTATCTGTTAATGCAGCTATACCTACAGAAGAAACAATTTCCACAATTATTAGTCTCGCTTACAACAGAGCAATTAACGTTGCTATGGAAGGAGGCATAATGACTTCTGAAACTTCTGAACCATTAATTGGTTTAGCTCAGGCTAAAATGTTATCCTTAGCATCACTTGTAGCTGATGTTGAAGGTGCATTAGATGAAGAATTAGCAGAAAAAGTTTCCAGTGCTGCAGCTAGTGCAACTGTTGCAGTAGTTGAAGAAGCTGAACCTGCAGATGATGAACCTGAGGACGAACCTGAAGAAGATGCAGAAGAAGAAGCAGCAGCTGGGTTAGGGGCTCTCTTCGGTTAGATAATTAATTAAAATTTTTTATATTATAAAACCTTACAAAAATTAAAATTATAAACTAAATGGTGATTTAACATGGAATATATTTATGCGGCAATGATTTTGCACAGTGCAGAAAAAGACATTAATGAAGAAAACGTTAAAAGTATTATTGAAGCAGCAGGTATCGAAGCAGATGATGCTAGAATCAAAGCATTAATCGCAGCTTTAGAAGATGTTGACATCGAAGAAGCTATGGAAACCTCTGCAATGGCAGCAGCTCCTGTAGCAGCAGCTCCTGTAGCTGAAGCAGCAGCTGAAGAAGAGGAAGAAGAAGAGGAAGAAGAGGAAGAAGCAGCTGAAGAAGAAGCAGCAGCTGGTTTAGGTGCTTTATTCGGATAGATTTTCTATCCTTCTCTTTTTATTCTTTTTTTAAATTATTTTTAAGTAATTATTCGATTATAACTATTTTTAACCAATTTTAAAACTTATTTTTTCATTTAAATGATTTTTTTTTAGATTTGATTATTATTCTATTTTTAAAGTGTGAAATTTTAGTAGCTCTTTTTAATATTAACTAAAATATTTATTATAAAAAAATCAAATATTAAATCATAATATACTGTTTATGATTTGATTATTATGGTTGAAATTTTTAAAGAACTTGGATATATAAAACAAACATGTAAAACTTGTGGTAATGAGTTTTATTCACAAGTTGAAAGGGATACATGTGGGGATGCTCCTTGTGATGAATATGAGTTCATTGGAAATCCTGCAACAGATAAACCTTACACTTTGTATGAAATTCAACAAGTTTTTAGAGAATTTTTAGAAAAAGAAGGTCACACTCATATACCTCGTTATCCAATACTAGCCAAAAGATGGAGGGATGATGTATTTTTAGTTGGTGCATCAATATTCTGTTTCCAACCTTGGGTAACTTCTGGTTTAGTTAAACCTCCTGCTAATCCTCTTGAATTAGCTCAACCTTCTGTCCGTCTTAATGATGTTGATAATGTTGGAAGAACTGGTAGACATATGACTTGTTTTACAATGGGTACTCATACTGTTATCAATACTGAAGATGACTTTATTTATTGGGAAGATGAGACTATAAGACTTTGTCATGAGTTTTTCAAATACATTGGAATAAATACTGAAGAGATTACCTTTATTAAATCCTGGTGGAGAGGTGGAGGTAATGAAGGGCCATGTTATGAAGTCTGTGTTAGAGGTGTTGAACTAGCTACTTTGGTTTTTATCCAATATAAAACTTTAGAAAATGGAGAAATGGAAGAAATCCCAATTAAAGTTGTGGATACTGGTTATGGACTTGAAAGAATAGCTTGGATTTCTCAAGGTACTCCAACTGCTTATGATGCATGTTTCGGTCCAGTTATTGATAAATTAAAAGAATTAACTGGCGTTACTCTTAATGAAGATATTTTAGGACGTAATGCTCAGATAGCTGGAATGATGGATATTGAAGATATTGGGGATTTAAAAGAGTTACGTCAGAAAGTAGCTGATAGTTTAGGCCTTACTTTAGATGAATTATTAGAATTTGCAGAGCCTATGGAAGCTATTTATATAATTGCAGATCATACTCGTTGTCTTGCTTTCATGTTAACTGATGGTATTATTCCATCTAATGTAAAAGAAGGTTATTTGGCCAGATTAGTTTTAAGAAGAACTATTCGTTTCATGAAAGAGTTGAATATGAAAGAATCCTTAGCTGATGTAATGGCTATCCAACTTGATTTCTTAACTAAATTTTATCCTGAAATTGAGGAATCTAAGGACCATATTATGAATATTATTTCTCTTGAAGAAGAAAGATATCAAACCACTATCAATAAAGGAAGAAGCACTGTTAAAAGGTCTATTAAGAAACTTAAAAAAGATGGTCAAAGTGAAATGCCTTTAGACATGCTTATTGATTTATATGATGCTCATGGACTCCCTCCTGAAACTGTTGAAGAAATAGCTAATTCTTTAGACTTTAAAGTTAATATTCCAGATAATTTCTTTACTTTAGTAGCTAATGAACATGAAGTTGATAAATCTAACAAAAAGGAAAGTTTTGAGATTGATTATCCTGAAACTGATTTGTTATTCTATAAAGACTTCAATCAAAAAGAATTTGATGCTGAAGTATTAGGATTAGTTGAAAAAGATGGTAAAAAGGCTTTAGTATTTGACAGAACTGTATTTTATCCTGAAGGTGGAGGTCAGCCTTCTGATTTAGGTACTATTGAATATAATGGTAAAACTTTTGATGTTACCTATGCAGAGAAAGTTAATAATGTAGTACTCCATTATGTTGATGGAGATATTGCAGACTTAGTTGGAAAAACAGTTTCTGGTAAAATTGATTGGGATAGAAGAATTACCTTGGCTCGCCATCATACTGCAACTCATTTAATTGTTGCATCAGCTCGTGAAGTTCTTGGAGAACATATCTGGCAGGCAGGTGCTCAAAAAGGAGTATCCAGGTCACGTATTGATTTATCTCATTATAAACGTATTTCTCAAGAGGAACTTGATGAAATTGAAAGGAGAGCTAATGAATATGTAATGGAAAACATTCCTTTGGATATTCAGTTCCACTCTAGAGATGAAGCTGAACAGCTTTATGGATTTAAACTTTATCAGGGAGGTATTGTTCCTGGTAAAATTATTCGTGTAGTAAAAATACCTGGTGTAGATGTTCAGGCTTGTGCTGGTACACATGTATTGAATACTGGTGCTATTGGTCCAATCAAAATCAATAAAACTGAAAGAGTTCAAGATGGTGTTGAAAGAATTGATTTCTCTGCTGGTTTAGCTGCTGTTGATTCTATACAAAATGAAAACAGATTATTAAGAGAAAGTTCAGCCATTTTCAAAGTAGATGATGATCAACTTCCTAAAACATGTGACAGGTTCTTTAGTGAATGGAAATCACAGAAAAATGAGATTGACAAGTTAAAATCTCAAATTGCTTCTCTTAAAATGAACTCTTTAACTGACAATGTTTGTGAAATTAATGGTTTAGGCGTTCTTCGCGAATTAATTGATGCTGACTTTAAAGAGCTTCAAAAAATAGCTACTGATTTCACAGACAATGGAAAAGCAGATATTGTTATCATTGGAAATAATGATGGTAAAATTGTTGGTTCTGCTTCCAATAAAGCTATTGATAATGAAATAAAAATTAATGATATTATTAAAGAAGCTGCTCAAGTACTTGGTGGTGGGGGTGGAGGTCGTTTGACCCTTGCTCAAGGTGCTGGACCTAAGGCAGAAAATATGGAATCTGCATTAGATAAAGCAGTAGATTTAATTAAAAATTAATTTTTCTTTCTTTTTTTAAATTTTTTAGCTATTTTTTCATATAAATTAACTTTTAAATAGAAGTAAAAATAAAATACATATTAATAATTAAAATTTTTTACTTATTTTTATATGTTTGGTTAAATTATGGAGCACAACTTAATTTTTTTAGCAATAGGACTTTTATTAATTGGAAGTGTTTTTTTATCTAGGTTTACTTCTAAAATTGGTATTCCAACTTTAGTTGTCTTTTTAATCATTGGTATTTCTCTAGATACTTCTAATCTTATTAGTTCTACTGTACATAACTATGAGCTTGTTCAAACGATAAGTATCTTTGCTCTTATTATGATTATGTTTTCTGGGGGTCTAGATACTGAGGTTAAATTAATGAAACCAATTGTTAAGCCTGGACTGTCATTATCTACAGTTGGAGTTGTCATAACTGCATTTATTATAGGTATTGTAGTTCATTTAATGTTAGGCTTAGATTTAATGTTATCTTTGCTTTTAGGATCAATTATTTCATCTACTGATGCAGCAGCTGTATTTTCAATATTTAAAACACAGAATATGAAAATTAAAAATAACTTGGACAGTATGCTTGAGCTTGAAAGTGGTACTAATGATCCAATGGCATATATTCTTGTAATATCTTTTATTGAATTAATTACAGTTCCGAATTTGGCTATTTCTACTTTAGTAATTCATTTTATCCAGTCATTAGTTTTAGGTACAATATTTGGTTTTGTTTTAGGAAAATTCTTTGCAAAAATACTTGCAAAAATACATTTGGCAGTTGATGGACTTTATCCAGTGCTATTATTATCAACAGCTATCCTATCCTTTTCAGTCTCAGAGTTTGTTGGAGGAAATGGATTTTTAGCCGTATATTTAGCAGCACTTATTATTGGTAATTCTAATATTAAAAATAAGGAATCTCAAATGTCTTTCTTTGAAGGATTTGCTTGGTTAATGCAGGTTGCATTATTTATATTGTTAGGAGTATTTACAACACCATCTGAGTTGTTTTCAGTATTTATTCCAGCAGTCTTTATTTCCATTTTAATAATCTTTGTTGCAAGACCAATAGCTGTTTTAATATCTCTTGCACCATTTAATGTGGATGTTAATTCAAAGGCATTTGTTTCATGGGCAGGTATTAAAGGGGCAGTACCAATTGTATTTGCCTTTTATCCGCTCGTATATCAAATCCCTGGTGCAAATCTGATGTTTAACATAGTATTAGTTACAACTTGTATCTCTGTACTTTTACAAGGTTCAACACTTAAATTTATGGCAAAACGTTTTAATTTATTAGATGATTAAGGGGAATTTTTAATGGATTATGATTTAGTTATTTTACGTTATGGTGAGATTGGTCTAAAAAGCAGTAAAGTTAGATCCAGATTTGAAAAAAAGCTTGTGAAAAATATTAGGGCTTCTATTGACTGTGAAGTTGATAGAAACCAAGGTAGAATATACCTATTTCCTAAAGATTTTGAAGAGTGTTTGTCTAAATTAAATAAGATTTTTGGAATAGTTTCTTACTCTCCGGCTATTTCAACATACAGTAATTTTGAAGATATTAAATCCACTTTATCTGATTATGTGGATGGTTTAGTTGAATTGGGAGATATTGATTCTAAAACTAAATTTGCAATCAAATGTAGGAGAGTTGGAAAACATGACTTTTCATCTCAGCAAATGGCTGCTTTTTGTGGATCTGTTGTTGTTGAAAAATTAGGATGTCCTGTTGATTT
This sequence comes from Methanobrevibacter woesei, assembly GCF_003111605.1. NCBI lineage: Archaea > Methanobacteriati > Methanobacteriota > Methanobacteria > Methanobacteriales > Methanobacteriaceae > Methanobrevibacter > Methanobrevibacter woesei. Next base: position 58,365 of record NZ_MZGU01000006.1, on the reverse strand, counting down.
AACAAATCCTGAACTTACAATTTATGTTGAAATAAGGGATGATGATGCTTTTATTTATCATGAAAAAATAGAAGGTCCTGGAGGTTTACCTTTAGGAACACAGGGTAAAGTTATCTCTCTTTTATCTAGTGGGATAGATTCACCTGTTGCTACCTATTTGATGATGAAAAGAGGATGTGAGGTTGTAGCCCTTCATTTTGATGGAGCTCCTTTTACACAACCAAAAGCTGTTGAAAATGTTGAAAAAATAATAGAAAAATTACAGGAATATGCTTCAGGTGTTCCAATTAAAACTAGGATAATAAAATATGGTGATTATCTTCAAAAATGTAAAGATGATGCTCCTGAAAAGTTAACCTGTGTTTTATGTAAATCTGGAATGTATAAACTAGCTGAAAAATTGGCTGAGGATATGGGTGCCTTAGCTATTGTGGATGGAAGCAGTGTAGGTCAGGTAGCATCTCAGACTCTTTCTAACATATTAGCTACTCGTTATGGTGTAGAAATGCCTATTTTAAGCCCTTTAATTGGTTTGGATAAAATTGAAATTGAAAGAATTGCTGATGAAATTGGAACATTTGAGATATCTAAAATCGATGATGGGGGATGTAGTGCAGTTCCAAGATATCCTGAAACAAAAGCAGATATTGAAAGAGTAAGAGAAGCTCAAGAATCAATGAATCAAGAAAAAGTTATTGAAGAAACCTATGCTAATAATTAGTGGTGCAAATTAATGAAATGGTCCAATCTTATTTGTCATAGATTGCCTGAAAGAAGTTTTTTCATTAAAGGCCATCAGTTTCCAGTCTGTGCAAGATGCACAGGTTTTTATATTAGTTTAGCTATTTTAGTATTATATGACCTATTATTTCCAATTACTTTCACATTTAATGGTTTTATAGGGGGAATATTTCTCTGCATGCCTTTTATTGTTGATGGTTTTACTCAATATTGGGGATTTAGGCAAAGTACTAATTTGCTTCGTTTAATAACTGGTTTATTAGGCACTATTGGCATTGTACTTGCTTTTGGATATATTGTTAAAGTTTTATGGTGATTTTATGTTTTGTCCTAAATGCGGATGTGAAAATAATAATGGTGAAACATATTGTAAAGAATGTGGTGCTCTCCTTCCAATTAATAGGGTTCATCAAGTAGAAGTTATTGATGAAACTGAGACAAATAATTCTGGTGGAGATAAAGAAGTTCATCAAGCAGAAATTATTAATGATACAGCAGAGGATAATAATAACACAAATAAAGAAAGTGATAGTACTTGGCTTTGTTGTTGCTGTATTTTTGTAATAATTGTAGTAATTGCTTTTGTTTTTATTTTTTAGATGATTACTAAAAACTCTTTTTTACTTATTTTTTCTATTTTTATGTAATAGCTATCATTTTATTATCTTTTTTGTTAAAAGCTCCTCTTTAAATCATAATAATTATATACTATACAAATCAAAAATAGATGTGTATAGTAAATAATAAATTTAAGTTTTTAATAACTTAGATTTTATTTTTTATGCTCTTATTTCACTAAAAATAGTGAAATTTTAAACTGAGGTGTTTAAATGAAAACAACTGTAAGTGTAATTAAAGCAGATATTGGTAGTGTTTCTGGTCACTGTGTTGCACATCCAGAATTAATCGACATTTGTGAAGAAGTTTTAAACGATGCTTTAGAATCTAATATTTTATCTGACTATTATATTGGTCGTTGTGGTGACGACATTGATTTAATCATGACTCACACCAATGGTGTAGAAAATGAAGAAGTACATGAAACTGCATATAATGCATTTTTAAAAGCTACTGAAAGAGCACGTGAATTGAAATTATATGGTGCAGGTCAAGACTTGTTATCCGATACTTTCTCTGGAAACATCAAAGGTATGGGTCCAGGATGTGCTGAAATGGAATTTAAAGAAAGACCAAGTGACCCAGTAATTGTATATTGCTGTGATAAAACTGAACCTGGTGCTTTCAATTTACCTCTCTTTAAAATCTTTGCAGATCCATTTAACACTGCAGGATTAGTAATCGATCCAAGTTTACACGATGGATTTACTTTTGAAGTGTTTGATGTAATTGAACATAGAAAAGTATTATTAAAATGTCCTGAAGAAATGTATGACTTACTTGCATTAATTGGTTCCACTGGAAGATATGTAATTAAAAGAGTATTCAAGAAAAATGGTGAAATCGCTGCTGCTGTAAGTACTGAAAAATTAAACTTAATGGCTGGTGAATACGTAGGTAAAGATGACCCTGTAGCTATTGTAAGAGCACAATCTGGTTTCCCTGCTAATGGTGAATGTGTTGAACCATTTGCATTCCCTCACATGGTAAGTGGATGGATGAGAGGGTCCCACAATGGTCCTATGATGCCTGTTTCAGAACTTGAAGCAAATCCAATTAGATTTGATGGACCTCCTAGAGTTGTTGGTTTAGGTTTCCAAGTTGCAGATGCTAAATTAATTGGTCCTGTTGACTTATTCGATGACCCTGCATTTGACCCAACAAGAAAAGAAGCAGCTGAAATAGCTACTTACATCAGAAGACATGGTCCATTTGAACCTCACAGATTACCTGCTGAAGAAATGGAATACACTTCATTACCTGGTGTAATGGAAAAACTCGAAAAAAGATTCGAAGATATGGAATAATTAATCCATATCTAATTTACTTTTTTTTATGTGCCGTAATTATGGTATAACTAGTTTTATTAATTGTTAATTCTATGTTATCTATTTGAATATAGTAATTTTTACCTTTGCATTTTATTTGTGAATTTTCTTTTTTTATTAAATTTATACAGTATTCCACTACATTTTCTACATCTATATCTAAGTTCTTTTTTATTCTTTCAATGCCTAATTCTGTAGTATGGATTTTTGAGATATTTGATAAAAGTTCTTTTTTCATATTTTTTTATGGTGGTTAATTTTATATAATATTTCACTACAAAAAATTAATCATGTCATTTTTATCGTTGATTGTTAAAAACCCCTTTAGGAATAAAAGTAGGGCTCTTTTAGCTATTATTGGAATAGGTATTGGATTAGCTACTATTGTTGCTTTAGGTGGAATTACAAATGGTTTAATTGCCAGTGCTGAAGATACTTTGCACTCAGGAGGTACTGATATCACTATTGTGGGTTCAGAATCTGCTTCAGCGCAAGCTACATCTTTTGGAACAGCAACGGTTAGTGAAGATTGGATTGATAAAGTAAACAATGTTAGTGGTGTTGATCAATCGGTTGGAGTTTATTCAACAATGCTGACATCACAGGAGATTCCTATGCTTTCAATTGTTGGAATTGACCGTGATGATGTAAGTTTTGCCGATTTAACTATTACTGATGGAGAACTATTTGATAAAAATAGCTCTGAAGTTGTAGTTGGTAAAGTAATGGCTGAAAATGAAGATATTGATGTTGGTGACTCCGTAACTATTGGACAAGAGGATTATGATGTTGTAGGAATCTTTGAATCTGGTAATTCAAATCAAGATATGAGTTTATTTATGGATTTAGGAAAGACTCAAGAGTTAGTTCAAGATGAAGGCAATATAACTGCCATATTTGTTAAAGTTAATCCAGATTATGATGTGGATGCAGTAGCAGATGATATTACTAACCAATATGGTGATAATTTAACTACAGTCACATCTTTATCTGATATGGCAATGGTTGGAGACATGATTGACATGCTTAATGGTGCTAGTTGGGGTATTTCACTTTTAGCTATTATCATTGGTGCTGTTGGTATTATTAATACTATGTTAATGTCCGTTCTTGAAAGAACTAGAGAGCTTGGTGTTTTAAAGGCAGTTGGATGGTCTGGAAAAAGAATCCTTGGAATGATTATTGGCGAATCAATTGTAATTACTTTATTTGCAGGTGTTGTTGGTTCAATTGTTGGAGTAATTGTTGTTGAATTATTTACTTCCCTTAATTTACTTGGAGGTATGACTCCTGTTTATACAATTGACATATTTGTACAGGCATTTGCAATAGCTATTGTTGTAGGTATTTTAGGTGGTTTATATCCAGCTATTAAAGCAATTAAACTTCCTCCAACTGAAGCATTGAGGTATGAATAGGTGAGTAACATGGCTAATATAATTGAAATTAAAAATCTAAAAAAATCTTATGAAGATGGCCATATTAAAGCTTTAAATGGAATTGATTTAACAATTGAAGAAGGAGAATTTGTTTCAATTATAGGTCCTTCAGGTTCTGGGAAATCCACATTGTTAAATATGTTAGGGGCTCTTGATTTACCAGATAGTGGTTCAATTAATGTTGCTGGTTATGATTTACTTTCTAACACTAAATTAAATGAGTTTAGGGGAGATAAATTGGGATTCATATTCCAGCTCCATAATTTAATTCCTAATATCTCTGTTGTTGAAAATGTTGAAATTCCAATGTTTACTAAAGATTGGTCTTCTAAACAAATGCGTGAAAGAGCTTTAAATCTTTTAGATATTGTTGGTCTTAAAGATAAAGCAAAACAAATGCCAAATAAATTATCTGGTGGGGAAAGACAAAGAGTAGCTATTGCAAGGGCATTAGCTAATGAACCCTCTATAATTTTGGCAGATGAACCTACTGGATCTTTGGACTCTAAAACAAGTAATAAAATTCTAAAACAGTTAACAAAACTTCATAAAGAAGAGAATGTAACTTTAATTGTTGTTACTCATGATATGAATGTTGCTAAATTAGCAGATAGAGTAATAGAAGTTTTAGATGGAAAAATAATTGATGGATCTGAAGGTTCTCTATTAAATAGTGAGATTAGTATTAACTAATCCTTTTTTTTCTTTTTTTTTAAATAAAATAAAAAATAGTGGACTAGATAAGTCCATGTATCATTCTTAATGCATCTAAAAGTCCGTGACTATATTCAATGCATCCAAAGGCAGTACGTATGTCTTCTTTTTCAAGATAATATTTTGAATCGTTTTTATAGTCTATAGCTCTGTCATAAACTTCTTTTTCGCTGCCTTCAAATGTTATGTGAGCCACTTGTTTTAAATTACGTTCTAATTTCTCAATATCAATAGCTATTTTTTCAGCACTTTCTAAATCGTTCATTTAAGTTGCCTCCATACGTGATATACTCTTTGACCAACAGTAATGTAAGATAAAATTACTAAGATTATTATAATGTATGTGAAATAGATTGGACTTGTGAAATATCCTATAAGTGCACCAATCATTAATATTATCATACGAACAGCTCTTTCAGCTATTCCTACTTTACATTCAACCCCCTGGGATTCTGCTCTTGATCTAACATAACTTACGGTAATTGCAGAATGTATTGCTAAAATTCCAACAAACCAGTCACAGTATCCTCCAAAGATAATACCGATATAAATTATTGCATCTGCGAATCTGTCCATTGTTGAATCAAAAAATGCTCCAAATTTGCTTGTTCTATTGTGAAATCTTGCAATAGCCCCATCCATAACATCTAAAAATCCACTTATTAAAATAGCTATTACTCCTAAAATAAGCATATGATTTGCGAATCCGTATGCTGCAAGAAGTGCAACAAATGGCGAGATTAATGTAACAATATTTGGATTTATATTTAAATTCTGAGCAATTGGATTCAATATTTTTGTTAAAAGGGGTCTTAAACTTTCAAGCATAAGTATATATAAAGAATTTAATCATATATAATTGTTTATAAATAAATTAGGTAATTTAATGAGAATATTGAAAACAAATAATGAAAATCCAGATAAGGAAGTTATTGAAGAAGCTATTAGGGTAATGGCTCATGGGGGTATTGTTTTATACCCTACTGATACAGTTTATGGTTTGGGAGTCAATATTTTTAATAAAAAAGCTGTTCGTCGCATTTATGATATTAAGAAAAGATCTTTAATGAAACCATTATCCATTATTGTTTCAAGTAAGGATGCAATTTCTCATGTTGCTAATTTAAGAACTAGGGACAAAATTTATGTTGACAAATTTTTGCCAGGACCATATACTCTTATTTTAAATAAAACTAAAATCGTTCCAAGAGTTGTTACAAGTGGTTTAAAGCATGTTGGAGTTAGAATACCTGATAATGAAATAGCTTGCAGGATTTCTGATTTATTCCCAGTTACAACAACCAGTGCTAATTTGTCTGACCATGAAGTTTGTGAAACACCTGATGAAATTTTAGACCAGTTGAATCATGATGTTGATTTAGTAATTGATGTAGGTAAACTAAAAAGAAATAAACCATCTACAATTATTAATTTAACTTCTGAGAAGCCTATTATTTTAGAACGTTAACTTTTTTATATTAATTATCACAAAGTTTATATTATGAAAATATTAGCTGATTTAGAAGATAACTATAAAATTCCAACAAATTCCTCTATTGATGAGCTTATTGGTGGTGGAATTGAAAAAGGAACTATTACTCAGATTTTTGGCCCACCAGGTTCTGGTAAAAGTAATATTGCTTTAACTTTAACTGTTAATGTGGCTAAAAATAATAAAAAAGCAATTTATATAGATACTGAAGGAGGTATCTCTGTTGAAAGAATTAAACAAATTGCCAAATTTGATTTTTCTAAAATAGCTAGTAATATTATGGTTTTTGAACCAACTACTTTCACAGAACAAAATGAAAATCTAAAATCTATTGAATTTTGGCTTAGAAATAATCATGAAGATGTGGATTTACTTATATTGGATTCTGCGGTTGCTCTTTATAGGGTTGATGATATGAAGTCTTCTAAACTTAATAAAGAGTTAGGTAAACAGATGGGTATCTTATCTAAGATTGCACGTCAATATGATATCGCTGTTGTTTTAACTAACCAGATTTACAACTCCTTTGATGATGATGGTAACAATGATATTAAAGCTGTTGGTGGAACTATTTTACAATATTGGAGTAAAGTCATTCTGCAACTGGATTTAGGTGATGAACCAAATCAGAGAGTTGTTACCTTAAAAAGGCATAGGAGTATTGCAGAAGGTAAATCCTCTACTTTTAAAATTACTTCCAGGGGTATTTCATAGCTGTTTTTCCATTAATTTTATTAATTATAATTAATAGATATATAATGATAATAATTTTATTCAGATTATGATATGTGATAATTATGAACACTGATAATAAGGGGATTGAGGATACCCTTCAAAAGAAATATGATAAAATTGAAAGAGTTCCTCCAAAAGGTTATGATTGCGCAAATGACTTTTTTGAAGATGTTTTTAATGATAAAGAAATGATTTGGATGGGTCAAAACACAAATCATTTACATGATGATACAATAGCTAAAGCTATGGCTAATTGTGTAATGACAAAAGAGTATTGTAAATATCCACCTCCAGAAGGATTTTCCGATTTAAAACAATTAATTTTAGATGACTTAGGTTTAGAGAATCAAGAAGTATTTTTAACAGCTGGAGCTACTGAATCTTTACATATTTGTATGAATGGGTTATTAAACAAAAGTGATAATGTAATTACTTGTGATCCAGGTTATTTGATTATAGGTACTTTCGCTGAAAGATTTGCAGATGAAGTTAAATATGTTCCAATTTACAGTGAAGAAAATAATTATAAGTTAACTCCAGAACTTGTAAGGGAAAATATGGATGAAAACACAAAAATGATTATTTTAATTGATCCATTAAATCCATTAGGAACTGCTTACACTGAGGAAGAAATCAAAGAATTTGCTGAAATAGCTATTGAAAACGATATCTATCTTTTACATGATATTACCTATAAGGATTTTGCAAGACAACATTTTGTAGCTGCAAAATATGCTCCTAAGAATACTATAACTATTTATAGTTTCTCTAAAATATTCGGTATGGCTGGTTTAAGGATTGGGGCAGTTATATCCACACCTGAAATTAATGAAGTTTTAAAAAATGTTGTTGTTAATGATTTAGGTGTAAATATAGTTGCACAATATGGTGCAATGGCTGGATTAAAATCTAAAGACCAATGGATAGGTGAGATTAGGGAAACTTCTTTCAGCAATCAAAAATTAATTAAAGAAATGATTGATGGAATTGATGGAGTATTTTTACCGGTTTACCCATCTGATGGTAATATGATGGTTATTGACTTGTCTGGTGTTGGAATTTCTCCTAAAAAAATGTCTGAATATTTATTAGACAAAAAAATATTTACAAGAGAAGGAGAATATACTAGCCGGTTAGTTGGGGATAAATATCTACGTATAAGCTTTTCAATTCCAGAAGAAGGCATTAAAAAGTTCTGTGAAGAATTCCCTAAAGCTGTTGAAGCTTTAAAGAAGTAAATTATGATATCTAATACTGAGGAAAGGAGAGATATAAGATTTAAATATCATTCTCCAGTTCCTAATTCTTATAGAATTCCAAACCCTTCAAAACCTCTTAGAAATATTTCTGATGAAGTTTTTGAAGAATTTAAAAAAATGGCCTTTGAAATAGGTGTTGCTGGTTTAAGTTATTCTAAATTAAGTGATGACTTTAAAGCAGAGTGGAATATTGATTTTGATAATGTAATTATTTTAAAATATGAAATGAGTCCTGACTTCCTTTATTTAGAACCATCTAAAGAAAAATGTAAATTAATTGATGATGAATTTCAGGAAGTTGGGGGATTTATTTATGACATTGCTGATTTTTTAAGAGAGAATGGATTTGAAGCTAATTTACTTAATCCTTTAGATGATGAAGTTAGTTTAAGAGCCATTGCTACACAATCCAATGATTGTGTAATTCTTAGAAGCAATATGTGTCTTTTTAAAGAAGGATTAAACATGGGTTTCTTCATGTTATCTACTTCTATTGATAATTTGCCTTTCAAAGAAGAAAATGATATGTTATGGGCTGCAAAGTACTGTGAAACCTGTGGTAAATGTATAAACAAATGCCCGCTTAATGCATATGATGAAAATGAAAAAGTGCTTCGTAAGGTATGTACTGCCCATAGTGAGGGCTGTAATGATTGTATTTTAAATTGTCCTTTTTTTAAGAAAGGTTATGACTTTTTAGAGAAAAAATTCAAGAAAAAATTGGTTGGTTAATATGAGAGATAAAATAGCTTTAGTTTCATGTAGTGGTTTAAGTCCTTTAGGTTTAGTTGTAAGAGCAGCTACTGTTGATTTAGCATTGGAAGAAGATAATATTGTTGCAGCTTGTATTACGGAATATTCTGCACAACCTAATCAATGTAGCCCTATTTTAAAAGATGCTCCAGTTGTGGCTATTACTGGATGTAAAGATGACTGTGTATCTACAATATTAAAAGAAAAAGATGTCAAAGTTGAAAAAACTATTGATGCGGAGTCTATTGTTGTAGGTGCAAATTTAAACCCAAATGATTCCGCTAGGTTAGATGAACAAGGAGAACTAGCTGTTGTGGAATTAAAAAAAGCAATTTTAAAAGAGTTAGAAGATTTATAATCTTCTAATCTGATAAATAATAATATTCTCCTTTTTCTTTTTGTTCACGATCAAGATAACTATCTAATTTATTAACTCTTGGTCTTTTTGTTTCTTTGTCTCTTCTAAATGTGATATTTAAGTTTCCAAGGAATTCGTTCATTGATGTTCTTAAATCTGCTGGTTTTGATGCATGACCATTTAATCCTGGAGTTCCACTAAATACCATTGCTCTATCGGAGATGTAATCTATAAAGACAATATCGTGGTCAACAATTAAAGATGCAGCATTTCTACTTTCTACAAGTTTTCTGATAACTCTTGCAGCAACTAATCTTTGTTCAACATCTAAGAATGCTGTTGGTTCGTCAAAAAGATAAATCTGTGCATCTTTTGACAATGTGGTTGCAATAGCTAATCTCTGGAGTTCTCCTCCACTCAATGTTTTAACATCTTTTTCTAAAATGTCTTCTAATTTAAGAGGAGCCATAATTTCACTATTGAATATTTTAGATCCATAACTTGGAGCATACATGTATAAAAAGTCCTGTACACGTCCTTCAAAGTTTGAAACGATATATTGTGGCTTGTAAGCTATTGTGACTTCTTCATTGGTTTCACCAGTAGTTGGTTTATCCACTCCTGCAAGTATTTTTGCAAAGGTTGTTTTTCCAATACCATTTGAACCAAATGCAGTTACAATTTCATCATAATAAATTTCTCCAGCATCTACTTCCAGATTAAATCCATCATAATCCTTAGTTAAATCACTATAGCTGCTTAAAACATCTCCTTCATCTTCAGGAGTTGGAGGTCTTATTGTGAATTCAATTGGATTTTTTCTAATTCTTACATTTTCTTCAGATAAAAATCCATTGATATATGCATTAATTCCAATTCTAACTCCTTTTCTTCCAGATACAACACCATATCCTCCAGGTTCACCATATAAAATATGGATGTTGTCAGATAATGCATCTAAAGTAGCTAGGTCGTGTTCAATTACAAGTACTGATTTTCCATCTTCTGCAAGGGATCTGATTACTTTTACTGCATTTAATCTTTGAGATACATCTAACCATGATGTAGGTTCGTCAAAGTAGTAGAAATCTCCTTCTCTTAAAACAGTTGCAGCAATAGCTACTCTTTGAAGTTCTCCTCCACTTAAGTTTTTCATATCTCTATCTAAGACATTTTCAAGGTCTAATTCTTCACAGACATAATCAAATTTACCTCTTTCATCTACATTTTCAAGTAAATTTTTAACATTTCCTTTGACTACTTTTGGAAGCTGATCTACCATCTGTGGTTTTAAAATAGCTTTAATTTCTCCAGAAGACAATTGTTTAAAGTAGTTTTGAAGTGAAGAACCTTTATAATATTCAATTATATGATCCCAATTCTTAGGTTCAAAATCATAATCTCCTAAGTTTGGAATTAATTCTCCAGATAAAATTCTCATAATTGTGGATTTTCCAATACCATTCTGTCCTAAAAGACCTAATACTGTTCCTTCTGCAAGGTCTGGAAGTCCAAATAGTTCGAATTGGTTTTGTCCAAATCTATGAATTGGTTCTCCAACAGCTTCAGGTAAATTAATTATAGAAATAGCATCAAAAGGACATCTATTAGTACAAATACCACAACCTTCACATAATTGCTCTGAAATTAATGGTTTTTTAGTATCTTCATCGATTACTATTGTATCTTCTTCCATTCTAACTCCAGGACAATAACTAATACAAACATAATCACATTTTTTTGGTTGACATTTCTCCTTGTCTAAAATAGATATTCTGCTCATTAACATTCTCCTAAAAAAAGTTTAATGATAAAAATAAAGATAATTATATTTTATATTACCTCCTTTAAAAAAGTTATTTTTTTTCTAAAAATATTTAAATAGCTATTTAGAAATCAATATTTTATGAAACAAGTAATGGTTGTAAGAAATGATTTAAAAATGGGTAAAGGAAAAATAGCTGCTCAATGCTGTCATGGTTCATTAGGTGCATATAAAAAAACCAATTCTGAAAAAATTCGTAAATGGGAAAATGAAGCATATGCTAAAGTTGTTTGTAAAGTTAATTCTTTAGAAGAACTTTTAGAACTTAAAAAGCAAGCTATTATTAATAAAGTTTCTTATTATCTTGTAGTTGATGCTGGAAGGACTCAAGTACCTACATCAACAACAACAGTTTTGGCCTTGGGGCCTGATGAAGATGAAATACTTGATAAAATCACTGGGGATTTAAAGTTATTGTAGGTTAACTATCAATTTAATCGAAGCTATTTTCAATTAAATGACTATTAAGATGTTGGTGGATTTCTTTTTTTGTAGGTTGTGAAATTATTATTAAACAGGTTGTTAAGGTTGGGGGCAGTTTATTTCCAGATTATGCTATTGATTTAGTTAAAAAGTTAAAAAGCACTGATTCTTTAGTTATTCTTGGTGGAGGAGAATTTGCAAATCTTATTCGTAAATATGATGATATTTTGAATTTATCTGATGAAACTGCACATAATGCTGCTATTGATTGTATGGATATTTTGGCACAGCTGGTTGATGATAAAGTAAGTTCTTCTAGATTAGCTTATTCTATTGAAGAAGCAGAAGAAATAAATAAACTTGGTTTAACTCCTATTTTGATTGTTTCAAAGATTTTAAAAGAAGATGATCCTTTTGAATGTTCATGGGATGTTACTTCAGATTCAATTGCGGCCTACATTTCTCACCTTTTAAATGCAAACCTTTTAATAGTAACAAATGTAAATGGTATATATACCCGTGAACCTAGTGAAGAAGGTTCCAAATTCATTAGTAAAATTGATGCAAAAAAACTACTAACTTTTGAAGAATCATCAATTGACTTAATGTTGCCTTCTCTTTTAATTAAGTACGGGTCTAATTGTTATGTTGTAAATGGTAAATATCCTAATAGAGTTTTAGCTCTTATTAATGATTCAAAGGATTACAATTTCGATTATACAAAAATAATTGGTGATTAAATGAAAACAGTAGAATGTATATCTTGTAAACAAGAAATTCCATTAACTGGTCCTTTCGTTGAATTCGAATGTCCAATTTGTGGTGCAAAAATCGCTAGATGTGAAAAATGCCGTACTTTTGGCCATGCATACAAATGTGAATGTGGATTTGAAGGACCTTAATTTGATTTAATATTTTGGAGGAATAATTATGAGTGATGTAGTAGCAACTATGAAAATCATGCCTGAAAGCCCTGATGTAGATTTAGAAGCTTTAAAAGCAGATATTCAAGCTGCAATGCCTGATGATGCTGAATTCCATAAAATCGATGAAGAACCAATTGCATTTGGTTTAACTGCATTAAATTTAATGTTCATCATTGAAGATGGTGAAGGTGGAACTGAATCCACTGAAGAAGCTATGGGTAAATTAAACAACGTAGCTAGTGTAGAAATCACTGATACTAGAAGATTAATGTAATCTTCTTATTTTAACTTTTTTTATTTATTTTTACTATTTGAAAGATTTTTTCTTATTTTAATAACTTAACTTATATATTTTTGATTTGAGTTGGATGTTCTTTTGATGGAACTTGTAACATATTATTTTTACTTTGTATGTAGATCTTAAAAAGTCAACTGTAGATTATGTTAGTATAATGAATGCAGATTTTTAGAATCCTCCTTTTTTTTAAATTCCAAAAATGGTGGGCTCTATGAGAAATATTAATTATGATGTTATTTTTTGTAGAAGAAAAAATAGGAAATATGTTGTAAATCACAATTAATGTGATTTTATAAGTTTTTTTATTTTTTTTATTTTAAGAAATAAGTTTAATGACTCTCTCAGTAGTGTTAATTAACTTTTTCACTTTTTATTTTTTTATCATAATTTAGGTATACCTAAAAAAATCAAAACATTTAAATACTACTTACAACAACTCTTATTTGATGATGAAATTTAGGCATGACTAAAACTGTCTGGTTTTGTTATCTGTGTTATTGGTTACTAAACCATATTAATACACCCCAATTCGATATTAAATTAGTACTCTCTTTCTCTAATTTAATAAAAAAGACATATAACTACTCTCACGAAATTAAATATGTTTTATCATATTTAATTTCACCTACCTTTTTTAAAAAAACTATTTTTGTGATATATATGGTTAAAACTATTCCAAAAAGAAGTTGTTGTGAAACTGAGGATAAAAAGCCTACAGGAGCTAAAAAAGTCGTTAAAAAAATATTTAATTTCTTTTTTGGGTGCTGTAAAAATAAAAAATAATTGTTGCTCTTTTTTTATTAAATTTTTAAGTAGAAAAATCTTTTTCAGGTAATGCTTTATTATTCTAAACTAGTTTCTTTATTGTATATAAATTCATCAAAAAAAATATATATCTTCGATATAAATATTAAATTAATTTAATATATTCACTTGGTAAAGTTTATAGTGATAATATGAGAAGGAGAAAAAAGATAAGTATTGCCATTATAGTGGTTATTATCATAGGTATTGTAGCAGTTGTTGCGGGAACTATGTTTATGCCAACTAATAATGAGCTATCGACTGGGGAAAAACATATATTGATATGTGCATTGGATGAAAGTGAAGCTCGTCAAGGAATGGGGGGCTGTGATATGGCATTTATTGTAACTCTTAATAATGGATCCTTAGTTAATTATTCTGCAGTTTATCCTGGTGGTTTAACACACCCAACTGCTGAAGAGCCTCAAGAAGCTCAGGAAATGGGTGCTGGAGAAAAGTTACTTATGCATGATTCCTTCTGGTATGATGATGATGAACAGTCTATGAAACTTGCTAAAGAGATTGTTGAATACAATTTAAATGTTTCAATTGATGCAGTTGTTGCAGTTAATACTGAGGCAATTGATGCAGTTATTCAAGCAGCATCACCGATTGAGGTTAATGGTCAAACATTAGAGGTTAGTGGTATTGATATTATTAGGGAAGAACAATATGGTCAAGGTGTAACAAGAGGAACTGCTGTTTTAGATTTAGTTCAAGGTATCGCATCATCTGCTGATGATCCTTTAACAAAAGCAAAAATGGTTCAAGCAGCTATGGATCAATATGCTAAAGGAAATATTGTTATGACTCCTGCTGATGAATTTATTGGTTTATTAGCTTCTAAAGGTTTATCCAGTTTATTTGGATAATCTTTTTATTTTTCTTATTTTTTCTATTTTTCAACTCAAATAATAAATTTTAAATAGTATTTGATTATTTAATATAGTAATAGTCTTACAAAACTAAAAATAAGTATTACTAATGGCTTAAAATTATTTAAAAAAGTAATACTTCTAAATTTATGTTGTCTAAAGGAGTTTTAAAATGGCTATTGTTATAAAAGAAGTGTCTGAAATTCAAAACAAGATACCTTATATTAAAGATTTTATTTTTGACCAAATTAAAAAGGAATATAATGGTGATATCAATCCTCAGTATCATTATGATATTCTTGAGATTGAAAAATATTATTTCACACCTCAGAGAAATAATCTTTTTGTTGCCATGGAAGGCGACGAAATAATTGGGACAATAGCTGTCAGAGGATATGATAAATCCTTTGATGAATTTAAAGGTAAATATGATAAGGATACAACAGCAAGCATTTGGAGATTGTTTGTTGATGAAAAATTCAGACGCAATAAATTAGCTACTAAACTTTATACTGCTGTTGAGGGATTTTCAAAGGAAAATAACTATAAATATATTTATCTTCACACTCATAAGAATTTGGAAGGTGCTTTACTTTTCTGGCAAAAAATGGGATTTGACATTACTTTAGACACAGATGATGAGTTTCAGACAGTCCACATGCATAAAAATTTAATGAAATTGGATTTGGAGTATGTGGAAGATAGCGAAGAAACCATAATTAAATCTTAGGCTCTAATTTTTTTATGAAAATGGCTAAAAAAACTACAATTAATGGAAAAAAGAATATATAAAGGATTAATAAGATATCTCCCGAAACTATGTCTCCCATTACAGTAGAACCTGCCATTAACATTATTAATAAAATTACTGGTGCTAAAATAGCTATGAATGTGTAGATTAATATAAAGCTATTTAACTTCTGTGAATATTCTTTTAACTTAATCTGCATATCAAAGGTAATATCTTCAGCTATTACATTTAAACTATTGGCCAAATTTCCACCAACTCTTAAAGTTCCAACTATCTGATGAACTGCACGGGATAATCCATCAGATTTCACTCTGTCAGATAATAAATACAATGATTCTTCAGTACTCTTTCCATATTTTATTTCTTCTAAAACACGGTTAAATTCATCAGATAATGATCCGTAATTGCTTCTTGAGATTGTTATTAATGTATCATGAAGACCTTTTCCTGATTTAAGTTCAGTTCCCATATGTCTAAGAGCATAGGGCAGCTCTTGATTTAAATCATCATATTTTTTACTGTTAGCTATTTTTGGCCAATAAATTATGAAAAAAATAGTAATGGAGACTAAAACTATAAAAATTACACTAATCTCAAATCCAAAGAGTACAGTTAATAAACCAGTTATTATTAATAGGACTAAAAATAATCTGATAGAGAGATAATTAATTAATTTTATTCTTAATTTTTCTATTTCTGCTGTAAATTTACTTTTTTCTTTTTTAGATCCTTTTTCATAGATAAATTGTTTAATTAACATTTCATCAATCTGGGTTTCTTTAAATTCATTAATTGAATGGTTAATTTTTTTTAATAATTTATTTTTCTCAGATTTTGGTTTAATTCTGAAAATATCTATGAAGCTCAGTACTAAATCTCCAATAGCTATAAAAAACTTATCAAAAATAATATCACCTAACTGGTTAGTTTAATTTGGTTTAATATTGAGTCTGGATTTACATAGTAAAGATCCAATAATTTTTTAACTGCACCTATTGAGCGAATATGATTATGTACCATATAGTTCAATAATAATTTACGATTTTCAATTTCGTTGTAGAGGTAATTCATTGATTTTCCACTTGTTTTGGAGATTTCTGTTAATGTCTTGCTTGTAACTCCTATATTTTCAATGGTATCATTTTGAGGATTCCATTGAAAGATTTTATTTAGTTGAATTACATCTCCTTCCATTCCTGTAACCTCAGCTACTTCACTTATGCGTCTGAAAGAGCCTCTTGAGGAATTATAAATTCTATTTTGCATTATAATAAAATCAATGG
The DNA here is from genome assembly GCF_003111605.1 of Methanobrevibacter woesei. Classification (NCBI taxonomy): domain Archaea; kingdom Methanobacteriati; phylum Methanobacteriota; class Methanobacteria; order Methanobacteriales; family Methanobacteriaceae; genus Methanobrevibacter; species Methanobrevibacter woesei. The sequence continues at coordinate 41,743 of NZ_MZGU01000006.1, read as the reverse complement.
CTGAAATCATTATTTTAGGAACTGACATTGGACTATTTGTTAATCTATTTATTGTTTCACGTGCATCATTTGCATGAAGTGTTCCAAATCCAGAATGTCCTGTATTTAATGCTGTAAAAAGAGTTATTGCTTCATTTCCTCTTACTTCTCCAACGATTATTCTGTCTGGTCTTTGTCTAAGTGAATTTTTAACTAAGTCATTCATTGTTAGTTCGCCTTTATTTTCAACATTGGGAAGACGTGTTTCCATTCTAATTACATGTTCATGAGGTATTTGGAGTTCTAAGGTATCTTCAATTGTTATTATTCTTTCCTTGGGATTAATAAATGAGGTTAATGCATTTAAGGTGGTTGTTTTTCCAGAACTTGTACCTCCAGAGATTATTGCATTTGCCTGGCGAACACCTAAACCATCAAAACAAAGCCAGAAAAATGCAGCTAATTCTACAGAAATAGTTTTAAAATTTATCAGGTCTATTATGGTTAAGGGGTCTTTTTTAAATTTTCTTATTGTCATTGAAGGCCCGTCTGCAGAAACTGGGGGTATAGTTGCATTAACTCGAGAGCCGTCATTTAATCTTGCATCTAAAATGGGTGTTTCCTGATCTATTCTACGGTTTATCTGCCTTGCAATGCTGTCAATTAACTCTATTAGCTCTTGTTCATTATCATAAATGAGATTTGTTTTCATCATTCCATATTTTCTATGATATACATAAATCGGTTTATTTACTCCAATTATCATTATTTCTTCTAATTCGTCATCTTTTATTAAGGAATCTATTTTGCCATAGCCTACAATTTCTCTTAAAAACTTCTTTGAGAGAATTTTTATATAATCAGTCCCTAGTTTTTTATTTGCTGGATTTTGAGAAAGTCGTAGAAATAAGAAATCCTGAATATCATTTAACAACTTTCTTTCATTTATCTGTAAATTTTTATCTGAAGACATTGCAATATCAACTAAATTTTCACGCACTTCTGTTAGAAGAATTTTTTCTTCAGGGTTATATTTTTCTTTTGTAACATTATATTGAGGCACTATTGATTTATTATTGTTAAATCTATTTATTTCATTTTTATTTATCATAAAACCAACACAAAATCATTTATTTGTATTTTAAAGCTTTGTTAAACTAGTTAATATAATTTATATTTCAACCGAAATGATAATTATCATAAAAGAACAATTAATTATCATGAATGAAAAATGCACCTTTGAAAACTTATCTGAAAAAATAGATGATTTAAATCCTTGTGGGAACTGTCAGGATGTACAGATAAAGAAATTCACTCCAATTAAAGATTTTGCTGATTATGATAAATTGAATAATGATTATAAACGTTGTTCTTGTGGAAAGAGACCCCTTGATGTTGTAATGGCACACATATTAAAAATAATGGTTGAAGAAGGAATCGTAAGTGAAAAAGCTAATTTAAGAAGAAATTCTCCAATTCCTCTTCCTGCATTTTGTTTCAGTTCTTTAAATCCTCAGTTTATTGGAAAAGATTCATTAATATTAATTCATTCTGATTTTGATAAAGAAGTAGCTAGTAGAATTTTTAATGAAGTTTTGGAAGTTAAGGGTGTATTAAAAGGGGACTTGTCAAAAACTATTGGGATATTTGATAAAGATTCAACAGAAGAAACATATGAAATACTCGCTGGGGATGATTCAAGGTGCGATGTATTGAGAACTTTAATCAAAAAAGATGATAAACTTGTTAAAATAATCATAAACAAATTTCAATCAGTTAATCATATTGAAGTAGCTAGTACAACAGAAGAAAAATTATTAAAGCTTTATAATTATCTTGAAAATAATGATGTTGGTAAGGTCATAGCTATTGATGGAATGTGTGGTTCAGGAGCTATTGGGATATTTTTAATGCACTATGGGTTTGAAAAAGTAATATTTAATGATATTAATCCTAAACTAGTTGAAATTACCCTAGATAATATCATTACTAATAATATTGATGGAAATTATGAGATTTTAAATTGTGCATTTGAAGATTTAGATATAACTGGTCTGGATTTATGTATTATAGATATGTATCCTGGAGCAAATATTGAAAAAATAAAAGAAAAAGCTAATAAAATAGCTAATGATGTGTTAATTATTTAACTTTGAAACATTTGCATGTAAATTATGATGGCTGGAATTATTAAAACACCCATCAAATGAGACTTGCCCACATCCAAGTAGTGAGGTAAAAGTCCCATAGCTGCGGAAGTTACTAACATTAAGGTTAGGTATGGAAGTGGGGCTTGATAGTATAGGCCAAAAATGTAGAGCAGTATAACTTGTAAGATAATCACTGCTATAGATAACTTTCTATAGTCTATGCCACTCATTAATTTTGAAAATGAATCTCCTAATTTTAGACATAAAGCTAATGATAGTGAAACAGCTATTAAAGAAGCAAAAATAAAGACAATTAAATGAGACAGGTTAAATTCAGATATTAAATAAGACATATAAACCGCTATTCCGCTTCTGGGATTTCCAATAAGATAAATTGCAATTAAAGAAAATAAACAGTCGGATGTATTTAATCCAGAAATTGCCAATAAAAAATTAGTTGTGTTTTCATCATCATTATTTGACTGTCCACTTGCAGATTGAGCAATAACACTTCCTTGAGCTGGTCCAAATCCCGGTAGGAAACCTAAGATAGCACCTGTTGTTCCACCAGTTATTATGCTTTTAATTTTGGCATTATCAATGTCTAAGTCATAAAATTTATTCTGATGGGGTATTGTTGAATTATCATTTAGACTAAATAGGATAGTGCTAATTCCAAATAATCCTGAAAATACACACATCAATGAAATGCCTGAAGATAATGGGGCTTGGAATATAATCCAGCCTAAAATTCCTGATAGGATAAAAAGTAAAAGAGACCATAGAAATCCTTTTAGAGTGCTTGTAACTTTATAAATTAAGTAAATTGATGCAATTAAAAGTAAAATCCATGTCACTGGTTTTAATAATTCATAGGTGGGTGGTAAAACAATTGCAAAAATTGGGAGAAGTAATATTGTTACAATAATTGCTCCAAATCCACCTATTGATACTATGCGAATAGCTTCTTTTGATCTTCCTTCTAAAACCATTTTATGTCCTGGAAGGACTGAAAGTGCAGTTCCTTCTTCTGGAACGCCTAAAAGCATTGATGGTATAAATTCTAGAAGTGCATGAGCTATAGACATTGAAACCATTAGAACGCAAAGAAATTCTGGGCTTACAAAAGATAAAAGAATTGTTGAAACTGCAAATAAGATTGCTCCTGCAGTATTTACATGTATTCCTGGAGTCATTCCAGTTATTGTTCCAATACCAATGCCTAATAAACATGCAATAACTAACTCAAACATAGCTATTAATTAATTTAATAGAAATATAATTCTTGTTTAAGTAAAAATATTAATTTTGATTCTATTTATTAAATTTAAGCTATTTTAAAAAGTTGTTCTTAAGTAATAGAAAAATTATAAAAAAGAGATAATATGGTGTTTAAAAGTGAGCTTCGATTTAAACACCGACTTTTTTTAGGAAAAATATGGGTTAATATGGACCCACGTGTTTCAATTAATATTAAATTAGAAAATTGTGAAAAAGCTAATTTAATATTAAACTTGTACTTTGGAGATTATATTTTTTGACCAATAATATAACAAGGCAATGTATTAGAAATTTTGGTATTCCTAAATTTCATCACCATGTATAACATTGTTGGGAGTAGTATATAAAGGTTTCTATTTTTTTAGGTATGCCTAAATTTTTACACAATTTTTTTCATGAGTGTTAGATCTTTTGGTGCAAAATGTTGACAATTTAAGTAACTTTTTGTTATTATTTAGGAATACCTAAACCTTTATATATCATAAAAATAAATTTTAGTATATGTTTAGGTTCACCTAATTTTTAGATGGGTGTTCATGAACGTTTATCAATAACCATATGTTATGGTTAATTATTGTGTGAATAAATTTTAAAAAAATTTATGGAGACTGTTTAATGAAGAATTGTATTGTAGGATTAGCGGGAAACCCAAATGTCGGTAAAACTACAGTATTCAATCAATTAACAGGTATGCATCAGCATGTAGGAAATTGGCCCGGTAAAACTGTTGAAAGGGCAGAAGGTCATTTTGATTATAATGATGTTCGTTTTGATGTTGTTGATTTGCCTGGTAATTATGCATTAAGTGCTCATTCAATTGAAGAAATCGTTTCTAGGGATTTCATTATTGATGGGGACTCTGATGTAATAGTTAATGTTGTAGATGCTGCTAATTTAGAGCGTAATTTATATTTAACAGTTCAAATGATGGAATTGGGTGCTAATTTAGTAATGGCGCTAAATATGAATGATTTCGCTCAAAAAAAGGGACATATTATTGATATTAAAGCAATGAGTGAATTGCTTGGTTTTCCTGTCATTGAAATAAGTGCTAAAGATAAAACAGGCTTTGATGAATTATTAAGCACTGTTAAAAAACAAGCTAGCAAGCCTAAGGATACTAGTGTAAAATTAGCTTATGGAGATGAATTAAAAGAACATGTAGAAGAAATAAGAGTTTTAATAGAAAAGGATAATTCTTTGAATGATGTTTCTTCTTTCTGGACAGCTGTTAAATTACTTGAAAATGATGAAATTGTACTTGAAAAAGTAAAAAATTCAAGTAGTGGTAATAAAATTATGGATAAGGTGAATGCAGTTTCAAAACACCTTCAGGATATATATGGAGAAGTGCCTGAAGAAGTAATTGCAAATGCAAGGTATGCATACATTGATGGCCTTATTAAAGAAACTGTACAAAAACCTGCTGTTGAAAAACCAACTTTAACAGATAAAATTGATAATATTGTAACTAACAGAATTTTAGGATTCCCTATATTTTTAGTTATAATGTATATTTTATTCCAAGTTGTAGTTAATGTGGCCACACCATTTATGGATCTTATTGATGGAGGATTTGCATGGCTTGGTGATTCAATTTTGGCAATTACTGGCGAATCAATTCTCGGATCCTTTTTAGTTGATGGTATCATTGGTGGTGTAGGTGGAGTACTTGTGTTCTTGCCACAAATTGTATTGATGTTTTTAGCAATCAGTATTCTTGAAGATAGTGGTTATCTTGCAAGAGCTGCTTTTGTTATGGATAAGATCATGCATAAGTTTGTAGGTCTCCACGGTAAAGCATTTATTCCACTTATATTAGGATTCGGTTGTGGTGTTCCAGCGGTTATGGCAACAAGGACAATGGAACATGAATCTGACCGTTTATTATCAATGTTACTTGTTCCATTTATGTCTTGTACTGCTAGATTGCCAGTATATGCATTATTTATTTCAGCATTCTTCTCTGCATATCAAGGAGAAATGTTATTTGCAATCTACTTGTTAGGTATTATTGTAGCTATTATTGTTGCAGCTATACTTAAAAGAACAATGTTTAAAGGATTATCTTCTCCATTTGTTATGGAGCTTCCAACATATAAAGTTCCATCACTTAAAGGTGTTCTTTTACACACTTGGGAAAAATCCAAAGGATTTATTAGAAAAGCAGGTACTATTATATTAGCTGCTTCAATTATCATATGGGTATTAAGTAGTGTACCATTCGGTGTTGAATATGGATCTCAGGAAAGTGCAATTGGTCAAATCGGTACTGCAATAGCACCAATATTTGCTCCACTTGGATTTGGAGAATGGCAACCTGCCGTAGCATTAATATTCGGTATTGTTGCTAAGGAGGTGGTTGTAGGAACATTCAGTTCCCTATTCGGAGTAGCCGAGGAAGGTGCCGGTATAGAAGGTGCTGTTCATGAGTTGTTCACCCCATTATCTGCATTCTCATTTATGGTCTTTGTATTGTTATACATACCATGTTTTGCAGCCCTTGGTACAATCAAATCAGAAACTAATGGTTGGAAATGGCCATTAACTATGGCAGCCGTTACCTTGGTAACTGCATATGTTGTTTCATTAATTGTTTACTGGGGCGGTTTGGCATTAGGTTTCACATAGGAGTTAATCTATGAGAAGTAAAAGCGGAATAAGAGGTATTAAAATACCTAAAGATAAAAAAGATTTAGAAGGTAAACTTCCTTCTAAATAATCTTTTTTTCTTATTATAATATAAATTGTAAATTGATTTTGTAAGAATTTTTTATAATAAAATATTTTTTTTGTTTACCTAAAGTTTTATATATTAGGACTTCCATATTATTATTTAGTTAAGTTTGGGAGTACCTAAAAAACTTCAATTTAGGTAAACCTAAAAATGGAGGTATACTATGATTACAAGAACTTTAAATGATGTTGCACCTGGTGAAGAAGTAACTTTAAAAACTTATCATGAAGGTGGGGATCTTGAATTAAGAAGACATCTTTTAGGTATGGGATTTGTTAAAGGTTCTAAAATTAAAGTAGAAAGAGTTGCACCTTTGGGAGATCCAGTAAAACTTAGAATAAAAGGTTATTCAGTTTGCCTTCGTAAAGAAGAAGCAAAAAATATTGAAGTCCAATAATTCTTTTATTTTCATCCTCTTTTTTTTATTATTTTAATTTAATTTTTACATATATCTAGGCTATTTTATGGTGATTTTATGGAATGTAGGATGTGTGGATTTAAATTTGATGAAACAAAAGTCCCAAATGGAGGATGTGCAAACTGTGGAAAGCACTGTTCAAACACAGTGCACTGTCCTAATTGTGGATATGCCAATTCTTTAGATTTTGAAGAAGAATTTGCATTCATTAAAAAATTAAAAGATAAATTTAACTCAAAAAAAGCTAGCCATTAATTCTTTTTATTGCTAGCTATTTTACTAACATTGATTACTTTTTTTTAACTTTAAAATTTTCATACGGTTTGCTATTGTTTATTATTAAATTAGCTATTGTAAAACTTGATGATTGATTTTTATTTTTTTAATATTGGAAGCTAATTGTAATTTAATTTATTTCAGTTGAGAAATTATCATTTTTCAAATAGTATATGTAAATGCAGAAATTAAAAAATAGATTTTTACTAAAATTTTAAAAAAGTAAAAATAATAACAGCTATTTAGCATAATGTGCTCTAAAAATATAAACTAAATATATGAAAATAGCTGCAATAAAGTAAACAAGAACTTGAATATCTAAAATTCCTGTTTCAACACCTAAAATGGTGTAGGTTAAAACTAAGCTGTATAATGAAATATAAAAATAATTTTTAGTTTTTCTCATTATTTTAAATCCAATTCCTAAAGTTGATCCAAGGATTAACATCTCAATAGCTACTCCTATTTTTCCAAAATCAGCAACCATCTGTCCGATTAAAGTTGGTGTAACTGTAACTTCAGTTCTCCATGCGATTAATTTTCCAACAAGCATTCTAGGCCCTAATTCACTTCCCGGTATTGAACTGGCTAACATTTCTCCATGTGTTGCACCAGTTAAACCTCCAATTAAATTTAAATGGTCAAGTACATGTAAAGTAAAGTCTGCTCTTGACTGTAAAGTGTAAAAAGGATTTGTTGCGGTAGTTACTGTATATTCCTCAACAGATCTGAAGTATCCAATTCCAATAATTGCACAAACTCCTAAAATGGCTCCAGCAACAACTTCCCACATTGATAGGAGGTTTCCATAATATCCAATAATAATCATAATTAGAAGAACTGCAAGTAATGGAGTTCTATAACCTAAAGCTAATAAGAATCCACAACTGATTGCTGTTAATAAAAGCAATCTAAATCTTGCCTGTGATCTTGTTATTTTTCCATCTTGATAGTATTTAAGATAAACTCCAGCTAGTATACAAACTCCAGGGATTATTAAAAATACTGGCATGGTAAATGCAGGTATTAATAAATATCTTATTGATGGCTGTAATATTGGAATTCCACCAACAGAAGCAACACTTATGAAGAAAAATACAATTGCTACAAGTATTAAACAAAAACCAATGGAATAAATATCTTTTTCATTGAAATCAATTAAGGGTTTTTCAAATTCTTTATTTAATAGAAATTTTGGAACTATAACGGCACCAATAAAAAAGGCAATAAATGCAATAATTATAGTCATAACTAGACTGTCGCTGACAGGTGTTAGTGATAACAATAAGAATGCTGCAAAAATAACTAAAACAATTAAAGGTGAGAAAATATAGGTATTTAGGATTTTATTCTTTTTAACAAATCCTAAAAAGTTTTCACCAGGATATAGTTTTTTAAAATAGCTATTGACCCATTGATTTTCAATAAAACTAAGTATTGAAAAGATTACTCTAAATATTAGAGATCTGTGGAATTCATCAGATATTCTATTTATTATATGGGTTAATTTAGTGTAGATATAGCTCATTTTTTACACAACATTAAAAGGTTTTAACATTAAGAACATTAAAGTTGTTTTCAATGTTTTCTAAGTCCTGATTAGTGCAGTTATAAATTCTAATGGTTATTTCATCGCTAGTTCCATCAATATTTCCAAGAATTCCACTAACTAAATTTATTTCATCTGAAGTAGCCCTTATTATTTTTAACTGTTCATTTAAACCAGTATTTGTTGATTTAATTGAAATCCTATGGTTGTCACTGTAAAGTGCATTTTCTGCTTCTTGGAAACTGGAACTGTCTATTGAATCAACAGTTACTGTTGTGGATATTTCATAATTGGTTTTATTTCCAAGTGAATCTGTTAACTGGCTTAAAGAAGTTACATTCATTGGACTAATCATTACTTCAGTTAAATTAGGGTAAATGCTTCCATCTACAGTAAGTGTCATTCTATTTAAATATATATCTGCATTAGGGATGTCCTGATATTCTCCTAAGAGATATTCATTTCCATTAGACTCAACAAGTACCTTAAGGTTATTTCCGGAATTATCATCCATCCATATGATATTTCCATTTAAAGAAACTGGTTCGTTATTGCTTGCATTAATACCTTCAACAGTTGTTGTAACTATATTTCCAGTAAGATAATATTTTAAATAATTTTCTACAACCTTGTTAAAGGTTGATGAATCATAGGAAGAACTTTCATCTTCACTTTGATTAGGTGAACTAATTTCTACTACTGCAAATATGATTGCAACTATAACAACTATTATTATTAGATAATCAATAATTGTAAATTTTTTTAAAAATCCTGGCTTTTTCATAATAATACCTGTAATTTAATCTTCTTCATATATTGCACCAACTGGACAGCAGTCTAAACAATTATAACAAAAAGTGCATTTGTCTTCAGTAATTTCTACTTTGAATGCTTTTTTAATAATCGCTTCTTCTGGACACATTTCTAAACATTGTTCACAGACGGCACATTCCTCGTAATCAATTTTTATCATATTTATTTCCTTTAAAAATTATTATATTATTTTTATTTAATAATATCAATATTTATATAGTTTTTTGATAAATAGTATAATATTGAGTTTTTCAATTTTTCTTTTTAGATGATAGAAAAACGATACATTTATATAGTAGAATGACACAATAGTATATTGTTGTATATATGCAGGGGTGCCCGAGCGGCCAAAGGGGGAGGACTTAAGATCCTCTGGCATAGGCCTTCGAGGGTTCGAATCCCTTCTCCTGCACTATTTTGTAATTTTTTTCTGTAAAATCCGATTTTTTTTGCCTTAGTGGCTCAGCTGGTAGAGCGCTACCTTGGTAAGGTAGAAGTCGGGGGTTCGAATCCCCCCTAAGGCTCTAATTTTATCTATTTTTAGCTATTTCTTATTAATTTTAGATTACTTTTTATAGCTATTTTTTAATAATTTCAATATTTTCAATAGATTCTAATTTCTTAAAATCGTTATTTAAAAGTAGTAATATTATTTCAATAGCTTTTTTTATGCCGCTTTCTTGACGTTTAAGTAAATCAAAACTATTATTTTCACGTAAGTCTGCATTAATGTTAGTTGTGGTTGTTATTTCCAGTTCATCGGTAACTACAGATATTCCTCCACGTCCAATGCCTGCAGTTGTTCCAATAGCTATATCACAATTAGTTAATTTTTTAACAGCTTTGGCCATTACTTTGGAAACTTCTTTATCTCCATATTCATCATAAACTTTAATTCCTTTAATAAGCTCTTTTGGTTCTGGAGGGTTTGGAACTCTTAAAATAGTTTTTACAGCATCAATAGTTGGAATAAATAGGCTGCAGGTAACTGAAATTTCACTGTAGTTAAATCCACCATATTTTTCAGGATTTTTTATATATTCACAGCCGAATTTTCCTTCATAACTTTGTCCAAGGGCATGTAATTCATTACCTATTTTTCCGTGAGTAAAACATTCAGCAGTTGCTATTTTAATCATAAATATCAATAAGTAATTTTAAAGATGTTTTTGTAACTTCTTTAGCTACTTCATCAAGAGTATAAGGTGTTACAGGCTCCATATCTCTTATAAATTTTCCAGTTGTTATTACAAGATGGTTTTCAGTAATTCCTTCTTTTCTAAGTTCTTCAACAGCAGGATTTGTATCATCAAATTCAGAAATGTCTTTAATTTCTATTTTTTCATCCCCCATACCAAAGATTCCTGCAGTACTAATTGTTTTTCCACCATAACTGTGAACATGTTTAATAATATTGGCTGCTGTAGGTATTGTATTTCCACCAGCTATTTCAATAACAACAACATCTCCTTTTACAAAATCAAGATTATTTTCATTTACATATTCTGGAATACTTATAATTTCTCTATAACTTTTATCATGAGTGCATAGTTTTTTAAAGAAATCAGTTTTATATTCTTCATTTTTTGCACCAAGCAGTGTAAATATAATATCTGAACCTGAAATTTTCTGTCCATCAAAAACAGCTATTTGAGAGGGTCCTCCTCTATGGACTTCAATAAGGTTAAGTCCTGTTCTAATACCTAATCTTCCAAGTCCAATTAAATCTATTCTTCCTTTTGGAATCATTTTACTTTCTAATTCTGATATCATATTTTAAGATCTCCTATAATTTATTCCAAGGTTCTCCTTTATTTATAACTTCTACATTTACACCACATGAAGATATGATTTCTCCAAGTTTATAAAGGCCTGGAATTTCACTATTGTGGTGGCCTAAATCAATTAATGTTAAATTGTTATTTTTGGCAAGAACTGCAGTTTCCTGAGTCAAATCTCCAGAAATAAATATGTCTACTTTTTTGTCTTTAGCTAATTTTATGTAATCTGGATTTTTAAGACCAAAACCAGAAACAATAGCTACTTTTTCTATTTTATCATTTAACTTAGGTTTATTTACAATTCTTGTATTTTCCTGAGGGAAATTTTCTTTAATGATTTCTTCTAAATCGTGATAAGTTCCATTAAATTTGCAAAGTCTTCCAATTCCAGTTTGGGCATGGAAAACATCAACAACTTCTAAATTTAAGCTATCTGCTAAAGCTTCATTTGCACCACCTTTGATTATATCCCAACTTGAGTGGATTGTATAAGTGGGTGTTTTTGGTTTGAAAATGGGCGGATGATGTGTAATGATTAATGTTTTTTCATCAAATTTATCATCATCTTCCTTAAACAAATCCATTAACACTTTAACAGAATTAATTTCAAGATTCAAATCATACTCATCTGCAAATCCAATTTTGTCACTAGCTAGTGCATATTTTAATGGTATTTTAGTTTCAATAAATTTACAGATATCCTTAAGTAACATTTTATCATTGAGTAATTATTTTAGAATTGATTTTATCTATTTCCTCATTTAGCAAATCATCACAGTCAAATGGATTGATGGTGGAAATTTTCATGGCCTGTTTATCAGTTAGTTCAATGAATTTAGCTATATCCTTTTCTTTAAAAATAACCTCTTCAAAAAATCCCATTTCACAAGCAGAATATAAAACACCTTCTTTTTTAAGAGATTTATTTAAAGCATTTGTTAAAACACCAATAGTTAAAGTCATAGTTCCAGATGTTTTTGTGTTTATTCCATGAGTTTTAATAATAGCTTTATTTTCACTTTTAACTGCATTTATTCTATCATAAATGTTGTTTTTGTTTTTAAGTAATATGTCATTATCTTCAGCCACAGGATCTTCTATTAAGAAACCTTTCACATCAAATTTAGAGGATTGTTCAACAGTTATTCCTCCAAAACCTGTTGTATCAATAACAACATCTCCACTATATATTAAATCTAAATCTGATGAAAATGAGATGTTATCTTTTTCTTCATCTGTTAATATATCCCCTATTGGCACATTAATAAATTCTTTGAGGTGGGGATAAATATCTATTAATAAAACATCATTGAAAGTTTTAGCTAGTTTTTTAACAATACCAATGCCTGTAAAATAAGTTCCAATAACAATAATTTTAGAGTTTTTATCAATATCTAAATCTAAAACCCATTCATAGCTAACTTGACTTTTTTTATCAATTATGCTATTAAAAATATCTATTAATTTTGTTTGTGATTTGATTGTAAATACTTCTTCTGTAATTCCTGTGTCAATTTCTTCTATTTTCATTCTTTAACCTTTTTAAAACCAATTTTTATTAAGGCTTCATTAGCTTCATTATACACGGCTTCTTCTAATGTTTTATTATGAACAACATGTGAAGGTGATGTTCCTGCAGTTAAAATTCTACCTTTATTATCCATAAAAATTAAAAAAGAACCAGAGCCAGGAACTCCTAAACGACCTCTAGCTATTATTAAATCTGCATCACTTTGATCTAGAGCCATGTATGCTTTTGCTAAAGCAGGAATTCTACTTGCATCTGCAGCATTAGTATTAATTTGTAATATTCTAGCTGTAGGTAATCCATATTCATTTAAAACTTCATTTAAAACTTCTACTTTTATTCCATTTTTATTAGGAATGTAAATCTTTTTAGAGTTTTTTATATAATTCTGGATTGCAGTTATTTCCTCTACTTTATCTCCAAATCTGCAATTATTTTCTGATTCTTCATATGCATTTTTAATAATTTCTTCAAAAGCCATTTTAACCACTTTAAAATTTTAAAAAAAAAGAAGTTTTATAAATATTGTGGTGTTAACCCTAAACTTTCAATAACTGAAACAACTTCTTCTAAATTACCGTATGTAGGAGAACCAACACCTTTAACTTCTAAAGGATAATTTTTAGCTATTACTGTTGCTAAATTATTTGCCCCTGCATTTAGGGAATATTCTACATTTTTAGGTCCAATTGTTGGTGTTGGAACAGTGATTCTTATTTTAGGATACATTATACGTGTAATTGCAACCATTTTTAATTGCAAGTCTAATGGGCATGCTGGATGATTTTCCATTGGTGTATCTTTGTAAGGATTGAATCCCATTATAGGAATTTCTCCAAGTGTTTTAAATTGATTAAGGAATAATAAATGATTTAATCTATCTTCATCACTTTCTCCAATACCTAATAATAATCCGGAGGATAATTCAATTCCAGCATCACAGACTTGGTTACATACATCAATCCTATCTTGAAGTGTTTCTCCAGGTTTTACATTATTAAAAATAGCTTCATTTGTTGATTCCAAGTTACAACAGACAGTGTCTGTATTTAACTCAGCTAGTTTATTTGTTGAATTTTCAGTTAAATCTGCACCAACATTAATTAATAATTCAAGATTAGTTTCTCCTTTTACTATTTCTGCAGCATGAACAGCTTGTTTTCCTTTGTATCCATGACCTCCAGAGCAACTGACTCTTGGCACTCTTGCTTCTTCTATTGACTTAGCTGCTTGACGTATTTCATCATCAGTTTTATAAAAAGCATTATAATATCCGTCTCTGGATGTTTTAGCTGCAAATCCACAGTATTTACATCTTGGTTGTACTTGACATTTATTTGTAATATGTACTGTTGAAGTTAATTTAATTGTTTTAGAATATTTATTTCTAATATTAGATGCAGTTTCACATAACTTTTTTAAATCTTCAGCATTATTTACTGAAAATAGTTGGAATAATTCTTCATTATCTAATTTTTTTCCATTCTCTGCTCTTTTTAAAATTTCATCAATCAATGTTACACCTAATAAGAAGTTATTTAGTAGTTAAAAAATAGTTAAAACTTATTTTTTAATAATTAAAAAAGTAGTTTCTTCCCCATTTATTAAAAAATAAGTTTTAATATGTTGATTAAAAATCAACATTAAACTTATTTAAGACTACACTTAGTCTCTTTTTGCTAAGTTGTCTAATACAGTAGGAACGATGTCTGCTAATGCACCGAAGTTCATGGAGTCAGCAGTACCTACTAATGCGGAAGGTGCTAAAGCATCATCCATTTTGTCGATACCTTCATCGTTCATTAATGCAGTAACTTGGGTTAAAGCTTCGTTTGCCATCATTTGTGCGAAGTCAGCTGGAGCACCTAAAATTTGGGTAACGGTGTCTCTGTAAGCTAAAATACCTGCGTAAGTAATAGCAGTTACTGCGGAACACATATCACATACAGGACCTAATAAGTTTGCAGGTAAGGTGTATGCGTTTCCTCTTGCTTTGGAACCTAAGTCTTTAAGAGTGTTGATTGCAGCTTCATCAGCGTATCCTTCAGCAATGTAAACTTGACCTTTCATTTCAGGTACAGCACCTGGGTGGTAGGAAGTTACGTTTACGTTTGCACCTAATTCTTGGAAAATGTCGTTGAATTTGGTAGTAGGAATAGTACAAGCGTGAGTTAAGATTGCACCTTCTTTTAATTGATCAGCGAATTTTTCGATGATACCTTTTTGCATACTGCCTTTTGGTAACCAGGTCATTACCCAGTCAGCGTCAGCTACTGCGTCAGCATCGTCGGTAGTGGTTTTGATTCCAACATCTTCTGGGTGAGTAAAGTGAATAGCTCCTTCGGATGGTTTTGGAATTTCTTCAGCTAATTTAGCTACTTTTTCTCTGATAGCTGGCATTACTTCTTCAGGGTTTCCTGCTTTGTGAGCTGCAATTACTTCTGAGTAATCAAAGTCATCTACTACAGTGAAATCTCCGTCAAATACTGGGTCAGATACAACTACTTCATCTACACCTGCTAAGTGTAATAATTCTGCACCCATTTCAATAGTAGAGTGAGTCATTGCAATGTTTTCTTTTCCAGTTGCTTCTGCAACTTCAACAGCTCTTGAGAAGTTGGTAATACCTGCTGCAGCATGTGTTCTGTAACATCCTGCACCTAAAATTGCTACTTTCATCTTTTATTTCTCCTTAAAAAATATATATTTTTTCTTAAAATGATTATTTTATAGTTTTTTTTACTAAAAACTATTACTACAGCTTCTAATTATTTAAAAAGTTTGTTAATAGCAATCGTATTAATTATATAGCGAACATAATCATTGTTCTATTTTTAAATAATCATTTTTTATTGAATTCAGCAACGTAGTAACATTAGTAATTTTTTTTGTTTGCATTATATAAATCTTTATATTTACTTTTAGTAGCTAATTTGCCAAGATTGTTTGTAATTAATAAAACAAAATTTATATATGTTTAATTAATATAATATAATTTAGTATTTATAGAGGTTATTTTGATGCATGATTTAATTAAAGAAGCAGTTTATGATGATGCTGCAGCTATCGAATTGTCTAAAATGGATAAAGATGTAGTTAGTGTTGTTGATGCAATCTCTGAATTGTCACTTGAAGAAACAATGAAATTAGGTATGCAGTTTAAGAGATTCCCATTGGGATGTGATTTGACTGAGGTTGTTGTAGGTACTTGTGCTTCTGATTTACAATTAAAAGAATTACTTGGAAATTGTCGTTTAGCTAATATGATTGGGGCATCTATACATATATGTGCATATGCATTTTCTGACATTGCTGAAGAAAATGGTATGAGTGGTATTGATGTAATGAAACAAGTATATGATACTGTTGATGTTCCTTTAGATTTAGATCATTTTGGAGAAAATGGTCCTATGAGATTCCCTAAGGAAATTGTAAAATGTGGTGGGGAATGTTATCTAAAAGGTCCTGCATTTACTGAATGTCCTAGAGGAAGGATTCATTCAAGACTTATTGATAAGGAAATGCTTGAAAAACCAGATAAAGAAGATTGGGTTAAACTAGCTTCTTCTGTTGCAGTTAATGTTACTAGTGAACAATCTGGTGAAGGACATGCAGCTCCATTAAGGGAAGCTAAAGATGTTGCAGATTTAGCTAAAAAATATGGTCGTGGGCTTGAATCAATAATGTTTGTTGGAGATGGTTATGATGAAGTCATCACTGGTTTTGAAAAATCCTTAGAACTTGGTGCTGACATTTTTGTCATTGAAGGAGGTCCATTTAACAGAGCAGAAAATCCTGTTGAAGCATATGCTAAAGCTATTGCTGCAGCTCGTGTTTTAGTTCCAGGAAAAGTTGTAGCTACTAATGGTGCTTATGAATATGAATGTAGGGCAGGTCTTAGAACTGGTTTAAACATAATCATTACTGGTTTTCCTAATAATCATCATGGATATATGTGCGGTTATGAACCTGGTACTGCAAGAAGAGGTAAATTTGGTCTTCCAAGAGTTATTGAAATTATGAATGAAGAACTTAAGGCTACAAATACTCGCATACCTGTTCAAAGAGATGAATTAGTTGCATTAGCTACAGCAGTCAAATTAGCAGGGCCTGATTATATTTATCCAAGGAAAATTGGAGATTATACAGTTGGAGATGCTCATTGGGCAACTTTAATTCATTCTAAAATGCATGATGGAATCACTTTAAAAAACACTATTGAAGATGCGGTGAGCTCAGTTAATGGAAATAGTGTGGCTTTGTTAGGTGGTAGATTTATCTCATGGGTATTGGCTAATGAATTAGATAAATATGTCGATGAAATCATTATTTCAGATACTGACCCATGGGTTCAAAAAATGACTGTTGATAATTTACAAGGAGCCGTTAATGCTACTGTAATAGCTGGTGAAAATGATAAATCATCAGCTAATGCTGCAGACGACTCTATTATAACAACTACAGTTCCTCAAATTAGTAAAAATATTTTAAACACTGTACCAAATGCTTTCAATTTGGTATAATTTCTTTTTTTCTTAAAGTTTAAATTTATTAAAAACCATATAGTTAATCAAAGAATTTATTTCTATAGATTAACTATGCTGGTGAAAATTTGAAACATTCAAAAATAATTTTAGTTGCATTTATTTCTGCTTTTGTAGCATTTACAACCGCTGTTTTAGGTGTTGCAGGAACAATTATAGGGTCTGTTTTATCATCAGTTCTTTATAATGTTCTATCTGAGGTTTTAGAAGAACCTTTTACAAAACATGCTTTTCGCAGACGTTTTGAATGGGAAATAGCTTATGTTTTCCCTTTAATTGTTATTGCTCTTATTCAATTATTATTAATTGCTGCATTTTTATCTGAATGGGGATATCTACCAGCAACATTTTTAAATATATATTTATTACTTCAAGGTGTTGCAGATAATAATTTATATAAAATATTAGGTGTTTCTCTTTTAGTTATGAGTGCTTATCCATTATTACTAAAAGCAAACATTTTGAAAAGATCTCATGGATGGATTATTGCTTTTGTTGGTATAATCTTTTTAGCAAGAGGATTTGTTGATGCAGATAATTTTATAACATATCTTTATGCAGATATTTTTAGATTATTTGATTTTCCAATTGAATTAATAGCTTTAATTCTTATTGTAAGTGTTATCTATAAAATTCTCAAATCTGCTAATGAGTCTAGAAATAATTCTAAAGAAATCCCATATAACCCTAGAAAATATCCTATTAAAGAGGATGATTTGGAAGATTTGCAATTAAAAGAAATTTATTCTGAAAATCATGATGCCTATAGAAATCATAACATTAATAAAATGCATATAAATAATCAAAGAAAACCTAGAAAAAATAAGACTGGAATTAATGAGTCTTCTGATGATATTGAATTTGAATCATCTGAAAAATATATGTAATGAATGGGGGGTTAAAATATTCCGAAAAAGAATAAAACTCTTAAAGATATTTTAGATTTAATATTATATGAAAACCCATCAACTCAGGAAGAAATAGCTGAGAAATTGGGAATCACCCGTAGGTATGTTACTCAATTATTACAACCTTTAGTAAAAGATGGGACTGTTAAGAGAGCATACATGATTGACTTGAAAAGTTATGAAGAAATTTCCGAGTCTTTTGGTGAGTCTTTTACTCCTAAAGACACTACTGGAAATACTTTAATTAATGATATGCTTGAGAATATGGCAAAACATGTTAAAGATCAGCTTAAAACATCTTTTGAATCTTTCTTAGAATATGATAAAGAGAAAGCAAATTATTCTCTTGAGATGGATTACACAACAAATAATATGGTTGAAAAGGTAAGGACAACTGTTGAAACTGTTGTTAGTCTTAATCAACATCCTGAATTTTCAAAGTCTGTATTATATAATGAGGTTGCATATGATTTGGAACGTATTGGTGATTACTGTGCCCATATTTCCAAATTTGTTATTAATGATGATTATATAATTGATGAAAAAATTCTTAAAAACATTAAAAAAATGTACTCTGCATCTAAAAAAATGATTAATTTATCGATGGGTGCTTTTTTATCAAATAAAACTCATTTAAGAGATGAAGTAATGGAGTTAGAAGATTCTCTTCATATTTTACAGTCCAAATCTGTGAACTTAATTGCTACTCAAATGGCTGAAAATTCCTTTGAAGAAAAAGAACGTTCAAACTACTTCATTTATTTATTCCGTGTTATCAAAGCTTTTGAAAGAATTGGAGATATCTGTATTGAAATTATGGATGTAGCTATTGAATTCCATGATAATATTCCAAGATCAACAACTCCCCGTACTTTTAGATAACTCTATTTTCTTCTTTTTTTGCACTATTTGTTCCTATTATGAGAATTATAATTCCTAATAATTTTTTAAATTATTTTTTTTATTCACTTTTTAGGAAATAAAATTCACATTAAAGGTAACATTTATATAGGTTTAATTTCCAAAGTATGTTTGAGGTTAAAGAAATGAATACAAAAAGTAAATATATTATTGGTATTATTGTAATCATTGTACTCATTGCGGGAGCAGTTCTCGCTACTGGTAGTGCAAGTTCCTCTCATATCGACGTGGTTGGATCAACCTCTGTACAACCTGTCGCTGAGAAGTTAGTCGAAGTTTATAAAGAGTCCCATCCTGATGCAGATATCACTGTTCAAGGTGGAGGTTCTAGTGTAGGTATTAAAAATGCAAATGATGGAACCGCTGATATTGGTATGAGTTCTAAAGATGTTGACCAAAGTGAAGGTCCAAATTTAGTCAAACATGAATTAGGTCAAGACGGAATTGTAATGGCTGTAAATCCAAGTAATTCTGTTTCTGATTTAACCACTGAACAATTACAAGGAATTTTCTCTGGTGAAATTACCAACTGGAATGAAGTCGGTGGTGCTGATGGTGAAATCAATGTCATTACTCGTGAAGAAGGTTCCGGTACATTAGATGCATTTGAAAGTATCGTAATGGGTGACAAAGAATTAAAAAGTGATGCTGTAGTTCAAAGTTCCACTGAAGCTGTAAAACAATCTGTCGCTCAAGATCCTAATGCAATCGGTTTTGTATCTTACGCTCATATGAGTGATGATGTAAAATCTTTAAATGTTAATGGTGTAGCTCCATCTGATGCTACTATCGCAGATGGTACCTACGAATTACAAAGACCATTCTTATTCCTTACCAACGGTGAACCAACTGGTGATGTAAAAGAGTTCATTGATTGGGTATTAAGTGATGAAGGATCTAAAGTATTAGCTGAAGAAAAAATTGTTAAATCTGCAAGCTAAGTTTAATTGTCAATATGGTCGATGACCATATTCATTTATTTTTTTTCATTTTAAAATCTTAATTTATTTATAGTTTTTAAGTTAAATCTTTTATTAGGGTTTTATCATGAAAACAAAATATAAAGGTTTAATTTTAGTTGTTATAATTATTGTAATTATTGCAATATCTATAATTTCTGGATTTGATAAAGATAGGATAGATATAGCCGGATCTACATCCGTACAACCATTAGCTGAACAATTAGCCACTGAATATGTTGGTAATCGGGATGATATTCAAGTCAATGTTCAAGGCGGAGGTTCCGGAATGGGTATTAGATCAGTATCGCAAGGTATTGCTGATATAGGTACAAGTTCTAAGGAATTATCTGCTGAGGATAGTGTTGGTGTTGAAACTGTGGAATTAGGTAAAGAGGGTATTGTTATTGGGGTTCATAATAGTAATACTATTAATGATTTATCTACTGATCAGATAAACCAGATTTTTAGTGGTGAAATAACTAATTGGAAAGAATTAGGAGGACCTGATGAAGAAATTCATGTTGTGACTCGTGAAGAAGGTTCTGGTACTAGAGATGCTTTTGAGAGTATTGTTATGGGTGATGAAGACATTAAATCTGATGCTATTGTTCAAAGTTCTACTGAATCTGTTAAGCAAGCAGTTTCTACAGATCCTGGAGCTATTGGATATATGTCTTTTGCACATATGAGTGATGATGTAAAATCTCTTACAGTTAATAATGTTATTGTTTCTGAAGAAACTATAGCTGATGGTTCTTATGAACTTCAAAGACCATTTTTATTTGTTATTAATGAAGATAACTATTCTCAAGCAGTGCATGATTTTGTAGATTGGATTAAATCTCCTGAAGGAGAACAAATAATTATAGATGCTAAAATTGTTCCACCAAATTAATATTATAATTAATGTGTGATGTATATGGAGAGTAAAAATTTTGATGAAATATTAATAGAAAAGGGACTTTTCATTACAGCAATCCTTTCTATTTTTATAATTTTAATCATATTGGTATTCATCATAAGTGAAGCAGTACCTGCTTTCCAAGAATATGGATTTTTCCATTTCTTAGCAGGCATGATATGGTCTCCAGGTGACAACCAGTATGGTGTACTGCCAATGATTGTAGGTTCTATCTATGTAACATTACTTTCATTAGTTATGGCAGTTCCTTTATCTTTATTATGTGCTATTTTCATGGAAGAAGTTGCTCCTAATAAAGTTAGATTAATATTAAAACCAGTTATCCAAACTTTAGCAGGTATTCCATCCGTAGTATACGGTTTCTTTGGTCTCACTGTTGTTGTACCTATAATTCGTGAAAGTTTTGGAGGTACTGGTTTCAGTGTATTTACTGCAGCTTTAATTTTAGCTGTTATGATTTTGCCAACAATTATATCTGTTTCACAAGATGCTATTAAAGCAGTACCTCATGAATTTAAAGAAGCTGCATTAGGTCTTGGTTCAACTCACTGGCAAACAATACGTCATATTATTTTCCCAACTGCTTTACCTGGAATTATCACCGCGATTATTTTGGGTATTGGGAGGGCTATTGGTGAAACTTTAGCAGTTATTATGGTTGCAGGTAACGTTGCTCAAATTCCAGGATCCATATTTGAACCTGTAAGAACTCTTACTTCTAACATTGCATTAGAAATGGGTTATGCTACTGGTTTACATTATAATGCATTATTTGGAACTGCAGTAGTATTGTTCTTGATTATTATTGTATTATTATTAATTGCAAACTATGTACAAAACAAATATGGTATTGATAGTGATGGAGGTGCTTAATTATGAGTATTATGACTCCTAAAACCTCTCAAAAAATTATGAACGGTATTTTCATATTATCTGGAATTGCTACTTTGTTGATTCTGATTATTATTTTAGGTTATATTTTAATTAAAGGACTTCCTGTAGTAAATCTTGATTTTTTACTTGGAGAACCTATTGATTCTGGTGAAGCTGGTGGTATTTTCCCAATGATTATATCCAGTATATATGTGGTTCTTATAGCTGCAATTATTGCAACTCCTCTTGGTGTTGGAGCAGCTATTTATATGTCTGAATATGCTACTAACCAAAAAATTATTAAATTTATTAGATTTGGTTCAGAGACTTTAGCTTCTATTCCATCTATTGTATTTGGTTTATTCGGGTTAGCGTTTTTCGTTGTATTTTTACAATTAGGTTGGTCTATTTTGTCTGCTGGTTTAGTACTAGCTATTATGGCAATTCCTACTATCTTCCAAGTTGCTGAGGTAACATTAACTTCAATTCCAGAGAGTTATAAAGAAGGAAGTTATGGGTTAGGTGCTACTAAATGGCAAACAATTTATTCTGTTGTTTTACCTGCAGCTATTCCAGGTATTATTACAGGTATTATTCTTGCTATGACAAGGGCTATTTCAGAAGCTGCTGCTGTTATGTATGCAGTAGGTTCAGCATTGACAGTTCCTATTTCTATATTTGATCCTGGTAGACCATTACCACTTCACTTGTATGTATTAGCTACTGAAGGTATTTCTTTAGATAATGCATATGGAACTGCGGCTGTTCTTGTTATAATTGTATTGATATTAACTATTATAACCAATTTCGTTGTGGATAGGTATCAAAGAAAAATGATGGGGAGATAACTAATGAAAATTAAAGTTGAAAATTTAAATACTTACTTTGGGGAAGCCCATATCCTAAAAGATCTTAATATGGAGGTTCCAAAAAATTCTGTAACTGCTCTTATTGGACCTTCTGGTTGTGGTAAATCCACATTTATTAGAACTATTAATAGGATGAATGACTTAACACCAACATTTAGACATGAAGGAAATATATATTTAGATGGTGTTGACATTTATGATGATTCTGTAGATGTTGTAGATTTAAGAAGAAGAGTTGGAATGGTATTCCAGAAACCTAATCCATTCCCAAAATCAATATTTGAAAATGTAGCTTATGGATTAAAAATACATGGTGAAACTGACAAAGATCATATTGCTCAAGTTGTTGAAGAAAGTTTAAAAGCTGCAGCAATTTGGGATGAAGTTAAAGATAAACTTGATATGTCTGCTATGGGTTTATCTGGTGGTCAACAACAAAGGTTATGTATTGCTCGTACTATTGCTACAAGTCCAGATGTTATCCTTATGGATGAACCTTGTTCTGCTTTAGATCCAATTTCAACATTAAAAATCGAAGATTTAATACATTCTCTTAAAGAAGATTATACTATTGTTATGGTTACTCACAATATGCAACAAGCAACAAGAGTTTCTGAATATACTTCATTCTTCTTAAATGGTGAAATTATTGAAAGCGGATTAACAGATCAAATATTTGTAAACCCTAAAGAAAAAAGAACTGAAGAATATATTACTGGTAGGTTCGGATAAATTAAAGGTGATAAAATGCCAAATAAAAAATATCCAAGTGTTGTTTTCAAAGAAAGGATTAAATCAATTAGATTAGAGCTAGAAAATTATTGTAATGAAACAGTAAGTTTATACAAGAAAGCTATTTCTTTATTTGAAAAATACGATCAAAAGAAAGCTGATGAAGTTGTTGAAAAAAGTAAAGAAATGGATATATATGGTTATGAGATTGAAAGAAGTTGTATTCGTTTCATAGCTGTTGAACAACCTCTTGCTAGTGATTTGCTTTATGTTGAATCTTCTATCCGTGTAATGTCTCACATTAAAAGAATTGCATATTTATGTAGAAATATTGCTGAAGCTTGTAATGAAATTAAAGATATTAAAATTTCTGAACAATTAAAAAGTGATGTACAGTTTATGATTGATTATGTACAAATTATGTTAACTAAAGGTTTCAGTTCTTTTATAAATCAGGATATCTCAAGAGCTAAAGAATTGGCTGTTGATGATGATAAAGTAGATGATTTATTTGATTCTATTTTAAGACAAATCACTCAACTTGTAGCTCAAAAAACAGATTTTGCATTAGGTATTATTAACCTTCTTTTCCTTACAAGATATTTGGAAAGGATAGGGGACAGAGTTGTTCAGATTGGGGACAGAGTTGTATTTATTAATACTAACAGAAGACCTCGTATTGAACAATTAAAAGAAGAAAATTGATTATTTTTATAATCAATTCTATTTTTTATTTTTTTTTTTAATCATAAATTTTAGTTGTAGCATGTCTATTTGCCCAACATTGTATGCATACTCCAACAGGAAGTCCTGCAGTATGAGTATGTGCTTTTAAGATTTTTACATCAAGGGTTGTTGTTTTTCCACCTAATCCCATAGGTCCTATTCCACTTGCATTAATTTCATCCATTATTTCTTTTTCTAGATTAGCAATTGTTGGATTAGGATTTCTTTTTCCGATTTCTCCTAATAATGCTTTTTTACCTAATTTCAAAGCTAAATCTGAGGTTCCTCCAATACCTACACCAACAACGGTTGGAGGGCAAGGTTTACCTTTAGCTTTAAGAACAGATTCAACAACAAATTTTTTAATTCCTTCAATTCCTTCTGCAGGTAATGCCATTTTTAAAGCATTATTGTTTTCTGAACCGAATCCTTTAGGTAGAATAGTAATTTCAAGGTAATCTTCATCAATTAGTTCAATATCTATTGGAGGGATTGCAGTTCCAACATTAATATTTGTATTTTCTCTTGTTATTGGATCTACGATATTTGGTCTTATTGGAATTTCTTTAGTTGCTTTTATGATTCCCTCTTCGATTCCTTTTCTAAGATTTTCAACTTCAACATTTCCAAGTTTAATAAAAATCACGGGAAGACCTGTATCTTGGCACATTGGAATTCCTTTTTCTTCAGCTATTTCAATATTTTTAAGGATAGCTTTAATATTTAGTTTACCTAATTCATGAGTCTCATTTTTAAGAGCATCTTCAAGTGATTTTTTCATATCTTCTGAGAGATTTATGACAGCTTCTTTGTAAAGTTCATAAACTGCTTCTTTAATTGTGTCTTGACTAATCAATGTTAAAACCTTTATAAAATTTTTTAAAAATAAAACTATTATTAATTTTATAATAGTGGTCTTATATAGTTTTGTTTAATATAATTTGATGAAAAAATAAGTAAAAAAAGTAAATAAAAATAGCTATTTGAGAATTTCTTTAATTTTGTTAAATTCACTAGCTATTTTTTTCTGTTTTTCTGCAATTTGTTCGTCTATATCGTCTTTAAGAGCTCCAGTTGGGCAATTTGCGACGCATTGTTTTTCATCTTGGTCATTGCAAAGGTTGCATTTATGAACATCTCCAAAACCATCTATATGGATTGCTCCTATTGGACATGCTCTTTCACATGCTCCACAGCCAATACATTTTTCATTGTTGATGGTAATTGCACCACCTAATGCTTCAATTGCACCTTCTGGACATATTAATAAACATGGAGCTTTTTCAGGACTACAATGCATACAGAATAATGGAACTTTATCAACTAATTTCATTGAATTTTGTGGACAGTTACGTTCACATTTCATGCAGTCCACACAAAGTTCTGGAGTAAATATTAAATCGCTCATTTTAATACCTCTTTATTCTTTTAGAACCTTATTTGTTCTAGCTCCTGATGTTATGATATTGACAAAGCTATTTTGTCTCTTACCTTTTGTTTTTCCAGCGAGTTTGGCAATATACTTTTCTTGTTTTGCTGCTTTAAGTTTTTCTGGATTAATAAGAGAGATAGCTCTTTTAGAACATGCTTTAATACATGCAGGTCCTTCTTCTCTATCTGCACAGCGATTACATTTTTCAGCAGTGTTTGTAATTGTAATTGCACCAAATGGGCAAACCATACTGCATAATCCACAGCCAATACATTTATCATGGTCAACATCAGTTTGTGACATTGCTTCTGTTGGACATATTTTAGCACATGGTGCATCTTCACATTGCTGACAAATTATGGGATAGAAAGAAGAATCATATTCTAAAATTTTGATTCTAGAAGAACTATGTAATGATTGACAAGAATGTTCACAATCTAAACATCCATCACATAATTCTCTATTTACATTTATTTTTTCCAATGTTCTCCTCTCCTTTTTATAATCCTAATTCTTCGCATTGACTATCAACAAGTTTTTGTATTTCTTCGATATGATCTTCAGTTAAGTGTCTGAATCTTTTTTGTGGTTTTAAATATTCAGATACTGGTTTTCTTTCAGATGGTCTGTATGTTACATTGAATTCTCCGTTTTCAATTTCATACAATATCCAGGAACCAGTTTCTACTGCTAATCTACCCATTTCAATGGTTTTTGATGATGGATATCCCCAACCAGTAGTACATGGCTGATTTAAGTGGATGTATGCAGGTCCATCAACTTCAGCAGCTTTTTTAACTTTTTTCATGAAGTCTTCAGGATAAGAGATTGATGCAGTAGCTACATATGGGATACCATGAGCAGCCATAATCATTGGCATATTCTTTTTAGGTTTGTTTTCCCCAAAGCTGTCTTTACCTACTGGTGAAGTAGTTGTTGAAGCACCGTAAGGTGTAGCTCCACTTCTTTGAATACCTGTGTTCATATATGCTTCGTTATCATAACAGATGTAGGTAAAATTATGTCCTCTTTCCATTGCTCCAGAAAGGGATTGTAAACCGATATCTACGGTACCTCCGTCTCCTCCGAAAGCAACAACATTTACATCATCTTTTCCTTGAATTCTAAGTGCACTTTCTACACCAGATGCAACTGCTCCTGCGTTTTCAAATGCTACGTGAATCCATGGAATTTCCCATGCAGTTTCAGGATAAGGAGTGGTCATTACTTCAAGACATCCAGTAGCTGAAATAGCTACGGTGTTTTTACCTAATGCTTTAAGAGCTAATCTTACTCCAATGGAAGCTCCACATCCTGCACATCCTCTGTGACCAGGTGCTAATAATTCTTCTTCAGGTATTTTCATTTTATTCCTCCTTAAGTCCTATCCAAGTAACCTCTTTTTCAGGGTTTTTGGTTTTTTCATAAACTTCTAATATTGATTCTGGTGTGATGTCTCTTCCACCTAATCCAACAATAAATCCATATGCATCTTTGTGGATTTTTGCTTTAATATCTGTGAATAAAGCTCCACCAATTCCAAAGGTAACGTTTTTATCGATAACTGCTAATTTTTCACAGTTTTTAACGATTTCATCAATAGCTTTTACAGGGAAAGGTCTGTAAGCTCTTACTTTGAGTAAACCTACTTTTTCTCCTTTTGCTCTTAATTCATCTACCATTACTCTAAGAGTACTGCAGACAGAACCCATTGCAACGAAAATAATATCTGCGTCTTCGCATTTGTATGGGTCAACTAATCCATATTCTCTTCCAAATTTTTCTGCAAATTCTTTACAGGTTTCTTCAATTACTTCTAATGAATTTTCCATAGCTACTTGCATACTATGTCTTGCTTCAAGGTAGTAATCAGGGTCAGCTAATGTACCTACTGACATTGGTTCATTTGGATCTAAATAGGAATGTTTTGGGTTATATGGAGGTAAAAATTCATCTACTTTAGATTGTTCTGGAATTTCAACAGGTTCTACTGTGTGAGTTAAAATAAATCCATCTAAACAAACCATGGATGGTAATAAAACTTTTTCATTTTCAGAAATTTTAAATGCCATTATAGTAGTATCTAATGCTTCTTGTGCATTTTCTACATATATTTGTAACCATCCAGAATCCCTTTGAGCAATGGAATCTTGTTGGTCGTTCCATATGTTTAATGGGGATGAAATTGCCCTATTTGCATCTGCTAAAACTATTGGTGTTCTCATACCTGCTGCTGCAAATATAATCTCATGCATTAACATTAATCCTTGTGATGATGTTGCTGTAAATACTCTTACTCCTGCACCACTTGCTCCTACAGCGGCACTCATTGCACTATGTTCTGATTCTACTTTTACATATTTTGCATCAATTTCTTCATCTGCTACAAATTGAGCAAGGTATTCAGAAATAGTTGTTTGTGGAGTAATCGGGTAAACAGGAATGACTTGTGGTTTACATAATTTAACAGCTTCAGCTACTGCTTTATTTGCTGTCATAACTTCTTTTTTCATGTATTCTCTCCTACCTTTTTTAATTTATTCTTTAATCATTTCGATTGCATTAACTGGACATTCATTGGAACAGATTCCACAACCTTTACAATAATCATAATCAATGTCGTGATCTTTATTTACAGAAGAGTCTGGACAAAATATAATACAATTGTCACAGTCTACACATTTTTCTTTATCTAAAATTGGTTTAAATGTTCTCCAACTTCCAGTTTTGTTATTTCTACTGTTTCCAGGTGTTTTAATAACGCATCCTAGTGATACCATATATAAATCTCCTTAAAAATTAGTTAACCCATTTCGTAGGCTTTTTTAGTAGCTTCTGCATTTAATTCGCCGACTTTTCCAGGGAATGTTTCTTTAATAACTTCAATTAAAGAATCGATACTTACAACTTGGGTTTTTTTAGCGAAATAACCTAAAATAATTGTATTTACAATATTACGGCCTAACATATCTAATGCAATTCCTGTTGCATCAATGGAATGAACTGGAACATCTACTTTTCCTTTAAATTCTTCTGCAATATTAATAATTACTTCAGTATTTTCTTTAGCTCCTGAAAACACGTCTATAACATTCATTAATCCATCATCTAAAACTAAAACATAGTCTGGTGTGTATATTTGATATCTAATATCGATTGGCTTATCGTCAATTCTTGTAAAAGCCATAACTGGAGCACCCCTACGCTCTACTCCAAAGAATGGAAACGCTTGGACATATTTACCATCTTTAAAAGCTGCTTTTGCTAAAATTTCAGCAGCAGTTACAGATCCTTGTCCTCCACGTCCGTGAAAACGAATCTCAATCATTTATTTTTCCTCCATAGTTTATCATGTATAATCATTATAAATTACAAAATATATAAAGTTTTATATTATTTTAACAGTTGATAAAAATTTCCCATTTATTTTTAAATTTGATTAATTTTTATATATTATTTTTCTTGAAAAATAGTTATTTGTTTTATATTTTAATTGATTTTATAACAACTTTGATATGATTTTTAATTTTCATTGCTTCTTTTTATCTTTTGATTAGGTTAATTTTGAGTAAAAATATATTATATTATTATATAGTTAATTTAAGAAATATTGTTAATGATTATAAATTATATGATAAATATGAATTAACAATGAGGCATTTTATGAAAATTTTAATTATAACTGGAAATTTGGCTTATCCTTTAATTAAAGATGTTGTTAAAGGTTTAAAAGAAGATATTATTGTTCATGTTGCAGATACTCAGGTAGCTGCTTTTTTAACTCCTAATCAGATTATAAATGAAATTAAAGAAAATTTTTCTGATGAACTAAATGAAATTGATTTGATTTTAGTACCGGGATTAATTAAGAAGGGCACTAGTGAAATTACCAAAGAGATTGGTGTTCCTACATTTAAAGGTTCTACTGATGGGGCGGATTTAGCTATGGTTATTAATCTTTTAGATAAAATTGAATTATCTGAGGATAAACCTGCGGATAAATTAATAGCTGAAGAAAAAAGAAAAGAAGCACTTAAATTCATTGAAGATTTTGAAAATGATAAGGATAAAATTAAAGAACTTCTTAAAAAGCCAAATAATATGATGATTGGTAACCTTCCAGTTGGTGAAGATTTTCCTATGAGGGTACTTGCTGAAATAGCTAATGCTCCTTTTTTATCTAAAGAAGATTTAATTAAAAAATGCCATTTTTTTGTTGATTCCGGAGCAGATATGGTTGATATTGGTATGGCTGCAGGAGAAGATTACTCTGATAAAATTCCTGATTTAATTAATACTTTAAGACCAATTGTTGGGAATCGTCCTCTAAGTATCGATACATTAAACCCAAAAGAAATTAAAGTGGCTTGTGAAAATGGAATTGATTTTGTTTTAAGTGTTGATTTAGGAAATGCACCTAAAGTTCGAGATACTTTAAAAGAGTATGATGTTCCTGCAGTACTGCTTCCAACTAACTTTACTGAGGGAATTTCACCTGAAACTCCAAAAGAAAGGGTGGATGCAATGGCTGAACTTATTAAGAAAACTGAAGGGGTTTCAGGAGTAGCTGATTTAATTTTAGATCCTGTTAATAGTAGTAGTATTGTTGAATCAATTATTGCATGTCATGATTTCCATAAGATAAATCCTATGCCTATGTTTTTTGGTGTAGGAAATGTTTCTGAATTAATGGATGCTGATTCAACAGGTGTTAATGCACTTCTTGCAGGTATTGGAATGGAATTAGGAGTAAGTATTTTATTCACTCCTGAAGAGAGTGGTAAAACAAGAGGTAGTGTTTATGAATTAGCTATTGCAAGTAAAATGATGTTTTTAGCTAAAAATAGAAACTCTATTCCTAAAGATTTGGGTATTAATTTGGTAGAATTTAAAGATAAACATATAAAATTAGATCTTGTTGATGTAGATATTGATGAAGTTGAAAGAGTTAAAAGGGATTCTCCTATGAAGTTTAGTCGTGATCCTGCAGGCAGTTTTAAAATCACTGTAAAACATGGTTCAACTGTTGATAAAAGTAGAATATTTGCTATTCATTTTAAGAAGAATCAGCCAGATTTAATAATTGAAGGAACTACCGCTAAAGAAGTTTATGAAGAAATAATTAATCAAAAATTAGTTACACGTATGGAACATGCTGCTTATTTGGGTAGTGAACTTCAAAAAGCTGAAATCGCAAAAATTACAAAAAAAGATTATGTTCAGGACTTTGATTTATTTAAAGTCCCAGAAAAATTTAATTAATTTTTTTTTATTTAGTCGAAGTCTCCTCCAGTATCAGTTCCAGGTGCTTGTCCTGCACCACTGCTACTTCCTCCAGTGTCTGTGCTTCCACTAGAGCTAGAATCTCCGCCTGAGCTTGATCCGCCAGTGTGTGAGCTTCCACCTGTACTTGATCCGCCTGAGCTTGATCCACTAGAACTTACACTACTTCCTGAACTGGAACTACTGCTTGAGCTTCCACTATCTGCAGATGAACTGCTGGAATCTGCATCATTATCTATAAAACTGGTATTTGTGGTGTTATTTGACATGTTCATACCAGTTAAATTACCAGTATTATTTAATGGATTCATATCTTCAGCTATTAAAAATACTGTTCCTGCTGCGATTATAATGATTACAGCAATTAACACAACAATTATTGCATTGTCTCTTTCCAATAGGTCTCCCCCTTTTTCAGTTAATTAAATTTATATTGTGTTATATTTGTTATATATTTTTCACTTTTTCTCACTCATAAATTTAAGTAATAATATATATAATAGTATATTGTTAAAAATCAATAGGGGAGGTTTATAAAATTGCAAAATCCAAATGTTATTTCAATTAAAGAGATTAATAAAATTCTCAAATCAAATGATTATGTGCCAAATAATGAGATTTCAACTACATTGTACTTATCCTTATTACTTTCTAAACCAACATTAATTGAAGGACCTCCAGGTGTTGGTAAAACTGAATTTGCTAAAGTTATAGCTAAAGCATTTGACAGGGATTTCTTCAGGATTCAATGTTATGAAGGAATTACTTTTGAACAGATTGTTGGTGAATGGAATTATCAAAAACAGTTGTTATTTTTAGAAGTTGCCAAAGATAAAGAGAAAAATAAGGAAGAATTATTTGATGAAGAATTTTTCATTAGAAGGCCACTTCTTAAAGCTTTTTTAAATGATAAACCTTCAGTATTGCTTATTGATGAAATTGATAAGGCAGATGAAGAAGTTGAAAGTTTCCTTCTTCAGGCATTAGGTGAAAAGGAAATAACAATTAATGATTTAGGCACTTTCCAACTTCAAAATGATTTAATAGTAGTTTTAACATCTAACTCTCAAAGGTCTTTACTTGATGAAACAAAAGACAGATGTCTTTTCTTATATATGCCATACCCATCAATGGGTAGGGAAATTGAAATTGTTAAATCTAAAATCCCTAATGTGGATGAAGAAACTGTATCTAAAGTAGTTTCACTTGTACATAAAATACGTAATCTTAATTTAATGAAAAAGCCATCGGTTAGAGGTACTGTTGACTGGGTTAGATCTGCTATGAATTTAGATAATAAAAACTTAGAAGATTCTCTTGAAGATAGTATTGGAGTAGCTATTAAAACTGAAAGTGATAAAAAAAGAGTTTTAAAAGAATTTTTTAACAAAGGATAATAACTATGATTGATGAAATTGCCTTATTGTCTAAGAAGTTAAGAGATGCAGGCATTCCAGTAAGTGTTAGAAGTACACAGTCAGCAGTAGTAACCTATAATAATTTGGCTGATGAAGATAGGAATATTTTAAGGACTGCTCTTCGTTCTATTTATATTAAAGATAAATATGATATTCCTAAATTCAATAAGATTTTTGATGAACTATTTAGGCCAAATGATGAATTTGAACAGGAAGCAAAAAGTAAAGCTAATGAGAAGTTCACTTATGGTAAAGGTGGTCCAAAATCTAATAAATACATAATTAAAAAACCAAACTCTAAATCCAGTAAGCTCCGTAAAGAGAAAATTAATAATGAAATGCTTAAACAACTTTCAGGCCAGCCCTTACTTGAAGAAGTACAGAAACTTGAAAGAGATGGGGAGTTAATGAATAAGGATCTAACTAAACTTAACCGTTTTGATCCTAGAATGCTTGAAATCTGTCAAAGATTAGGTAGGAGAATAGCTAATAAACGTTCAAGGAGAAAATCTTTAGCTAAAACAAATAGAATTGACATGAGGAGAACTATTAGGGCTAATCTTAAGTATGGTGGAACTCCTATTGAGCTTGTAAAAGCAAAACCAAGACTTCATAAAAATGAGCATCTTTTCTTAAATGATATCAGTGGGTCTTGTGAATGGATTAGTAGCTGGTTTTTTATGCTGATGTATTCTACTCAAACAGCATTTAAAAATTCCAGAACCTTTGAATTTGATAATAAGGTTATTGAAACAACTGGGGCTTTGAAAGAAGATACTTTGCTTAATTCTTTTATTAAAGTGAAAGATTTACGTATTAAGAATGCTATGATTCATGGAACATCTAATATGTATACTGCCTTTGAACAGTTTATGGATAAGGTAAATTTAAGTAACAAATCCTATGTCATTATTTTGTCTGATTGTAGAGATTGGGCAGGACCTAAGGTTGATGGAGTTCAGTCCAGTCGTGATTTAATTGAAGAAATGGTAAGAGATTCAAAAAAGGTTATTATTTTAAACCCTGAAGATAGAAATAAATGGGATATTGTTGATAGTTGTGTTTCCCTTTATGAAGATGCGGGAGCTCAAGTTTTTGAAGTTAATACATTAAATCAACTAGCTAGATTTGTAGAATCTATGTAGGGAGATTATTATGAAATGTACTAAATGTGGTAATCCTCAAGTTATAATTAAAAAAGAACAGTCTGGTCAGGCTTTGTGTAAGGACTGTTTTATTGAATCAATTGAGAAAAAAGCTATTAAAACAGTTAAAAAAGAAAAACTTCTTGACAAAGGAGATAAAGTATTAATTGCGCTTTCTGGAGGTAAAGATAGTGTAACTGTTCTTGAAATTTTAGATAGTTTTCGTAAAATGCATATAATTGATATTTGTGCAGTAACTGTTGATGAAGGAATAGATGGATATCGTCAAGATGGTGTAGATATAGCTATAAATCATGCAAAACGATTAGGAATTGAGCATAGGGTTGTTTCTCTTAAGGAAGAATATGGCATTACTTTGGATGAAATAATGCAAAGAGAAAACCACAGAGGGTCCTGCACTTATTGTGGTGTTTTTAGAAGAGCTCTTATTAATAAGGCAGCACGTGAAATGGGTGCTACAAAAATAGCTACTGGGCATAATTTAGATGATGAAGTTCAGGGTATTATGATGAATTATCTTGAGGGAAATATTGATAATTTGACTAAATTAGGTCCAAAGACTGAATCTAAAGCTGAAGAGTTTACAGTTAAAATCAAACCATTAAGAGAAATTCCCGAGTATGAAATAGGATTATATGTTGTTGCTAAAGGTTTGGATGTGCATTTTGATAGCTGTCCATATGCTATGCAGTCTTTCAGAGCTGAAGTTTCAGATTTAATAAATAAACTTAATGAAAAACACCCTACAATCAAATATTCCACCTTAAGAGGATATGATAAAATTAAAAAGGCACTTGGTAATTCTTTAGATAAGCAGTATTCCTCTTCTAGATGTAAAATATGTGGTCAGCCTTCAGCAAATGAATTATGCAGAGCCTGTAGTTTTATTGAGGAATTAAAAGGTGATTAAAATTTCATTCACATTAAAAATTAAAGACAAAATAGAAGATATGGAATTGCCTCATGATGATTTCACTATTGAAGATTTATTTAATCAGCTAGAATTATCTTCTCAGCTATATGTTCCAAAACAAAATGGGGAAATTGTAATTAAAGAAAATAAAATTAATGATGGCGATGAAATTCAATTAGTTCAAATTATATATGGTGGTTAAATTGAAAATTGGTTTTGAATGTGGAGCATGTTTTTTAAGACAAGCTAGTGAAGCTATTGATTTAGCAACAGAGGATTATAATCTTAAAATAGAATTAATAAGAGAAATTTATGAATTTTTAAGTTCTAATTTTTACAGTACCACCAACTCAAATAAAACTGGTTCTCAGATTCATAATTTAATTAAAGAAAGAACTGGCTGCAGGGATCCTTATGTTCAGGAAAAAGCTGAAGGAAATAGGATAGCTTTGAAATATATTCCTGTTGTTGAAGATATTCTTAGAGAAAATGATAGTCTGGAAAATCATGTTAAAATAGCTATTATTGGAAATATTTTAGATTTTGG
Source organism: Methanobrevibacter woesei (assembly GCF_003111605.1). NCBI lineage: Archaea > Methanobacteriati > Methanobacteriota > Methanobacteria > Methanobacteriales > Methanobacteriaceae > Methanobrevibacter > Methanobrevibacter woesei. Next base: position 7,015 of record NZ_MZGU01000006.1, on the reverse strand, counting down.
AGCTTTTAAAATTGATACTGATGTTGATTCACTAATAAACAATGCGCTTAAAAAGGAATTAACTATAAATGATGTAGAACATTTTGAAGAATCTTTAAAGAAACATAATAAAGTCTTATATCTTGTAGATAATACTGGTGAGATTGTATTTGATAAGTTACTTCTTAGAAAAATTAAGGAGTATGATGTTGATATTACAGTTGCAGTAAAATCTGAACCAATTATAAATGATGCGTGCATGGAAGATGCTTTGGATGTGGGTCTTGATGAATTTGCTGACCTTGTAGAGATTGGTGCAGGAACTGTTGGATATGTGGATAGTGAAATCTCTGATGAATTTAGAGAGATCTTTAATGACCATGATTTCATAATATCTAAAGGAATGGGAAATTATGAAGGTCTTACAGAGATAGACACTTCTGATAAAGATTTATACTTCATGTTCTGCTCTAAATGTGATGTTATTTCAAGAGATATTGGAGTAAACCTTCAGGATATGGTTATTTTAAAAGCTAATTAATAAGATTCAATATGATAATAGGGTTTATTGGTTTTGGAAGAGTTAGTGAAAACTTAACTATACTCTTCAGAAATGAAAAAATAATCTCTTCAGATTATGGCAGATCCAAACAATCAATTAACAGGATGAAAAAAGCTAATGTTGAGATTTTAGATGATTTTAATCAGGTAGCTATTGAATCAGATTTATTAATCTCTGCAAATTCTCCTTCACAGGCACTTGAAGTAGCTAGTGAATACGGGTCTAAAACCAAAGGAATATTTCTTGATTTAAATAATATTTCACCTGAAACATCTGAAGAAATAAATAAAACTGTTGATAATTTTGTGGATGGGGCAATCATTGGAAAAGTTGAATCCTCTCCTATGATTTATTTATCTGGTGAGAAAGCAGACCAGCTTGTTTTCTTAAATAGCTATTTGCCTGTAAAAATAATAAGCGATAAGATTGGTGATGCTTCCCGTTTGAAACTTTTAAGAAGCATTTATACAAAAACTGTTTCTACAACACTTATTGAAACAATGGAAATTGCAAAGGAATTTAATTTAGAAAAAGAAGTTCTTGAAACAATTGCATACAGTGAAGGGGATGCATTTATCAACAGTGCACTCTCTCGGATAAAAAATACAAAAAATAGTTCCTCTAGAAAAGAAGAGGAACTGGAAGAAATAATTTCTTATTTTAAAGATTTCAATGATTTAACTATGACTCGTGCCACATATAAAAAGTTAAAAAGAATATGATAATTTCCTTTTTTGATATAAACTTCAAATAGAAGCACTTATTATAATCTTATTATCTAATTAAATATAATTTATTAACTGAGGATGTTAAAATGAAAGGAATTATTGGTGCTATCTGTGGTGACATAATTGGTTCTACACGTGAAAGAGAAGGTCTTAAAAGTACTGATTTTGAATTGTATCCTGTAAATTCACGATTTACTGATGACACAATCATGACAGTAGCTATTGCATCATGGATACTTGAAGATAGGAAAGATTTAAGTGAAAAATCTCTTATTAAAAATTTAAAATACTTTGGAAATAATTATCCCTCAGCTGGATATGGTGGTCTCTTTTTAAACTGGCTGGAAGCATCAAGTCCAGATCCATATAATAGTTGGGGTAATGGTTCAGCTATGAGGGTATCACCAGTTGCATGGATTGGAAATTCATTGGAAGAAGTTGAACAGCTGGCTGAAAAATCAGCAAAAGTGACTCATAATCATCCTGAAGGAATTAAAGGGGCAAAAAGTGTTGCAGCAACTATTTATCTTGCAAAAACTGGGAAAAGTAAAAATAAAATTAAGGAGTATATTGAAGAAGAATATCATTATGATTTAAGTAGGGATTTCAACAGACTCAGAAAGGAATATTCTTTTGATGCATCATGTCAGGGTTCAGTTCCAGAATCCATTATGGCCTTTTTAGTAAGTGATGATTATGAAAGCACTATAAGGAATGCAATTTCTTTAGGTGGAGATGCTGATACACAGGCAGCTATTGCTGGAAGTATTGCATCAGCTTACTGGGAAGTGCCACAGGATATTTATAAACCAGCTATTGATATTTTAAATGATGAACTAAGAAATATATTATTCAAATTTAATGATATCTCTCTATAGCGTTATTTACCAATTTCAACTTTTATTTTAAACCCTTTCTTACTTTTTTCAACAACACCAGTAACTGGAATAAAATTTGAATCTATAATATATCTTAAATAGGTCACTTCTTTTGCAGGTAATCTAAGATTGGTTTTTATTTTTTTACCCTCTGCCCTAAGCTCAACAGATACCTTATTGTCCTTATCAACATAGACATCTGCATTTATGCCTTCTTTCATTAATTTTGTTTCAAATTTAGTCAAGTTAAGTCCAGCATGTATTTCAAGAGGTGTTGAATCGATAGCTATTTTTTCACTTCTAAACTTTTTGTTAGCTTCACCTGCACTTAGGCCATTTTCTATTTGGGATGCAACATACCATGCACGGTCAATAACCCTTTGAACTTTCTGTTCACTTGGAATTAGATTTAGGGATTCATATTCTTTCATTAAATCCATTACTTCTTTTTTAGTAACATTCATCTCAATTGCACTTACTGCAAGTCTTGTCATTACAGGACCATAGTCAGCTCTTCTAAAGGCTGCCCAGATAGATTCATTATCTCTATAAACTCTTCTTTTAATAATTTCATTAACTGCTTTTCCATTTAAATAAGCAATTTTGGATAAATAGCCTCTGGAGGTGGTATTCATTGTTTTAAAAATCTCTTTATAGTTGCGTTCATTGTTTATCTGGCCTTTAGCTATTTCTTCTTCAAGAATTTCTATTGTGGATTTTGGAAGAACTTTTCTTGTTTCTTTAGGGATGGTATAATCATTATCAATAATTGACTGTCTTATTAATCTTCCTGAAACTTTTCCACCATCTTTGACTTCTTTTATAACATGAAAATCAAGTTTACGACCATATTTATCTTTTAAAAATTCATTCAATGCATACCATCTAATTTCATTTCTATTAGGATAGTTTTTGGGCATTCCAACAAATTTTCCTTCTTTTATAAAGCGTTCTGCCTTTTTAGCTATTTCATCAAGTGAAATTGAGGCTCCAGTAATATAATCTGTTGCTCCATCTTCATGCATCATAGAAAGCCTTATTGGAACACTGTAAGATAAAATGAATCTGTGATGAAGTCCTTCAACAGGAACTATTCTATCAGCACCTAAAGCCAGTGCCATTTTAGATCTTGCATCAAAATTAACAAAAAAAGGTGCATGATTAGCACTGAAACCTTTATTTAGGTAAACAACAAGTTCACATCCCTTTTCATCAGCTATTTCTCTACCCTTTTTAATTAACTGTTCATGCCCTTTATGAACAGGGTCAAAATCTGCACTTATACATATCATTGTAAACACCAAAAAAAGAAGAGTGATAGATTCTTTTAATTCTATCTATCTAAGAATTTTAATATTCCGCTAATTATTAACCAAACTCCAATTAATGTTCCTAAAACAATAGGATCAGATATGTAGGTTCCCACAACAATGTAAATTACACCGAGAAGAATTCCTGCAATACCAATCCAAAATCCAAATCTGCCTTGGCGATTATTAATAAGAGCTACAACTCCAACAATTATTAGGAATATTCCTCCAAGGTATAATAGGATTTCAGCAAGGAATGGGAAGAAATTTGGATTAAAAATTATAATTAAGCTGACAATAAGCATTACAATACCTAAAAAATAGTCTAGAATCGCTCCAGATGTATTGTAATCCATAATTGATACTCCTGTAATTAAAAGAATAATGGCTATTAAAAGTAAAGCTAGTCCAATCAAGTCTGAAGCAGCAATAACTCCCATTATAGGAAATGCAATAATTAGTATACCTAAAATTACAGAAAGTACACTTACTAATTCCATCTTCATTTTTTTCCTCCTATTGTATAAAATATCTATTTTTCATGTTATATTAGTATAATGGAATATGTTTTACAGGGGTTTTTGATTTATTCATATCACTTGCAATAACTTCTGCTTTCCACTGTTTTTTACATTCACAATCATATTCAATGAGACTTTGGGTAAGATTTGAATCAATTATCATATTTTTCAAAGTCTTGTTACATTTTTTACAATTATATGGTCCTCTCCTAGAACCAAAACCAGAAGTATCCAGTAGTGCAGGAATTTTAACATTTTCACGAACTGTATTTATGATTTCAATTGCACTCCAAATCCAAGGAGGGTTGTATGCGCCCTGTCTCCATAATCTTTCAATTAAAGTTTGAGCATGGATGGTTGCAGGACAGAAAGACAATCTGTCAACGCCTAATTCTTCACAATAATATGCAGTTTCAATAGCTTCATCAATAGCTTCTTTTTCATTTAATAAGATAGGCTTAACAAAAACATATGCTTTAGATTTAATATCATAATCTTTTTCATCTCTCATTTTTTGAATTAAATGAACTGCATCTTCAAAATCTTTAGCTGTAAATCCTTTATTGATTTTGTTTAATCTGGTTTCATCATTGTATGTTTCAAGACCCATACTAACTTCAAATAATTTATCACCAATTATTTCAAAGATTTCATCAAGAACTTTTTCATTTACATATTCAGGTCTTGATTCAACAATAATTTCGCAAACATTATCCATTTCAGCTAGTTTTTTAAGAATATAATCACGAGCTGTCTTTGGAAGTTCATATGGATTTAAAAAACTTCCAGATGCAAAAAGTTTAACTGATATTTTATCTTCTTCAGCTATTGGAAATCTAGATAAGTGGTTGTTAAATATTTCAATGATTTTATCATCATCAATAGGCTCTAATGTACAATCAGAAACATAACTGCACATTGTACATCCACCACTGTCTCCAAGAGCCCATGAACATCCTGGAGTAGGTAAAATCATAAATAATGTTTTTGAAACACCATTGTAAGTTAAATCATCATTATACCAACTAGCAGCAACTTGTTCAGGTGTCTTATCTTTCTTTTTTTCAAAAGCACGATTTCTAATTTCTTTTGTTAATTTTTCAATCTCCATTATACTACCTTGTCATAACTAATTCCTACAATATTATTATAATATAAGAAATTGTTTTTAATTAAAAGTTTGTATAATCTGGAGAATAAGACTTTTAAAAAAATAGCTAGTGCTTATAAAATTAGAGTTAAAAAAACAGTTTTGATATTTGATTAAAAAAAGAAAAAGAAAAAAAGAAAAAATTAGGAGTTTAGAAACTTGCGATTACGTCTCCTAATAATTTGATAGATTCTTTTACATCTTTACCTACAGGGGATCCAGCTACGTATTGGGTTACACCCATTTCAGCTAAACCTTCAATCTTAGGTATAAATTCGTCAGGAGTACCACATACGGAAAATGCATCGAGTACAGCATCGTCTACAAGACCAATTGCTCCACCGAAGTCACCTTTACCTAAGCATGCACCGATTTTTTCGTTAATTCCTTCAGGTAATCCGTGTCTTTCTAATACAGGAGCTGGGGAACCTGCTGCAATGAATGCTGCAACAATTCTTGCTGCGTTTTTAGCTGCATCAGAGTCAGCACCAATAGAAGTTGCAGTGTATGCACCTACATCGAAGTCTTTTGATCCGCCAGCATTTTCAATACCTTTTTTAATCATAGGCATTGCTGCTTCATAATCTTTAGGGTTGGATGCGTTGATTAAAACACCGTCAGCGATTTCTCCTGCGGTTTCTAACATTTTAGGTCCTTGTGCACCCATGTAAATAGGGATTTTTTCTTGTACAGCTTTTACTCCACCTAATGCTGCTCCACCTTCAGTTTTTTCTCCAGCTAATAAAGTGTTAATATCAGCGATAGCAGATCTAATGGTGGATACTGGTTTAGTCCATTCAATACCTAATGCATCGAAAGTAGCTTTGTCTCCAGGACCAATACCAAAGGTAGCTCTTCCTTCAGAAATTTCATCAATGGTTGCAATTGCAGATGCTGAAATAGCAGGACTTCTTACATATGGGTTAGTTACACCAGGTCCTAATTTAATAGTTTCAGTTGCGTCAGCGATTAATGCTAATGCTGCGTATACATTTTTGTTGTTGTAATGATCTGTAATCCAGGTGTATTCAAAACCAACATCTTCTGCTAATTTTACTAATTCTACAATTTCACTTAATGGTTGTTGCGGAACAAATTCTATACCGAACTTCATATTTTATCACCAAATTAAATTATATTTTGGTATATATAAAGTAATTATTATTTGATTTAGATAGAAAGTTTTAAATATAATCTGATATTCTGCTACTACATAATATAATAAATAACCTATGTATTACAAATTTTATTTTTAGTATTAATCATTATTTCATGGGTATTAAGGATTATAATTATCTTTAAAGAAAATTTTATTTTCATTATTTGTCTATTAAACGTGATTTATATTCATAATATTTTTTGAATTTATGATATGTAATGATTATTATGAATATTTTAAGTTTTTAATAAAAATTGCAATATTTTTAAAATGAATTTGTGTATAAAACTTCTCTTGCTATTAGATGTGCTATGTGTTTTATGGCGATGACCTAAGCTTATTGTGTTGTAACAATTTCAGCTATGATGGTTGCTTTTCCGCATGTAGCTATAATTTATTATAATTATATTATTATTGTGTAGTGTTTTTTTGTAAAATGCTATATTTTATATTAATTGATTATTATTCATGATGAGTGTCTAATATTATTTAGATATGATGTAGGTTTTGTAGATGTGGTGATATTTGATTGTTAGATTTTTATCAAGTATGCATATCCTGTCTATTACTTTTGTGTAGTTTTGTACTTTACATATTGTATTCTGCTTTTTTCAATTCTGTTTGATCCTGGCAGATGCTACTGCTATTGGGATTCGATTAAGCCATGCAAGTTGAACGAATTTAGATTCGTGGCGTACGGCTCAGTAACACGTGGATAACCTACCCTT